>JAEEJI010000015.1 GCA_016281825.1 Muribaculaceae bacterium | reverse complement strand
TACTGCCAGTCGCTGCCCGTGGGGCACGGGTCCACGCCATGCGCGCCTGCCGAGGTGCTGCGTGTGCCCGCCACGCCCGCGGGGCCAATGGCGAACTTCACACCCGGGCGGGTTTCCTGCACCATATCATAGACATTGCGCACCATCAGGTTGACATTGGCACGACGCCAGTCGGCCAGCGAGAGTGTGGTGCCCGACTGCTGCCACAATTCGTAGTCGGGAGCCGACGAGTTGGTGGGCGTTCCGCCACCAGGGTAGAAGTAGTCATCGAAGATGATGCCGTCGATATCGTAGTTCTCGATCATCTCGCGGCACACATTCACCACGCGCTGTCGCGACCCCTCTAGGCCAGGATTGAACACGACATATTTGTCGACTTGCATGAGCAGACCAGAGTTCTTCAGCTCGATATCCTGCGGGGTGTTCCAGTCGTTGCCGTAGTTGTTGCTGAAGCGGTAGGGATTGACCCAAGCGTGGCACTCGAGACCGCGCTTGTGGCACTCCTCAACGGCGAACGCCAAGGGGTCCCAACCCGGATCCAGTCCGCGTGTGCCGGTGATATAACTTGACCAGGGTTCGTAGCTAGACTGGTAGAAGGCGTCGCTCATGTCGCGCACCTGCAAGCAGATGGCGTTCATGTTGGCGGCCTCAAATCCGTCGAGCAGATCGGTCAATTGCTTTTTTTGTTTGGCGATGATGGTGGCACCAGTGCCGCGCGTCTGTGGCCAGTCGATATTACTCACAGTGGCGACCCACACCGTGCGCATCTCGCGCTTTTGCGCCTCTTGGGCACACACGCCCACGACCAAAAACAGAGCCAAGGCAGATAGTAATAATTGTCTCATTATCAATAGGTATTAAAAAAATTTGGTGCAAAGTTAAAAAAAAATCGTAATTTTGTCATCACGTTTGCAACTTTTTCTAGCCTTCGTTGCGTCTAATGCACGAAAACATCAAGAACGAGTTAATTGAACCGCGAATTACACGAAGAATTTTTTGTTCTTATGTTCTTTTGTCTAATGATTTTAAAAGTATAGAAAGATGAAAAAGTACATTTTATTGATTGCTGCCGTGCTGATAGCCTCGATGCCGATGACGGCTGGACGCTTGATTGAGACGCGCGGCGACACGTTGCTGATTGCTCGCGATGGCGACACCGTGCGCCTGAATGGGACACAGTCTATCAAGGAACTGGTGGGGATGCTCGATGACACCATCGTCAACATCAACGAGGATCCTGACCAAACCATCGAAGATGGCGAAGTGATTACTCCAGGCACTCACCAACTGGCCATCGAATCGCAAGAGATTTGGGCCCGCGTTGCCACCGAAGCCATCATCTGCTGCACCTGGGGATTGGTAGTTCTCATACTTGTCATCCTACTGTTCAACTACCTGAAGCGCCGCCGCAAATATAAAATGGTGGAGAAGGCAATCGAGAACAACTACCCACTGCCACCCTACGTATTTGATGGTCATACCTCCGCTCCCTCCAACTACTACGCCCCTGTTCCTCCTGTGCAAGGTTCACCGGTACTAGAAGGGGTGCCCGTGAACGAGGGCGAACCTGTGGTAGACGAGAACGGTGAAGTTGTTCCTCCCCCCCTGGGCGTGCAGAACGACCCCTGGAACGGAACTCAACAGCAGCCCGTCGTAGGCACCCCGCGCATGAACTGGCGCGCCTTCAACAGCAGCTTTGTCCTGGTGGCAGTAGGCTTGGGACTGATGTTGATGTTCCACGAGACAGCATTAATGGGCATCTTCGCCATCCTCGTGCTCATCGGCCTGGGCAAGGGCTTCATCGAGTACCAAGACCAGCGTGACGCCATCAACGCCTGGAGAAAGAAATGAGGTGTCAGGGGTCAGAGGTCAGGGCTCGCTGACGCGAGCTGTCAGGAGTCTGGTTTTGCCTCTCCCAGCAATCCCAGAACTCCCAGCAATCCCAGAACTCCCAGCAATCCCAGCAAGCAATGAAGAAGATTGACGAACTGCGACTGATAGCGCAATGCGCACTGGCTGACAACCGGCAGGCCTTTGGCCTGCTGGTGGAGGCCTATCAGCCGCAGTTGCGCCGCTTCTTGATGAACCTGACGGGCGGCAACGAGTCGCTGACCGATGACTTGGCACAAGAGACGTTCCTCAAGGCGTACGTGAATGTGCGCAACTTCAAGGGGATGTCGAGCTTCTGCACCTGGCTTTACCGCATCGCCTATAACGAGTTCTACAGTTACAAGCGCAGCGAGCACCCCACACAAGGCATGGACGAGGGGTTCAGCGACGAGGGACTTACCGACCGCTCGGCCGAAGGCATCGAAGCCAGTATGACCATCAAGGAAGCGCTGAAGACTCTGGGATCACAGGAGCGAGCCATCATTACCTTGTTCTACATCGAGGACCAACCCGTCAAAAAGATTGCCGCAATCATGGACATGCCCGAGAATACGGTAAAGTCACATCTGCGGCGAGGTAAAGAACATCTCAAAAAACTGATTAAATCACCCTATTGATATGAACAAACTACGCGAAGACATACAAGAAGATGACCTGCAGTTGGGCGAACTGCTGAAAAAAGAGGCCTACCCTGCAACCGAGAACCGCTGGTTCACACGCCGTGTGCTCAACCGTCTGCCAGCGAGCCACCACCGCAGCTGGTTTATGACAGCCATCTATATCATGGTCGCGCTGGTGTGCATCGTCAGTTGGCGCACGATGCTCACGGGCCTGAACGGCACGGTCACTGTGCGTGACGTGCTCTATATGGCGATCATGGCAGCCGTGACGCTCTATGCCATCCTCAGCGCCGTCGCCACCGTGGTAAAGACCGAGTGAAGCGAGCCCCCCTCAGTCCCGGAGCCCCCCTAAATCCCCCCTGAAGGATTCGCCCCCCTAAATCCCCCCTGAAGAGGGGGACTTATGGCTTATAGCTTACGGCTTATAGCTTAAAGCTTTCTCCCCCCCTCTTTAGGGGGGCTGGGGGGCGAAATTATCCTTTCCCCAGAATGATGTTAATCACTGCGTTGACGTCGCTGACATCGACAATGTTGTCGTTGTTGAGGTCAGCATTGCCTGGGTATTCGCTGGCTTGGGCCTTGCCGAGGATGATGTTGATGATGATGTTAACATCGCTCACGTCAACCGTGCCGTCGCCATTGATGTCGCCATACTTCAAGACACTTGTGAGAGCAAGTCTGAACCCAGTGTCATCATCGGTAAAGGTTTCATCTGTTGGTCCCCATGAATAATACACCGTGCAACTAGTCTCTGGGGCATGCCATCCACCACCAAACACTGCGGTATGCTCTTGCACTATCTCATACACATTGCCACTCATATCGTGGATGCCAAGCTCGTTGTGCATCTTAGTGCCCACGGTTTGTTTACTGCTACAATTGTATTTATACCAAGCCACCTCATCAATACTGTTGCTGCCGCTGTAGGTATAGCCTTTACTCCTGGTTCCGCCCTTGGCCGCCCAGACCCATTCATCTACATTGGGCAAGCGGAACTGTAGATGAGTCATCCCATTCAGTTTGGTGATGAACTCTTGGCAGTCGTTCCATGAGATGCCCTCCACTGGCAGATTATCCTCCAGGTTGCCGCAGTAGTTGCTTGGGTTCTCACCTCCCATCACCGCCAGCCACAAGGCTTCGGTGACCTCGCACTCACCAATATAGAAGGTGGATACATCATATTCTTCGTTACCCTCTACTTCAACCATATTGAATTTAATGTTCCCCACAACCACTTCAATTGCAGGAGCGACATTCGGGTCGGAGAAGTATCCTGGGCTGTCAGAACCGCCGTCGATGCGTGCATATTCCTTATCGGTGTGACTTGCGTTGTAGGTAGTTCCCTTGCCGCCCTTCAGTGATGTACAGCCATCGAACATTCCAGAAGAGCTTATGACATACTGGACAGTCCAGCCGCCACCGGCATAGATTGTTTTCAACTTCGAACAGCCTTTGAACATGTTTAATGTTTGAGTACTATTGCGGGTGTCCCAGCCCGAGATGTCGAGTTCGACGAGGCTTGAGCAGTCTTCGAACATGCAATACATTGTGTAGACCTGAGAGGTATTGAGATTCGAAATCTTGAGTGACTGCAGACTTGTGCAAGACTTAAACATATAGTTCGTTTTATTCAATTGGCCCGTGTTCCAGTTCGAGAGGTCGAGTGAGGTCAGGTTTGAGCAGTTTTCGAACATTCCCGTCATGCTTGTGGCATTGCTGGTGTTGACTTTGCTCAAGTCCATGCTCGTGCAATTGCTGAATCCCTTGAACAGGTCCGTGCAATCGTCGGTAAAACTTACTTTATTAGTGGCAGTGACACTAGTGACGGCATTGGCGACCACATCGTCGCCCCACTTGTTATCCTTGTTAAAAACGCCATGGTTAAGCGTCAGTGTACCAGTGGTGCTGTCGTAGGTGTAGGGTGGCAAGTTAGTGGAGAAGTAGCCCGGACAGGCGGAGCCACCGTCTATGCGGGCATATGTCTTGTCGGTATAGTCCCTATCAAAGGTCGTACCCATGTCGCCCTCTATGGAGGTACAGTTATAGAACATATCCCAAGATACGGTAACCTTCGCGGTACTCCAACCGTCACCGGCAAAGACGGTGGTCAAGTGTGTGCAGCCGTAGAACATTTGCTTCATGGTGGTAACATTGCCAGTGTTACAACCCGAGAGATCGAGCGTGGTCAAGCTCTCGCAATATAAGAACATTCTTTCCATAGAAGTGACTTTGGCGGTGTTCCAACTCGAGAGGTCGAGCGTGGTCAAGTAATAGCAACTTTCGAACATACTTAACATAGAAGTGACCTTGGCGGTGTTCCAACTAGAGAGATCGAGCGAAGTCAATATTTGGCACTCACTGAACAGGTAGTCCATGTTGGTAACATTGGCGGTATTCCAATTCGAGACGTCGAGCGTGGTCAAGTTATAGCAACTATAAAACAGTCCTTCCATGTCAGTCACCGAGCTGGTGTTCCAATTCGAGACATCAAGCGTAGTAAGGTTACAGCAATAATAGAACATCCAGCCCATGTCGGTGACATTGCTGGTATTCCAGCTCGAGATGTTGAGTGAGGTTAAATCTTGTAAGTCATAAAACATTTTTCTTGCACTTGTCATCTGGCTTGTGTTGACATTATTCAAGTTTATGGTTATGCAATTGTCGAAATCACAGAACAACTCAGAGCAATCGCCAACAAACATCACCTGATTGGTTGCGGTGACACTCTTGACCGAATTTGGATCCACATCGTCGCCCCACTTGTTGTCCTTGTTGAATACGCCAGAGAGGAGCTCCAACTTACCGGTCCTGCTATTGAAAGTATATTCGGGTAAAGAGTACGCCCATGCCGTCATTACCGTGAGCATAGCCGCAAGAATAAGTAAAATCTTTCTCATAATGTTGTGGTTTTTAGTTAGTTATAAAAAATTACATTCGCTTGTAGGGACGCGCCCCTTGTCACATTCATCTTTGCTCCTTGACGGCATCGATGAAGAGGCGGTGGACTGACTCTTTATCAGTAACTTGCTGGTAAAGGGTCAGTTGGTTTCTTGCCCGCACCAAGTTGTGGTCGGGATATTTTATCTTATAATAGGTGTCTCCATTGAGATAGTCGGTCATGAAACGCACACTCTGCATGAAAGGGAACAACTGAATGGCGAAGGGTAGCATTTCGAGCTCCACATCCGTCAAGAAAGAGCGTGTGGCATGGATATAGCCCGTGGTGAACGCCTCGAAGATATCCTCGCGGAACCGGACATCTTGCAGCCGCTCACAGTCCTCAGGCACCTCGTTGGCCGCCGTTCGCAAGAAGTCACCATAATCTGAGAACACGAAACTAGGCATCACAGTATCCAAATCAATGACACACAGCACCTTGCCTTCATCATCG
>JAEEJI010000168.1 GCA_016281825.1 Muribaculaceae bacterium | reverse complement strand
CTTGAGCAATTGGTGTTGACTGTCGACGGCTTGCTGCAATACTTCTACCTGATCCACCAAGCGGTTGAAACTAGCGAGCTTGGTGGCGATGAGCCGCTGAACGGAGGGGTTTTGCAACTGATTGTTGATGGCCATGGCCTGTGCGAAGTACTCGACACTCTCGCGCCATTGTTGGTGTTCAAATGCATGGGTGGCACGTACATAGAGTTGTCGTGCCTGTTCCATGCGCATCGCCTCGTCGATAGCACGTTGGTCATTGAAACGACGGCTGAAATCGACCACCGTCGGGTTGACAATGATGTCACGCTCGCTCAACGGCTTGAGCAGAGTGATGCCCTCCAACGACGTGCAGCGCGACAGCGCCACGTAGGTCTGGCCGCTGGTGAACGCTCCGCCCGCGAAGTCGATGACCACATTGTTGAAAGTGAGTCCCTGGCTCTTGTGTACGGTAAGCGCCCATGCGGGTTTGATGGGAAATTGCCTGAACGAGCCTAGGATGTTCTCGACCACGGCCTGTTTCTTCTCATCGTAGGAGTACTGGATATTCTCCCAGGTCTCTTCTTCAACCTGGTGCACTACCCCATTCTCCAGTTCGACGTACACATACAAGTTACTCAAGCGCTGCACGCGCCCGATGGTGCCGTTGACCCATCGCCCTTCCTTGTCATTGCGGATGAAGATGACCTGGGCTCCCTCTTTCAGCACCAGCTGCAGCGCGGTGGGCAGGTCGTTTTCGGGAAAGTTGCCCTCAATCTCGCCCTCATAGACATATTCAGGTGTCTTCAGCGCCGCCATGTGCTCGTCGTTGATGCTGTTGACTGTGTCGCGACGAGTAGCCAGGGTAACAGCAAATCCCTCGTCACGGTACTGCGGATTGTAGCGCGAATTGAGAAGCATCAGGTCGTCGCGTCCAGCACGGTTGATGCGCACACGGTCTAGCAAAGCCACAAAGTCGCTATTGGTCTGACGGTAAATCTTGCGTAGTTCGATGGGAATCAGTCCCAAGTCGTTAAACACTCGTGCATTGAAAAAGAAGAATTGACGGTAGTCGCGCTGCAGAATCTGTCGCATATCGCGCGTGACCACTGGCTCCAATTGGAAGATGTCGCCCACAAAGAGCAACTGCTTGCCGCCAAAGGGTTCGCGCATGTTGCCCGAGTAGTTGCGCAGCACCTTGTCTACGAAGTCAATGATGTCGGCGCGCACCATCGAGATCTCGTCGATGATGATGAGGTCCAGTTCGCGGATAAGTTTGACTTTTTCCTTGGTGTAGCGCAACGTCTTGCGTATCTGGAGCGCTGAGAAATCAGGGTCATCGGCCAGCAACGGTCGGAAGGGAATTTTGAAAAACGAGTGCAGCGTCTGACCGCCCACATTGACTGCGGCGATGCCTGTGGGTGCAAGCACCACATATTTCTTGCGAGTCGTTGCGCAGATATACTTCAGGAACGTGCTCTTGCCCGTGCCCGCCTTGCCGGTAAGGAATACCGACTGGTGGGTGTGCTGAATCAGGTTCCAAACATTCTGGAACTCCGCATTGTCAAGGTCGATATTGTCCGGCAGTTTGATCTCCACTTTGACTCAATTATGCTTTTGAATAGATGAGTGTGGAGCAATTGGTGGGTTGCAGCAGTTGGCGCGCTGCGGTCATGATATCATCAGGCGTGAGTGCGCGGTAATGATTCTCCTCATGGTTAATGAGTGCAGCATCGCCCAATTGTTCGTAGAGACACAGCCGCATAGCTTGCTGCAGGTAGCCCAGGTTCTCAAAGCGCTCAGTGGCGATGTGTTTGTTCACACATTTCTCCACCTCATACTGGGTGATGCCTTCGCGCAACAGCCGGTTCAGTTCGTTGTCAATGGCCTCCTGCGCCTGCTGCACGGTGGCATTGGGCATCAGTTTAGCGCGTACATAGAACAATCCGCAGTCAAGGGTGCCACCCACCGAGGCATCTAGTTCGGTAAACAGTCCGGTGGTGAGCATGACGTTCTGGTAGAAACGAGCCGACTTACCGTTGCTCAACACATCGCTGAGCACGTCGCAGGCTGGAAATAGCGAGTCAGTACGGCCAGGCATCTGATAGGCTCGGCAGATGATGGTCTGTGGAACTTCGCGTTGCACTTCGAGCTGTCTTGCCACGGTTTGTTTGGGTTCCTCGGCATGTGCGCGTGGTGATATCGAATGCGGCTCAATGTCGCCAAACCATTTGTTCACGGTTTCAAGAGCGCGTTCTAGTGTGACATTGCCCGAGATGCACAAAATCGCATTGTTCACGGCATAATGGGCGTCATGGAACCGCCGTACATCGTTGGTGGTGGCTGCCTCAACATCCTCGACGGTGCGGCCAATGGGTGGCCATTGATAAGGGTGACGGGTGTAGGCGAGGCGGCTGATGAGGTGGCTGAGGTCGCCATAGGGGGCATTGAGGCATCGTTGCTTGAACTCCTCGATGACGACACTCTTCTGGGTCGTGATGCTCTCGTCGCTCAGCGTGAGACCTTGCAAGCGGTCGCTTTCGAGCCACAGCGCGGTTTCCAAGTTTTGTGCCGGCAACACGTTATAGTAGTTGGTGGAATCAACGCTCGTCCACGCATTGCTTTCGCCACCCGCCGCTTGTAGCTCCTGGTCAAAACTAGCTACATGCTCTGAGCCCGTAAACATCAAGTGCTCAAGTAGATGGGCAAGTCCAGTCAAGGGCACTTGTTCGTCGCTCGAACCTACATTGTATAGCAAGTTGACCGCCACCATCCGTGTTGCTGCGTCATGGTGGTGCAACAAGGTCAACCCATTGTTAAGCCGATGTCGAGTAAAGCCTATCACAGTGGAGGGTGGAAGGTGTGTTATTTCTTGATGACGCGGGCCGAGATGACCTTGACGTCTTCTACGGGCCGGTCATTGGCGCCAGTCTTGACATTCTGGATGGCATCGACCACCTCCATGCCCTTGATGACTTCGCCAAAGACGGTGTACTGGCCGTCGAGGTGCGGTGTTCCGCCGATGGTCGTGTAGGCCTGGCGTTGAGCTTCAGTGAGCGTGAATGGGTCTTTAGCGTACTCAGCCTCAAGTTCGGCGATAAGCTGGCTCTGCAGTTGGTTTAGGCCTGCCTCATCCTGTGCGTTTTGCATCTGCATAATCTCATCGCGATGCTGCATCACTTTCTGCTGCCAGATGCCTTGCTTCTTCCCTTCGCCCAGACGTGACTCCATTTGCGTGAGTTCGTCGGCGGTGTAGCTCTTGCCGGTGACAATGTAGAACTGGCTGCCACTGCTGGCACGCTCAGGGTTCACCTGGTCGCCCGTGCGGGCTGCGGCAAGTGCGCCTCGTTTGTGGAAATACTTGGGATAAACAAACTCGGCGGGAATCGTGTAGCCCGGGTCGCCGTCACCCAGCATCTGTCCGGGCGTGGCAGTCTTTGACTTGCCGTCACCGGTCTGGATCATGAAGTCCTTGATGACGCGGTGAAACAGCACGCCGTTGTAATAGCCCTCGTTCACCAGCTTGACGAAGTTGTCACGATGTTTCGGGGTCTCGTTGTAGAGTGCGACGATAATGTCGCCCAGAGAGGTCTTCAGTTCGACCTGGGTGAGTGTATCGGTAGGTGCCACAGTTTTTTCAGTTTTAACGGTTTTTTTACGGGTTGTTTTCTTCTTGTTGGTCATGGAGCATGCCATGCCCACGATGGCGACCAGCGCCAAGATGATATAAACTTTCTTCATTTTCACGATTGTTTTTTTATCACGAATTACACGAATTCTATTGGATTCTATTCGTCTTTGACTAAATTCCGTTGGGATAGAGGCGTTTGTAGATGCGTCGGAAATTGTCGTCGGTAGCGGAAAGCTCTTGCGCTCTACCCTGATAGTCATTGCCCCAGATGGTGGCGGCTAAGTCTGGCAGGTAGGCACGCTCTCGATCCTTGGTAATAGCTGCTTTGATGAGCATGTCGATGTTCTGGGCATACTTTTCGCGGTCGATGGCGTGCAGATAGCGTGCCGTGCTCACCACAAACTGCCCCGACCGGTCGACATCGATGATGTTCTCAATCAGTTCGCTCATGATGTCATCCACCTGTCCCATGTGGTTGGCGATGTATTCATAGGTCATCAACCCATTCGGGTCATCTTGTAATTTCTTCTTTAATGCTTGGTCCATTTTGTTCTTGATTGAAAAATCGAGGCAAAGTTAATGATTATTTTTGGATTGCCTGTCATTAGTGAGCAATTCTTTGGCTATGGGGAGGTCGGCGGCACACCAGTCAAGATTGAGCAGTTGTTCGGTTGGTAGCCAGCAGTAGGCAGCGTGTTCACGCATGACGAAGTGTCGGTCGCATGCGGTGCAGCGATAGGCGGCGAGGGTGATGTTGAAGTCAGGATAGTGGTGCGTGACAGTGATGAGATGTTCCCCCACCTCGACCTCGTAATCCATCTCCTCGAGCAATTCGCGGTGCAAGGCTTGCTGTTGGGTCTCCCCCACTTCGACCTTGCCGCCCGGGAATTCCCAGCGATGCGACGTGTAGGGGTATCGCGACTCCCCCCTCTGCATGCAGAGGATTTCGCCATCATGCTCTATGACCGCTGCAACGACTTCCATTATTTCAATAGTTGTGTGAGTTGGTCGCAGGTATTGATAGCCTGAGCGATATCACGCTTGAGGATGCGCTGGTGGCGCAAGCCCACAAGATAACCCGCGAGTCCCACGGGGAAGAGGATGGCGATGGCCATGCCCAACTTGGGATAGTTGGTAGGATGGTAGGTGAGCAATTGGCGGATGACAGGGAGTTCCTCGGCCTTGCTGAGAACCTGCTGGTCACGTGAGTTCGCAAGGTTGTCGACCAACGCGTCAACATCCTGTGCCAACTGCCGCAACATTGGTTTTTCATAACCATACTGCCAATAATCCAAGTATTTCTGTCGTCCGGGGTATTTGTCGAGGAATTCTCTGCACAGCTGCTTCAGCGCGTCAATCTGGAGGATGGTGGCATCACGATCCACCTCGTCTATGATGACCTCCTTGAGTGCCAACTTGCGCTCCTGGTGCAGCCCCGTGATGCGGCGGAAGAAACTGATGTATGCATCGGGATTGAATACTGCCGAGTCCTCGACGGCTTTCTTGGTGAGGAACGCGCCCAGCGGCGCCAGAACAGCAGTGCTGAGCCACATTCCCTGCCACACAGGCCAACGGCCGTCGCGAGCCAGTTTGTAACCCGAGTTGTCGAAGACATAGTAGACGATGAACATCATCACCGAGACCACGATGGGTGTGCCAAGTCCGCCCTTGCGGATGATGGCTCCTAGCGGTGCACCGATGAAGAAAAAAACCAGGCAAGCCAGTGAGAGTGTGAATTTCTTAAACAGTTCGATGTTGTGGCGGCGGATGACGAAATTATCATCGTTCAACGCATAGCCGCGGAACATAAAGTCTTGCTTTTGGTTTTGCGTGTAAAACATCGCTTGATCAACCAGTTGCATCTGTTCGCCCAATGGCAGTTGAGCCACAATTGAGTCGAAGTTTATCTGACGCGCCGCTTTGACTGGCGGCACCAATTCAAGAGCCGTCTTGTTGTCCCTTACCACGATGTGACGTGTGGGAACACCTATCACCGCCCTAGCTCGCATGTCACGGGTTATCTCCTTGCCCACCGAGTCGACCCGTAGTTGCACCGAGTCGATGGTATGCTGCAGCTCGGCGATGTTCTTGCCCACATACTGTGACCTCATGGACTCGTCATCCATACGCGTGAAGGTGTTGTCATAAGGAATCATGATTTCCTTGTCGTGGAACGACTCTCGTCGGAACAGGTTCTGCCCCATTCGTCCGCCTGTGGACCGCATGTCCTCGTACCACGCGCCTTGGTAAAGGTTCAGCACCAGATGTTGGTAGTCTTCGGTGAAACTCATTCGCCCCGAGTCAGCAGCGATAATGCGCGGATTGCCCGTGCCCTGACTGACATCGTAAATGAGCAGGTTGTAGAGCATATCGTTCGACTCGTCCTTTTGCTTGACATACAAGTTATAGCCCGGAATTTGGGTGAACACGGTGCCTTCAGGAATATCGAGTGTCGGAGTCTTCTGCCGCATGGAATAAAGCAGGGTCCACATCTTGACCTGAGAAAAAGGCACCACATTGTTCGCAAAATAGAACGCGCCGCACACTACCAGCACCATCAGTGCGGCGAGGGGCGCCATCACGCGCATCAGCGAGATGCCGCTGGACTTCATCGCAGTAAGTTCGACATGCTCGCCTAGGTTGCCGAACGTCATCAGCGAGGCGAGCAACACGGCAAGCGGTAACGCCAGAGGTGTCAAGGACAGAGCTGCATAGAAGAACAGTTCGGCCACGACATCAACGCTCAACCCCTTCCCCACCATTTCATCGATATACTTCCACAAGAACTCCATCATGACGATGAAGAGGCAGATGAGGAAGGTCATCGCGAACTGCGGCAGGAAGGTCTGCAGCATGAATGTGTCTATTCTTTTGATGCGTGGCATGGGTGTCGCTCAATTTTGCGCTGCAAAATTAAGCATTTCTTGCGAACTACAGGCCAGCTAACCGAAAAAAACTCAATTCTTAATTCTTTATTCTAGAAGCAAGAAACGAGAAGCAAGACGCAAGATTTCTTAACTTATTAACTTCTTAACTTATTAACTCCTTAACTCCTCAATTGATACCCAGTGTACGTTTCAGGCTGTCGACCTGCTGGTCCCAGAGGTCGGTGAGTTCGTCCTGTTCGTCGGTGTCGGAGGCAAAGTCGGTAATGGTGAGTGTGGTCACGTCCGTTAACTCGCTCTTGCTGATGCGCATTTCGAAAAATGCGTGAGGCTCGTCATCCCACCAGCGATATCGCACATACACATCCCGTCGCATCGAGACGAGCGATGCCTGTTGCTGTGCTTCACCCCAATAGAAAGTGTAATCTTTCTCATCTTGGTCTACCCTATCGGCAAACCATCCTTCCAAGCCCGTATCAGACTGCAAGTGGTTCCATAGTCGACTGGGAGAGGTATGTCCCAGAGCATATTCTATTGTAAATTTCTTCTTTGCCATGCTTGTTTGTTAGATTGCGACCGCTAAATAAATACTATTTTGTGAAACGGACAAATTTTTGTCTAAAAACAACTGAATTCGGTAGTTTCTTATAGGAACTTAATACTTGTTGACCCCAAGCTAATAAATACAGAATTTGTAGGGACGACATCCCTATGTCGCCCGCAATAGGCGATGGTAACAAACATCTTAACAACAGAATATTATCCTATTTATTTGCGGGCGACATGGGAAAGTCACCCCCACCTTCGTTTACTTGTCTGGTCGTTTACTTAAACATTATGCATTAAACAATCGGATTGCCACGTCGCGCCCGGCGTTGATGAGGTGAGGATAATGTGCATCACTATTAAAGATGACCGGGGCCTGATAGCGACGCAGCAATTCGAAATACCGTTCATTGGGAAAAAATCGGCGGTGCTGTGTCCATGCCTTGGTGTTCACCTCGATAATATAGTGATGATCCATGATGGCATCCACTAGGTCGTGCACCAAGGTGTCGTACCAAGACTCGGTGTCAATGCCCGGGCGGTACATCGATGCGTTGTGACCAATCTTGTCTAAGTGTCCCACGATGTCAAACCCGCCTCGCTCAACCATGCGCGTCATCTGACGGAAAAAGGTGCGCACCACCCACTCGATGTCACCGTCAAAGTATTGTGGAACTTTCTTCTTAAAGTTCTCAAAGCGCCCGTCGATGTCTACCCATTCGTTCTCGTCACGAACCGAGGGAATGAAGTGCACCGAGCCGATGCTGAAGTCCAGCGGCAACGACACGAAATAAGGGTCATCAGGGCCGAAGCCGTCGATATAGTCTATCTCCAGTCCGGCAAGTATCTCAATCTGTTTGCCATAGACCTGTCGTAGACGGACGACTTCGGCGAAGTACTGCGGCATGGCCTCACGCGTCATGTTGACGGGCGACTCGGCGGTGGTAGGGGCATGGGGGGTGAAACCATAGTGCGTGAAGCCCTCGGCGATAGCCTGGCGCACAAAGTCTTCCATGTCGGCATGACCATCGCAGAATTGTGTGTGTCCGTGCAAATTATAGCGGTCATTGTCCCGCACAATGGGTTGGATATCAAGCATGGATCAGAAGAGTCGATAGATTTGTTCTGTCGGGATGACACTGATGATGGTGTTTCCGTCGGGAGTGTAGTTAGGGTTGCCCGTGCGCAGCAAGTCTGACACGAGTTTGTTCATCTCGTCTTGTGTCAGTCGGCGTCCCGATGCGATGGCTGCCGACTCGGCAACGCGCAACGCGATGTGCTCCAGGACGCGGCGTCGCACGGTCGCCCCACCCTGCTCGACCGACTCAATCACCTGCATGACCACGTCGCTGGCGTTGACTCCCTCGATGCCCGATGGCACCTG
>JAEEJI010000167.1 GCA_016281825.1 Muribaculaceae bacterium | reverse complement strand
TTGCGTGGCATTTTAACCGATTTTCCATCGAAGCGATGTACAAGCAAGGCATCAGCACCAAGAACCACCGGACCTATGACACATATCCTGAACCAATCTATGGTGAGCACATACCTGGCAAATCGAAATCGGGAAAAAGCAGAACGTTTACCATCACGATTGGCTATAAGTTGCCCATCTGGTAAGAGTTTATTGTACCCACTACCAGCATTGCGGTCTATTTCCCCAGCATGATGTTGATGACGGCGTTCACGTCGCTCACATCAACTGAGCCGTCGCCATTAAGGTCCGATATGCCCGTGTAGTTGCTAGCTTGTGCCTTTCCTAGCATGATGTTGATGATAATGTTGACATCGCTCACATCGACAATGCCGTCTAAATTGATGTCGCCCAGCAGTGCCTGTGCGATGGGGGCAAATCGCAGGGTGGGGGTCAGGTCATTGGTGACATGGGCTAGGGAAGTGCCATAGCCGTTGCAGTCAGACAGTATACTGTCCAGTGCTTTGCCAATCATGCTCTCAAGTTGGTTGCGAATCATCGGCACGACAATCAGGCGTGCAAAGAAATTGAGGTTGGGTAGTAATTCGTCGACCAGTGTACCAACCTTGTTGTATATGCTACCCGGCAAGCCTTGGATGTCGCGGGTGGGTTCATTACCCTGCGCCATTGCCACCATGACGCGCTCAATGTCATCGTGGAACGCATTGTAGATGGCGTCGGTGGCTTGCTCTTGGGTGAAATTGACTTCACCGAAGTAGTCACTATACTGGTTGATGGCAGCCATCAGATCGTCCCATGAGTGGTATACGAGACTCGCCACAATGGGACGTGTGCTGTTCTTGAAACGATTTAAGGCATATTCCTGGAAGTCGGGAATGCCCTCAATGTGCTCTAGGACGCATGTGTTGACGCTGAATGTGCCACGGTCGGGCGCAACATCGATGGTACGGAACTGGCAAGGGTAGGTGAGGGTCGAACCAGTGGTGATTTCTACCAGCGAGTCGGTACGGGCGTCATTAAACTGTGTGGTGATGTTGCCAAAGTGCATGTGGCCGGTGAGCACCATCTTGATGCCGTGCTCAATGAACTGCTGCTGCAGGTTGGGAGCATCGACAACAGTTGCATCGCCCACCAGATTGTCTTGGTCGTCAAAGTGCTCAACCAGTTGATGATGCATCATCATGATCACTTGTTTGCCCAATGCCTGGCCTTGGTCGGCTTTGGCAAGGATCCATTGCAGTGTCACGTCGGGGATGCCATTAGCATCGATTGAGCGGTCACTGTCGCGCTCCTTGCAACGGCTGTCGTCGACGGCTATCAGCCACACCCCATCGATGGGCTCGGCCAGATAACTGAGCGAGTTGGCGTCACGCTCCAGTGCCTGGTTATAGCCCATGTCGGCATATCGGACGGCAAACCGAAGGCTGTTCAACGTGTTCTCGGGACGGACATAGTCTCCATAGTAGCCTACCGCGTTGCTGTTGTTCACATCGTGGTTGCCAGGTATGATAAACACCTTGATGCCAGCTTCGCGCAGTTGCCCCAAGAAGCCATTCATGTCGGCATGGCTGCGGGACTCGCCTTCCTTGGTAAGGTCACCAGGCACAAGCACGGCCGTCGGATGGATGGCGAGCAAGGTGTCGACAAGGGCTTGCATCACTTGTGGACCCAGGTCGATCATCTTGTTGTTGGCTGCCAGGTCGTCGAAATAGGACTGGCCAGGGTTGGACACGAGGGCGGAGCTCAGCAGGTGTGGGTCTGAAAACACGGCCAGTTTCTCTTGTGCCACTGCCGATGCAGTGATGAGCATAACCAGCGCGGTGAGCAAAGTGTTGCGGATTGTTGTCATAGCTTTATATTTTTTGCAAAGGTACTGCATGTTTTCCGACTGATGGAGAATTTTTGGCGCAAAAAATCATTATTTGGTCGCATGATGTGTGATGAGCCTACCTAAATTTGTTCATAAGGAAAAACTTTATTATTTTTGCATGACGAAAACCAAACACTTGATTCAATGGCAATATTAGAAGTTTGTTGTGGTAACCTGGCCAGTGTGGAGGAGGCTGTTAGGGGTGGGGCAGAGCGCATTGAGCTGTGTTCGGCGCTATCACTCGGAGGCGTGACCCCGTCGATAGGACTATTGCAGCATGTGAGGAGTCGGTTCCCCGACTTGCGCGTTCATCCGCTTATCCGCTTGCGCGAGGGTAGTTTTGTCTACACCGCTCATGAGGTGGAGGTGATGGTACGCGACATCGAGGCTGCCCTGCCTTGGTGCGATGGCATCGTCTGTGGTGCCCTCACGCCCGACGGCGACATCGATGTGCCCGCCATGCGGCGCATGATGGATGCCGCTCATGGCTTGCCGGTGACTTTTCACCGTGCCATTGACCGGTGCCGCGACCCGTACACTGCACTGGAGCAGATCATCGACATGGGCTGTAAGCGCATCCTCACCTCAGGGCACCAACCCAAGGCCCAGCAAGGCGTTGACCTGTTGCGCCGACTCAACGAGCAGGCTGCGGGCCGCATCATCATCATGCCCGGTGGCGGAGTCACTACCGACAATGCGCGCACCATCCTCGACCATACAGGTTGCCATGAAATCCATGCCTCCTGTTCGTCAGGAACCGGCATCACCGACCCCGCCGCCGTCCGCCAAATTCTCCAGTCCATCTCCTAGCTTGAGTTCGATGAATTAGTGAAATTCGCACAGAAAACAACGAATTATTTTGTTTTCTGTGCGAGTTTTTGTAAAAAAAACTTTGCCTTACCGATTGCGGAGCATTTCCAGGACTTGCTCGACGGGGAGGGCATCGACGTGGTAGCCGTTGCGGCCTGTCATCGAGTCGGCCATGAACAGTGAGTTCCACAGCGCCTCGGCAGTCGCCTCGATGGTGGCGGCGAAGATGGATGACATCTCGCCATTGGCCAGCACCGTCGAGGTGACTGTTTTTGCCTTGTCGGGAATCAGATTTTCGGGTGCCACCGATAGGGCAATCACATAGTCCCCGCTGCCATTTGAGGCGATGCCGCCGGTCTTTGCCATACCCATCATGGCCCGCTTGGCAACACGCTCCAGGTTGCGCGAGTCGAGCGGGGCATCGGTGATGACTACCATCATGCACGATCCGTCGACGTTTTCAGTCTTACGAACATGGTTGATGAAGTCGTGTTTCTGCAGTTTTTGCCCCACCTGCACACCATCAATCTCCAGAATGCCGCCATAGTTGGTCTGTACCAGCACACCGATGGTGTAGCCGCCCAGCGACTGTGGCAGCACGCGCGACGATGTGCCAATGCCGCCCTTGAACCCGAAGCAGATGGTGCCTGTCCCGGCACCCACATTGCCTTGCTCCACGGGGCCGCCGTGCGCGCGCTCGATGGCATCAATCACCATTTGTGGCGTCACGCGCATCTGACGAATCTTGTTTAGGCGGCCGTCGTTGGTCTCACCCACGATGGCGTTCACAGAGTTCTCCCGTTCATGACCGGGTTGCATCAGGGTGTAGCGAACCGCCCCCTCAATGCCTGCTGCCACACTAAGGGTGTTTGTCAAAATGACGGGTGTCTCGATATTGCCTAACTCACGCACCTGAGTCACGCCAGCCAATTTGCCGAACCCATTACCCACATAGATGGCGGCGGGCACCTTGTTGCGGAAGATGTCGCCCTGGTGCGGCACGATGGCGGTCACGCCTGTGCGGATGCTGTCGCCCTCGATGCAGGTGACGTGGCCCACGGTCACACCGGGCACGTCGGTGATGGCGTTATACTTCCCTGTCTCAAAAATCCCTGTCGGGAATCCCCACTCTCGCAGCGTCTTATGTTGCGCCGACAGCGACAGCACCCCTGCTGCCACAAAAATTGATAATAAAAAGAGTCGTCTCATAGTCTAGATAGTTTCGAGCATTCGATTATTCGAGCAATCGAAAATTCGTGATAAAAAACTACAACTTCTTGATTACCTTGAGCAATTGCTCGCCCAGGTTGATGGTATAGCCCTGTTGGACGTGAACCACACGGTTAAACGAGTCGCACACCACAAATAGCGGCAAAGCGTTGCTGGTCAACTTCATGTTTTCGCGGATCTCTTGCAGCACTTTGCCGTCCTTGTCGATGCCCCATACGATGGTAGAGGGCAGGCCGGCGAACTCATCGCGGTTGAATCGCTGGGCGGCATCCTCGTTCTCGAAAAGGAGCACCATCTTGCGTCCCCAGTCCTCGAAGCCCTGCCTGCAGGCGGCGATGTCGCGCAAGGTGTGGTTGGTAGGCTCATGGTTAGGTGCCACGATGCCCACGATATAATAGCCGCGGCCCACGGCAGCAAGCAGGCTCTTGTCTGCGTCCTCGACCAGGTCGTGGTAGATGTTCTCGGCATTCAGACTGCCGATAACCTGCACATCCTCCTCGCTCTCGCGCATGGTCAGGAACAGCAGCTTGTCATACTTGTCAACCTTGAACCGGGTCAAGTGGGTGAGCACCTTGCCGTTGGCCATGCGCGTGCCGGTGGTGAGCAGATACTCGCCCGGCTCCAGCTGGACCCCCTTCTCAAAGTCGCTGCTCCATGTGGCTTCCTCGGGATAGGTGAGCAATTGCAGCCGTCCGTCAACAATACGGCTCAAGGTGAAGTGGATATAGTATTTCGGGTCATCGATATAGGGCGACTTGAGGTTGTAGCCTAGCGAGAGCTTTCGGGTGGGTGCGGCGGCCTTAGCTTGTTGTTTGCCGAAGTTAACGTCGTGCCAATGGCCTTTTTGGTAATACTGTAGGCGGCCGTCCACCTCGTTGATGCGGGCAGGCCAGCTCAGACTGCGTGCTGCCGAGACAAAGAAGATGTTGCGGCCCAGTTCATCGGTCTTGCCCTCGCGGAACACGCTCATCGGCTCCATGCGCAGGTGTTGCGGGTTTGAACTATGCAGGTAGCCGTCGTCTGAGCGCCACTCCCGCTCAAGGGTGATGTTTTGTTCGCACCATTTGATTAGGGCGGACGGACTCGTCACGTCGGCAAGCAATTGACGCAGCGGGGCTTTGTAGGGCGTGAGCCACTCGTTCTCTACGCGCGGGTTGAGCACATAGCGCAGGTAGATGTCATTAGTATCAACCTTCGACACTTGGTTGTCCTTGAGAACGTCCAACTCAATGTCGCGGAGGTCTTTCTCTGAGATGACGCCGAGCAGCCGTTCCGCCATCAGCTTGTTGGGGGCTTCTTTGAGGAAGCGCTGGATGGTCTTATGGTTGCCACGCCACGCTTCGACGGGCATCGTTGCCTCATAGGCATGGCGGATGCTGTCCTCCACCGCCAGGCGGCGGTTGTTCTCTTGGCGTTGCTCGTCGCTGACCACAGGCAATTGTCCGCTGGCCGTAGGAGGGGTCACATCGATAGCGCAAGCCTCGGGCAAAGCATCCTTGCCCAGGGTGACGGTCACCATCGCGTCTTTTCCTACCGAAACACGTCTGACGCCCATCTGCCCATCCTTTGATGCCCACACCAGTAGGTCGCCACGTCCGGCGGTGAGCCAGGTGTGTCCCTTGTTGTCGGTAGCCTTCATTGCCATGGTGTAGAACTCGGCGTAGTTATACAGCTTGAACTCGACCAGCGCCCCCTCGGCAGGGTGGCCCTGCGGGTCGTTCACATAGACATCGATGCGGGCAGTGGGGGCATAGTTGTTGGTGACATTGATCTCGGTGTAGCAGTCGGTTTGACTCACCACCTCCTCGGGTCCGTCATACCGGCCGAACACCTTGGTGTGCATGAGCATGGCGCGGCTAGCGCTCTCGTTGAACCACCCCAGGTCCAGAATGGGCTCAGGTTCGCAGGCTCCCAAGAAATGCCAGGCACCGTCGGCCCACGCCTCTACCCAGGCATGGTTGTCATCGGTATGCGCCCAGCGCGGCGTATAGACCTGTCGTGCCGGGATGCCCACCGACCGCAGGGCAGCCACCAGCAGGGTGGACTCCTCGCCGCAACGGCCATAGGCGGTGCGCACTGTGGCGAGCGGACTGCTCGTTCGGGCATCGCTCGGGCGGTAAGTCACATGTTCGTGGCACCAGTGGTTCACCTCGAGCACAGCATCGCTCATCGACAGACCCTCGACACGTGGTTTGAGAGCATGGTAGAACACTTCACGGCTGTTGTCCAGATGCTCATTGTTGACGCGCACGGGCACCACAAAGTGGCGGAACTCGCGCTCGGGCACTTGGTCGCCCCAGGGCATCTCGCGCCGCGCTTGCAGCGACAATGCCACATTCCGCTCATAGAACGCCCGCGTATAATCTGTCCGATCAGGCAACGGCATGTATTGGTACAGGAACTCCAAATAGTCTTCCGCCCCAACGCCTTGTGCAAAACCAGCCGTAGCGCCCACCAGGCAGCATATCAAGAAAGTCAACAATCTGTTCATCATCTACTCAATACAGTAATCATGGTGCAAAGTTACAAAATAATCCCAAACCATGTAATCCTAATCAAAAAACAAAGGGAATTATATACCAGTTCTTCCCAATGTTAGATTTGTCGCTGAAAGCGACTGGTTTGAGTAACCGAGGGTGGAGCGCAGCGACACCTTCGGGCATAATGAGTACTATCATCCTCGCTGAAAGCGAGCATTTAGGCATTTTGGGTCGTCTCAGCAAGGTGCTCGCTTTCAGCGAGGTAGTCAGTGTGGTCACATACCGAGGTGTCGCTAACGCCTCGTCATCGGCAATCTCGGCGATGTCGCGCCAAATCTGAGCATTGAGTTCCATTGCATTCATGATTTATATAGCTTGATTGTTATTCAATGTGCAAAGTTAATATGTTTTTTAAACCAACAAAATATTAGAATAAAATAACGTGAGTTCGACGAAATTATATATTGATAATCACTGCGTTAGCAACTCCCCCTCTAAGTTAGAGGGGGTGCCCGAAGGGCGGGGGCGTGTGTTGCCCAACCAAGCAGTAACAACACACTCCTCCGTCGCTTCGCGACACCTCCCCTAGCTTAGGGGAGGA
>JAEEJI010000166.1 GCA_016281825.1 Muribaculaceae bacterium | reverse complement strand
TGCGCCTCTGCAATGCTAAAGCAAGCTTTGCATTGCGTTCGGCTTGCACAAGATTTAAATAATCTTGGCTGCGCCTCTGCAATGCTAAAGCAAGCTTTGCATTGCGTTCGGCTTGCACAAGATTTAAATAATCTTGGCTGCGCCTCTGCAATGCTAAAGCAAGCTTTGCATTGCGTTCGGCTTGCACAAGATTTCCGAAAAGCGTTGCAAAGGTACTGCCATTTTCCGAACCACGCAAATTTTTTAGCACTTTTTTGAAAAAAGTGTGTTTTAGTAACTGTTCAGTCCCCCACTTAGGTCAAGCCCAAGAAATAAACAGAGGTAACACGATGCCACATGAACACAAAAGAAACGATCATCGCAATATGCTCAATATCAACACTGTAGAAAAGTATTACATGGTAGCGATTCTAAAAAATCTCCTCAACTTCCCCTCCCCTTAAAGGGTAGGAGAAGTTTTGGTGAATCGCTGAACAGTTATGTGTTTTAACCCGTTGGATGAATTATTTGGGGAACTCTATACCTGTTGTCCTCTGAACAGTATCCTTCGGCGTGTGTGTTAGACCGGCTGGCGGTGACACACACTCCTCCGGCACTGCGTGGCACTTCCCCTAGCTTAGGGGAGGACTCAGATAGTCTGCCAATGAAATGGGCTATTAGCGCGAAGGGCGGTTTAAGAATCAGTCTTTCTCTAGGTAGGTGTATCCGTAGAGGCCAGAGCGATAGTTGCGGACGAAGTCGTTGCCCTCCTCGCTGGTGATTCTGCCAGCTCGGACTGACTCGTTGACCCAGGACTCGACGTTGCGCACGAGCTGCTTGGGGCTGAACTGGACATAGTCTAGAACCTCGGCAACGGTCTCTCCGTCAATCACTTGGTCAATCTCATAGTGGTCCTTGTAGACATCGATGTGGACTGCGTTGGTATCTCCGAAGAGGTTGTGGAGGTCACCGAGGATTTCCTGATAGGCACCAACCAGGAAGACGCCCAGATAGTAGTGTTCACCGGGTTTGATGCGGTGTACGGGCAGGGAGTGCGCCACACCTTGCTGCGAGATGAAGTTGGCCATCTTTCCGTCACTGTCACAGGTGATATCCTGGATAGTCGCCAGTCGGTCGGGACGCTCACCCAGCCGCTGCAGGGGCACGACGGGGAATACCTGGTCGATGGCCCATGAGTCGGGCAGTGACTGGAAGAGGGAGAAGTTGCAGAAGTACTTCTCGGGGAGCATCTTAGTGACGGCACGCAGTTCTTCGGGTGCGTGCTTCATGTTTGAGACGATGTCGTTGACATCGCGGGCCACGCTCCAGAACAATTTTTCTACCAGTGCTCGCGTACGCAGGTCGATCAGTCCCAAGCTGAATCGATCGAGTGCCTCCTCGCGGATTTGAAGGGCGTCGTGCCAGTACTCGATGAGTCGGGTCTGGTTGATTTTGTCCCAAATCTCATAGAGGTCGCGCACCAGCTCGTCATCATCGGGGGTTACCTTGTCGACATCGTCGTCCCACTGCGGCAGTCCCGCCGTCTCGAGTACGTCGAGGACTAGCACCGAGTGGTGTGCCGTGAGCGAGCGTCCGCTCTCGTTGATGATGTTGGGGTGCTTGAGCCCGTTCTTGTTGCTAGCGTCGACAAAGGTGTAAACGGCATCGTTGACATACTCCTGAATGCTGTAGTTCATCGAGTGGCTGCTGGCACTGTTTCGCGTTCCATCATAGTCCACTCCGAGCCCGCCTCCGATGTCGACCAGCTCAATGTCATAGCCCATCTTGCACAGCTGCACATAGAACTGGGCTGCCTCGCGCAGGGCGTTCTTGATGCGGCGAATCATGGTCACCTGGCTGCCGATGTGGAAATGGATAAGCTTGAGGCAGTCGACCATGTCGTTCTCTTTGAGATAGTCGAGGGCGGTGAAGAGTTCGCTGGTGTTGAGTCCGAACTTACTTCGGTCTCCCCCACTCTCTTCCCATTTTCCGCTGCCGCTGCTGGAGAGCTTGATGCGTATGCCTATGTTGGGTTTGATGCCCAGTCGTCGCGCTATCTCGTTGATGAGTACCAGCTCGTTGAATTTCTCCACGACAAGGAAGATGCGGCGTCCCATCTTCTGCGCTAGCAGGGCGAGTTCGATGTATCCTCGGTCCTTGTATCCGTTGCAGATGATGGGTGAGTTAGCCTTGATGTCTGCCATGTTGATGGCGAGGACGGCATGGAGTTCGGGCTTGGAGCCTGCCTCCAGGCCGATGTTGAACCTTCTTCCATGAGTCACTAGCTCCTCGACAACGGGCTGCATCTGGTTGACCTTGATGGGATAGATGATGAAGTTCTCGCCTTGATACTCATATTCCTTGGCCGCCTTCTTGAAGCAACCGGCGAGTTGCTCGATGCGGTTATCGAGAATGTCGGGGAAACGCAGCAGGGCCGGTGCCGAGATGTTGCGTGATCGCAGCTCTTCCATCACCTCGCGCAGGTCGACCGAGACGCTGCTCTGCTTGGGTGTGACGGTGATGTGTCCCTGCTCGTTGATGGAGAAGTACTTGAGTCCCCATCCTTTGATGTTGTAAAGTTCGGCGCTGTCGTCGATGCGCCATTTGTTCATGCCAGTCAACTTAGTGTCGTTTTAAGATGTTCAACAAATTTCAACCGACAAAAATAGTGCAAGTTGAGCGAAGTACAAAACAAAAAACAAAGTTTTTTATTTTTACTTCCGAAACGCCGCCAATTTTATCTAAAAATAGTGTTTTTTTCGCAATTTCGGCGTTTTTTTGCTGGTGAATTGTTTTTTTTCGCTATATTTGCGGTGCTAGAGGCAACTTGGCGGTATTACACACTCCTCCGTCGCTACGCGACAGCTCTTCCAGCATCAATGGGCTGCGCCTCAGCATAGCGCGAGCAAACTCTCGCTCTGCGTTCGGCTTGCACCATTGGCCCCCTAACTTAGGGGAGGACAAAGCAGCTCCCCCTCTAAGTTAGAGGGGGTGCCCGAAGGGCGAGGGCGTGTGTCAGAACGCCTAGTGATATTACACACTCCTCCGTCGCTACGCGACAGCTCCCCTACTTAGGGGAGGACAAAGCAGCTCCCCCTCTAATAGAGGGGGTGCCCGAAGGGCGAGGGCGTGTGTCAAGCGTCAGACAAAATCAAATAAGCAATATGCGTAACACCCAGAAAACTAGAACTAAAAACCTAGCTGACATAAAAGAATATCGCCGTGAACTTCGCACAGAAGGCACTAAAGCAGAGGCGACATTATGGAAAGTCTTAAGAGCTAAACAGGTTGATGGTCTGCAGTTTCGGCGGCAGTTCAGTATTGGGAACTATATTCTTGATTTTTATTGCCCAAGTATCCGATTAGCCATTGAATTAGATGGAGATTACCATTTTCATGTCGAACAGCCTGTCATAGATAATGAGCGGGATATGGAATTGTTGAATGAACATGGCATCAAAACACTCAGGTTTGAGAACAAAACCGTGTTCAAGCAGCAGTACGTTATCATAAATGCCATTATTCAAGCCAAGGCTGAATTCGAAGCAGCAGGAGGACACACTCCTCCGTCGCTACGCGACACCTCCCCTAACTTAGGGGAGGACAAACCAGCTCCCCCTCTAGAGGGGGTGCCCGAAGGGCGGGGGCGTGTGTCAGAACGCCTAGTGATATCACACACTCCTCCGTCGCTACGCGACAGCTCTTCCAGCATCAATGGGCTGCGCCTCAGCATAGCGCGAGCAAACTCTCGCTCTGCGTTCGGCTTGCACCATTGGCCCCCTAACTTAGGGGAGGA
>JAEEJI010000165.1 GCA_016281825.1 Muribaculaceae bacterium | reverse complement strand
GCTACTGTTTCGCCTCTGTATGCCGGAGGCTCCCTCGCCATCGACCCGCCTTATCTGATTAACGATGGCGCGGGCTACATTGTTGACGGTCATGAGGTGAGCATCAAGTCAGTTTGCTACATTAACCGCCCCGCGCTCTACTCATGGAACTCAAACGCCTCTCAGGCCGAAGCTGCGGTCGTGGGCGGACTGAACGCGAGCTACACGGTGGGGCAGACCATCCAATATAACCTGCCATCCAATGTGACCAGCAACCTCTATACTTATGGTGTGACGATGAAGTACACCTGGATGCGGAGTCAGGGATTGACACCATCTGACTTCGAGGTAGTGGGCGAGGGAACCACCTATGCGACTGCCGCCGACGATGTGGGACACTATATCAAGGTGCAGATTGAGGCCGACAAATACACGGGTGCCCTCGAGAGCAATGTAACAACGGTCACCAAGGCGCAGAACACGGCACAGCCAGTGGCACCGACGCTGTACAACGGCGCCACTTATCTGCAGGTGCAGAATGCGAGTCAAGACCAGGAGTACATCGTTCTGCCGGGCGACCCTCGAACAGACCTCACCGAGGCCGACTGGGCTAATGCCGTGAGTCCCTTGCCCAGCGCGACCGCGGTGAGCGTCATTGGCGGCACTGTCGGCACCTTCAACACGGTATATACACGTTTTAAAGAAACGGCGACAACTTATGCCGGTACGGTAGTGGCACATACCACAAGCTTCTATGGAAGCACGCAGTCTACGGGGGATTATGTCATCCAAGTCACCGGTGTCGGTGGCACATCGGTGCAGTTTGAGAGCGATGGCAGTTATGACGTGCCCCTGAATGGGGTGGTTCGCATCGACCTCGTGAGCAGCAATACCAGTTTTGCCGGAGTGTTGGGCGACTATTGGGGGTATCATTTCAACTTCAACAATGCCGAATCGCAATATGCCGGCATGTATATCGACCAGCGTTGCACAACGCCCATTGTCAAGGATGGCAACCACTTCTACAAAACTGTCTATCTCAAGTTCAAGAAGGCAGGTAGTTATGCTTCGGGCAACTACTTGAGTATCATGGAACCTGGTTTGACTTCACGTGATGTCTTTTTCAATGTGGCCATGTCCGATGGCTCGTACCCTCTGGAGAATATCAGCATCAATTACGGCAACGTGATACAGGTTCCTAGCGGTACCAGTCTCTCTGTTCCGACAATAATATACCCGATGGCGGCCGATTTGAGTGGCTTGACTGTCAGTCTTTACAATATTGAAGGCCCTGGCACCACCAACACCCCGCCAGTCGTTACCTTGTCAAGCGACTGCCAGTATGTGACCATTGATGCCGCCGGGTGCAAGTCGGACGAGCATGTCACCTATAATTTCACAATCTTGAAGAACGGAACAACAAAGGGAGTGGCTCATGTAGTGATTACACCCTCCCTGCCACAAGGCATCGTTCTTGACAAGCACAGTCTGACCGCCGAGCCAGGCGACACAATTCAAGTGTACGCTCAGCTCATCCCTGCCTACGCCGAGGGCGAGATTACTTGGTCGTCAGGCTATCCGGGTGTGGCTAGAGTGGACGAGAACGGTCAGGTGGTGATGCACGGCCACGACAGTCAGCTATCCAACTTCTTGGGCAGCACGGCCAACATCATCGCCACCATTGGTGACTATAGCGACACGCTCGTTGTGAAACTGAATGGCCACAGATATCCCATTAAGGTGAAAGGAGCTTATATCCACACCTACAACGCCGATGATGTTTTGGGCGACGGAGGCTCGGTGAGCTATGAGGCAGGAACGTTGCGCTTGAACAATGCAACCCTGGCTACCAACACGCCCTATCCCAGTCTGGCACTCGAACAGGTGGACGATCCCAGTATGGAAGGGCCTGTGGCATTGACTTTCGAACTCATTGGCACCAACACCATGACCAGCAGGACGGGCGATGGCATGAAGCTCGTGCGTTCAGCACGTTTTACGGGCAACGGCACGCTCCAGGTGCAGGGCTCCTACAATGGTATTAACTCCAATTCAAGCATTATTGTTGAGGATTCGGCACGAGTGACTGCAATAGGACCTACTGCATCGACCAACTATGGACAATACGGTGTCACGGCCACAAGTGTGGATGTGGCAGGTGAGCATGCCCAACTGCGCGCCAACGCCTTCCGTTGTGTTCAAGTGACCGATGGGGTCGTTCATGGTGTCATTACAGAACCCCAGGGTGCCATGGTGGAAGACATGTACGTCGCCTATGACGATGGCATGCCAGTGAGCAATGAATGGGTGGTGATTAATGGTGAGTATAAAGACTTCCTGCGAGGCGACGTGAACAATGACGGAAAAGTCGACGTGAGCGACGTGAACATTATCATCAACATCATGCTGGGCAAGGACAGTGCCGACAACTATGATGGCCGTGCTTACGTCACCGAAGACGACACCAATGTCGACGTCAGCGATGTCAACATGGTCATCAACATCATGCTGGGCAAGATGTAAATGAAAACTGTAGCGACACGGGCTACAGGCAAGCTAGCTTGCTCAAGCCGCATAATCGCTATCAAAGGTTTAGCAACTCGTTCGGGCGGATTTCCACAATCTGCCCGAACACTATTATTGGGGGGCGGCCTGCGCGAATGATGACACACCCTCAGGCACGGCGACAACTGGTATATAACTCCCTTTTTCTATTTAATAATTGTGTGTGCACACATTATTGAACAAACCCGTTGGCGGCAGTGCCGAGCTTGCCACAGGGGGACAACTGGTATATAACTGCCTAAATAATACTCTGGCATTAACTCTAATGACCGATATGGGTTAAACCCTGAACAAACGTTAAAAATCGCTATAATCCACAAAATAATTCTCCATTCTCCATTCTCCATTCTCCATTTTGTCGTACCTTTGCACCGCTTTTCGCAACCTCTGACAAGAAGATCGTGTGGCTTGTGTATGTTACGGACTGACAAATAATGATTTAAACAACTTTAAAATGGACTTAATCAAAGTTGCCGAGCAGGCTTTTGCCACTGGCAAAGAACTGCCCCAATTCTTCCCTGGCGATACCATCACAGTGGCTTATCGCATCAAAGAGGGTAACAAAGAGCGTATTC
>JAEEJI010000164.1 GCA_016281825.1 Muribaculaceae bacterium | reverse complement strand
TTGAGCAAGCAGGTCCAGACGGATGAGTTCGTCTTGCGTGATACCCTTGACGCTTGCGCGCAGGCGGTCAACCAGGCACATATCGTCATGGCAGCTGACGTAGGCAATCATCTGTGTGGGCTGTGTTGCCCAGGCCTTGTCGGTGTAGTTCACCTTCTTGGGGTTGACTTGCGGGTGTTGGATAGCACCGGCGATGCCAAACTTCACGCTCTCCTCATTGCCTTTCACACCCCCTATGAACGCCGCCTTGTCATCGCCGTCCCAAGGACCGCGCAGACCGTCGCGGATTTCGTCGCTGAACGCGGCGATGCCGGGCATCTGCGACACGTTTGCCTTCATGCCCAACTGCTCGTTGGGGATGGCGCAGCCACCTGCCGACCAGCCCTCGCCGTACATAAAGATGTCGCTGGGCAGGGCGGCGCGGATGGCATTCATCGTTTCGATGTCATGGATGCCCATCAGGTCGAAACGGAAACCGTCGATGTGGTACTCCTCGACCCAGTACTTGCAACAGTCAACCATATACTGGCGCATCACAGCTCGCTCGCTGGCCGTCTCGTTGCCGCAGCCGCTGCCGTTGCTGTAACTGCCATCGGCATTCTTGCGGAAGAAGTAGTCGGGCATCGTGCGCTGGAAGTTGCTGCCCATGATGTCGAACGTGTGGTTGAACACCACGTCCAGGATTACCTTGATGCCCGCGCGGTGCAGTGACTTCACCATCTGCTTGAACTCGCGGATGCGGGCAACGGGCTGCGCTGGGTCGGTCGAGTAACTGCCCTCGGGAACCCAGTAGTTCACCGGGTCATAGCCCCAGTTGTACTGAGGCTCGTAAAGTCGCGTCTCATCGACCGAGGCATAGTCGTAGGACGGCAGGATGTGAACTGCGTTCACGCCCAACTGTACAAGGTGGTCCACGGCGCGGCGCTCGGTCAACGCCAGGTACTTGCCCGGATAGATAAAGTTGCCCGACGGGTCAATCGAGAAGTCGCGGTGGTGCATCTCATAGATCACCAGGTCCTGTGCGGGAATGTCGGGGCGGTAGTCCCGACGCCAACCGCGCGGGTTGGTTTGGCGCATGTCAATGATGGCACCGCGCTGACCATTGATGCCTACGGCAAGAGCCTTGATGCCCGGTGTCTCGCCCAGCCAACGGCCGTCCTGCTTGACATTGAAGGTGTAGAACTTGCCCTTGAGATCGCCTTTTTTGTAGGCTACCCATTGGCTGATCCAGGTTTCGTTGTCCTGGGTCTTCCCGATGTAATTCATCTTGACACTGTCAACGGCAGTGCCGCCGATACCTTGGTCATATAGTTTGACCATCACTGCTTCGGCATTGGTCAAGGTGGCGAGTTTGAACTCTGTTCCCCGCTTGCCGTATTTCATTTCTGGCACATACAACTTGCCGATGGGAAACACTTCGGGGATGGCATGACCTTGAAAACCGAACATCAGTATGACGAGTAAATAGATTAAGCGTTTCAACTTTTTCTTAATTGAGAATTGAGAATTGAGAATTGTGCATTATCTCCCGCTCTTGCTCACCAGCTCACGCACCTTGACGTTGAACGCGTCGGCTTGCATCAGCTGTTCGATAGAGATATGCATGCGCCAGCGCCAGTAGTGACGTGGGTTGGCGGGGATGTTGATGCGCTCGCCATTCGGGTCGGGCAGACGCAGACCCTCGTCAATTGCCAGCCAGTCTTGCAACGATAGCAGACACAGCATCGACGGCGAGTTCAAGTGGTTCGCCACGATATCGCGGGCCAGCCAGTCAGGCATCGGGTGCGGAGCGGCATCGCCACGCCACAGCACCATGCTGTAGTACTGCTGGGCACGTTCCCAGTCCTCGTCCCACCACTGACGCAGCGTGCTCATGTCGTGCGTCGAGATGGTAGCCACCGAGCGATAGGGATTGTAGTTCAGGTTGCCGAACACCAGTTTGTCGTCCTTGGGCATCGACTGAATCTCAAGGCTCAGGATGCGCAACTCGTTCATTACCCACGCCACGCAGTCGGGCACCATGCCTAGGTCCTCGGCGCACACCAGCATGCGGGTGGCCTCGACCAGACGAGGCAGCTTCTTCATTGCCTCGTGGTACCAGAAGTCGTTGTTGCGGCGGTAGTAATAGTCGTTATACAGCCGGTTGAAAGCTGCCTTGTCGTGGTCGTAAAGTGCTTCATAGACAAAGTCGGTCTGAACGGCGATGCGCGGATGGAACAGGTTCGGGTTCTTGCGGTCGCGCACAAACAGCACGTCGCTGATGAGTGCGTACAGACCGTCGCGAATCCAGATGTCATCCTCATCGTTGCGACCGGCAAAGGCCTTCTCGATTTTGCGCTGCGTGTCAAACTCGGGACGCATGCGCCAGATGTCGTCATGCGCACGCTCGACATAGCGCTCGCGCACTTCCTGGGCGTGCGGGCCAAAGATGCGGTCCAGTACCCAGTCGGCGATGAATGGTTCGGTCATCAACTGCTCCTGGAAGTTCAGACCATAGTCGCGAATTTCGTCGGCACTTATGCCCTGCGACGGGGAGAACTGACCCAGTAGACCATGCACGGCATCGATAGGAATTTCCCAGATGCGGAAGAATCCCAGCACATGGTCGATGCGGTAGGCATCAAAGAACTGCGACATCTTTCGGAAACGCTTTACCCACCACGAGCAGCCGTCGGCGAGCATGGCGTCCCAATCGTATGTTGGGAAGCCCCAGTTCTGGCCGTTGGCCGAGAAAGCATCGGGTGGGGCGCCTGCCTGGCCGTTAAGGTTGAAGTAACGCGGCTCAACCCATGCCTCCACGCCGTCGCGGCTGATGCCGATGGGGATGTCGCCCTTGAGCACCACTTGTTTGCTACGCGCATACTCGTGCGCACTATGCATCTGTTGATCTAGCAGATACTGGACAAAGTACCAGAACGACACTTCCTTAAAGATGCGCGTGCGGGCATTGCTCATTGCGGCGATCTCGTGATCCTCAAGGGTGTGGTGGTCGGGCCAATTGCCGAAGCTTGCCGTACCATACTCGTCGCGGTAGTGGCAGAAGGCGGCGTAGGGTACCAGCCAGTCCTTGTTGGCCTTGAAGAAGGCCTTGAAATCGTCGCTATGGAGGATTTCGGCACCCTCTTGGGCGAAGATTTCGCGCAGGTAGTTCATCTTAGCCTCGTTGACGCGCTCATAGTCAATCTGCGGGAGTGCGTTCAGCTCTTGGCGCAACGCCTCATATTCGGCGGCGCGCTTCTTGTCGGCCAAGGGCGGCAGCTGGTTCAAGTCGCAGTACTGCGGATGCAGCGCGTAGATGCTGATGCTGTTGTAGGGGTAGCTGTCCTGCCAGGTGTGCGTGATGGTGGTGTCGTTGATGGGAAGCACCTGAAGGGCGCGTTGCCCCGTCATCGCCACCCAGTCAATCATGCGCTTGAGATCGCCAAAGTCACCCACTCCAAAACTCTTCTCGCTGCGCAGCGAGAAGATGGGGATTACTGTGCCGGCAACCATTACTGGAGGTAGGGGAAAGTAGGTCTGCGACAATTCATAGGTCACCGCATCCCCAGCGCGCAGCGACGGCAACACTACTGTGCGGTTGTCGCCGTTCTCCCAGATGCCTGGAGCGGTGTCGCTCAGGATGACGAACTTGAACTCGAGGAACTGCGTACGCAGCTTGGTGGCATCGAGCGATACTACCCACTCGTTGTTGTTGTGTTCGGTCATTGCCACTGCTCGGCGGATGTCCCAGTCGCCCAGGGCGGCACCACTACCCACCACAGCGAGGCGTTCGCCGGCACGAAGTTGTGGGGCTCGCACCTTGAGCTGTACCGTCATCGAGAAGTTAGTGGCGGGCAATGCTGCGCGATCACGGCGCGACACGCAGTCGGTCAGCGCCGAGCTGTACAAGTAACTATCCTCAGGCAGGTCAATCCAGTGGTCATACATCGTCTGCTGCTGAGCCTTGGCGGCATCCAGGTCCAGGCGGTGCGGTACCACAGTCCACTCGTGGCGCACGACCACGCCGTCGCGCTCCACACTATAATAATAGTCCAGCGAAGCAGGCTTGTTGGCCAACTCCAACTCACACTTCCAGGTACGGCCGTCGGTGGTGGTCATTGCTTGTTTGGCCACCTCGTCGCCATTCCCTGTGATTTGGTTTAACACCAGATTCTCGCCATACTGGGCGCGATAATCCAGCCTAAATTTCAGTTTCATATATTTGGTTTTAGAATTAGCTTTTGTCTGTTAGCATTTAGCAAAAGGTTTCTAGTGTTCACTTTTTCTCCTGAATGAAGAACACAGCGATAGCGCCAATCACCAGCAGTGCGCCGGCGAGCATCAGCATGTGCCCCTGAATGCTGCCTAGTGCGGTCAGCAACACGCCACCCAGGGCGGCGGCAACAATCTGCGGGATGCAGATGGTGCAGTTGAACAGACCCAGGAACGTGCCCATGTACTTCGAACCTTCAAGCGCGTTGGTCACCAGCGTGAACGGCATGGCGAGCATAGCGGCCCAGGCAAAACCGATGAGGAAGTAGGGAATAAACAGCAGGAACTTGTTGCCAATGTATGGAACCATCAGGAAACCGATGCCACCGATGACCAGGCTCAGCGCATAGGCCAACTTGATGCTCTTGAAGCGTGGCAGCACCACGGCCCACAGTACACTGCCGATGGCCTGCACGGCGAATAGGATGCCTACCCAGTTGCCGGCATCTTGATAGCCAGCGCTGGCGGTGTCGGTCGAGTGCCAGACAGTGTCGGCGATTGTTCCATTGGTGTAGGTCCACATATACATGAACGCGGCCCAGCAGAAGAACTGCACAATGCCCACCTGGATAAAGACCTTGAGGGCGCGGTTCTTAGTGCCTCCAGCCTCCTCGGCAGCGTGCTGTTCTTCGACAGCGGCGGCCTGGAACTGAGCCATCTCCTCGGGCGTATATTCCTTGACCTTCGATGTGGTGTAAATCACGCACAGGATCAGGATGGCGGCGCCCACGTAGAACGACCACTTCACCGATGCGGGAATCTCACCCTCGGGAGCAGTGTTGGCGATGCCGATGGCGGCAAACAAGAATGGGAAAATGTAGCCCGCCAGCGAGCCGGCGTTGCACAGGAACGACTGGATGGAGTAGGCTTTGGCCTTCTGCTCCTCGTTGACCATGTCACCCACCATCATCTTGAACGGCTGCACGGCCATGTTGATGCTCGTGTCAAGGAACATCAGCGAAATCAGTCCGAAGGTCATCGCGCTGGCGACCGTCAGGCCCAGAGAGCCGGCGTTGGGCAACAGACACATCACAATCACTGCCACAGCGGCACCCACAAACAGATAGGGGATGCGGCGGCCGAAGCGCGTCCACGTCTTGTCGCTGAACAAGCCCACCAGCGGTTGGACGACCATGCCCATCAACGGGGGCAGAATCCAGAAATAGCTCAGGTTGTGCGGGTCAGCGCCCAAAGTGGCGAAGATGCGGCTGATGTTCGCGCTCTGCAGCGCGTAGGCAATCTGTACGCCGAAGAATCCGAAACTGATGTTCCATAGATTCATAAAGCTTAGGTTCGGTTTTGTCTTCATTTGTCTATGTTTTTGATTATGATAAATAGTCAGGTTTAGCCTACAAATTTACATAAAAAGGTGTAACAAGCCAACAACCAATCGTTGTTGTCCCACTATTAACCCGCGCAATCGTTTGCATAGGCTGATAAAAGAAGTGCCACATAAAAAACCGCCTGGCAACGGATACCCGTGCCAGGCAGTCATTATTCATTATTCATTATTCATTAACGAACAATGACTTTTTTGCCGTTGTTGATGTAGATGCCGGCGGTGGTGGGCTTCTGCTCGTAGCGGCGGCCCATCAGGTCATACCACACGGTGCTGGCCTTGGCTGCAACCACCTCGCTGATGCCCGTGACATCCTTCTCCTTGAAGAAGTAGATGTTGTCCAGATAGATGTCGCTCTGCGAGTTGCCCTCGTACCACTTGATTTGGATTACGTTGCTCATGTCAAGTGTTGGCCACTCTTCCTCGAGCACCAGGTTGAGGCTGGTCCACTGACCAGGAGTGACGTCATAAATTTTGCCGGCCTCGGCGCGGGTGAAGTTGGAAGTGATGGGGGTTATGCCAATCTGGGCCAACTCGGTGGTGCAGATGTCCATGTGCATCGAGTAACCTGACAGATCCAAGCAAGGCACACCATAATCATAAGGGAACTCATTGCCCAGGTAGCCGAAGTTGGCAACCTTCTCTACCATGTCACCCTCGGCAACCTCAACCTCGCTCAGTTGCTCATTGGCGCTGCCCCAAGTCTCAAAGGTTCCTCTGGGGACGGCCTTCTCAAATATGTCGCAATAGATTGACTGGATGTCATAGCTTTCGGTGTTATGCTGAACGGCGGGAGCGGCGGTCAGCTTGAAGCCCTCGGGCGTGGTAAAGTTAACCGTAATGGTGTTTGCGCTCAGGTTGCCGGCCTGGTCCTTGGCCTGCACGGTCCAGCTGTATGTGGTCTCTGACTCCAATCCCTTGACGGTGTAGGTCACATCCTCACCAGCATTGCCGCTGGCGTTGTACTCCTTGTTATTGGCGGCATCGGTGATGACAAAACTAACCCTGTCATTGTTGTCGGTAGCGTTCAGTTTCAGTGTCACCTGATTGCCCAGCACCTCGGTGGTTTCGGCGGTCACTAGCACAGGTGCCTCGTTGTCCTCGACGCGGGTGCCATACAGGTACACATTGCCTATATAGAACGTCTTTGTGCCATCGCCATTGGCAAAGCCGTCGGGCTGTTCTGCGCTCTGTCCGAATGCCACCACATCGCTCACATACTTAATCTGATAGAAGAAGGTCATGTCATAGCCACGGTCGATGAGCGACTGCAACTCAATGTTGCAGACGTTCCACTCGCCGCCTGTCAGTTCAAAGCGGGCGCCCTTCTCCAGCAAGTTGCCCGTGCCAGGACCTCCACTGGTGCAGATGGGCACGATGCCGATGGTCATGTCTTCCATCGGATAGAGGTCCAAATGCAGGTATTTCTTGTTGCCTGCATCGATGAATTCAAATTGTGAGCCGTAGAAAACGAGGTTGGGAATCTTGAAAGCCTTGCCGTCGCCAATGGTCTCTTCCGAACCCCAAGCGCAGCCGTCGGGCCACCAGTTTGCCCAGTTGTAGCCAGCAGCATTGCCG
>JAEEJI010000163.1 GCA_016281825.1 Muribaculaceae bacterium | reverse complement strand
TTGTTCCGTTACGGCATGCAGCAGCCATACCTGTTACCCGAGAATTGTTACCAGGTGATAGTGTTCAAGAATCAGTTTGAGCACTACCGCAGTGACAACTATGATCAGCCCGGCGGTGCTTGGGTATGGTGAGAGTTTAGAGAATAGATTACAGATTATAGATTATAGATTATAGATTATAGATTATAGATTGTAGATTATAGAGAATAGAGAATAGAGAATAGAGAATAGATGATGAAGCAGTATCTGACTAATCCGTTTGCGTCGTTAATTGTGACCGTGCTGTTGTCGTTATGCATCGATGCTACAGGACAGAACACAGTTCAGTGCAAGTGCAACACCTGCAATCCATGCAAGTGCCAACCCTCACAGGGCATCACATGCGAGTCGTGCGAGCCTGCGGTAGAGGTGTCTCTGCCTCCAAAATATGCCAAAGAGCAGACCAAGGCTCCAAAAGCCAAAGCAACCCACCGCGAGGTGACTACACCCGATAGCGCAATGCGCCTTTCGACCATCCAAAAAGAGGAATATATCAACGGGAAGAAAGTAGTGGGACGGGTAAGCCCGGAGCAGGACGCGAAAAGGCTGTACAAAATCGCCAACGACTCGACGCACGCGCAAATGCGGGAGCTGATGGACAAGCCTGAGTATGAGGATGTGAAGTATTACGAAAAGCCCGAGCGATATAAATGGGCTGATGACAGTATCACCGAGACAATCGAGGAATTGCTTCCAGAGTTTCTAGTGAGCGATGGACGTTATGTTCCTAAGAACGCGAGTTTCGAGCATAAAGAAAGCGGCGTTTTTCTCTATTTCATTCAAGGTGAGGATGGCCGTCTAAGCCCGCTTCATCTTCGCATCCAGTACTGCGACAATGGCTCCATGGACTTTTATGAGGCTGAGTTTCTGATTGATCATGACGACAAGTTCAAGGATGAATTCACCTACTGCTTCACACCCTTGAACATCCGCCGTGGCACAGATCCTGACAAGAAGTGCTGGGAGGTGAGCGATGACATGATCTCAGGAAACGACGCAAAAGACTTGCTCTATGCGGTGTCGCACTGCGTGTGGACGCGCATGACACTGAAGGGTCGGCGCGGTTCGATGACAGTATCGCTGAGCGACGAGCAAATCCAAGACATCTACAACACCATCCAGCTCTACCGCCTGATGGGAGGAGTGATTAAGTGAGAGTTAATAGTTGATAGATAACAGATTACAGATAACAGATTACAGATTACAGATAACAGATTACAGATAACAGATAACAGATAATAGTTGATAGAATAATATTAACAATTAAAAATATAGCATTATGTTAGACAATCGAACCGAATTAAATGAGAATGATTTTATCATTCACTTGACCATCGACGGCACTGAGTATGAAGAAGTCGAGGTGAAAGTACAGGATCCCTACAAGAGCCTTCGCGAGCAAGTAGACAGTATCGTGAGCGTGTTTGAGCTACCGAAGATGGACAACGGCGGCAATCCCATCCAATATCTGTTGGGGCAATTACTCGACGAGAACGATGATGACCCCACCATCCTTGAGTTTGAGGACGAGAACGGCCGTGAGTGTATCCTGGATGACTACGGTATCCAGTCGGGCGACGAGCTTCACCTTATTTCAGTACCCATTGCCGGTTGACGTCATGAATGATGCACTGAAGAAATTCAACCAGAAGGAGCTTTCGGGTCGTGACGCCCGTCTGTGGAAGGAGTGGTACGAGCTTGACGCGATGTGTGAGAAGCGTCGAATGAAGAACCCTCGCAAGCCCAGTATCTCCTACATCGTCCGTCGCAAGAACGTGATGGGCCTGCCCACCGAGTATGAGATTCGCTATCGCGTGAAGTCAATCGTTGGTGTGGAAGACACCCCAGCACCTCGCAAGCCCATCTTCGGCGAGATGCACAAGATGAGCATCGTGTTACCTAACAACTATCCTTCGGCCGATGGCAACCCATTGTTCACGTTCATCACCGACACATGGCATCCCAACATTCGTTCATCGGGCAGCTTCAAGGGGCATGTTTGCCTCACCATCAAGGAGATGGGTGTTTTGGCATCGATTCGTGACCTGGTGGTACGTGTCGAACGTTATCTGAAGTATCAGTTGTATCACGCCCAGAACATCTACCCCTATCCCGAAGACCAGGGTGTTGCCGAGTGGGTGCGTCAGGAAGGCGAGCCCAATGGTTGGGTTCGTTTCACCCAAGACACTCCCGATGATGAGAGTGAATTGCCGCCCCCTCTCCCGCCCGAGATCAGACAACCCTCCAAACAAAAATCCACCAAAAGCATGACGATATGAAACGAGTATTCCTTTTGCTAGTATGTTTAAGCCTGCTCATGCCAAAGCTGTCGGCACAAAACCTGGACAAGGAGCTGGTACTTGACAAACATGTAAAGGTTCAATCGGTCAAGTTCAACAACTTCCTTGAAGTCAAGGCAATGATTGTTGAAGAGACCGATGACGGAGCAATCATCGGTGTAACAATCAGTAACAAGGACGAGGGTGTCAACGACACTCCCTATAAAGTGTTCCTGTTCATGTCTCCTCACAACAAGGACCAGCTGAAGAAGCAAAAGATCAAGATGAAAGGTGACTTCTTCAAGTCATTCAACGACAAGAATAGCGACAAGAAGACCGACCACGTTCAGATTTTGGGGAGCGAATACATGAACGACGCTTCCATTAAACTACCACTGGAATATGACACTCCGTTGTATAATGGCGACACAGTTAGACTGAAGCTGTTCCCTTTGCCGTTCAACGAACGCATCCGTCTTCGCCTTCCGACTTATATCTGCAGCAAACTAGAGGTTAAAAACGGCTCATTGAAAAATGTTGAGGTCATCAAAGAAGACATCTTTGATGTTGAGATAGAAGTCAAGGGCAAGGCCAAGCCAAAAGAGAACCTCGTGTTGCGCGAGCTGAACACTCAACTTGATGAATTAAGGCAAGCTATCTCGAATGCCTCGTTCTGTGGGCATAAGAGTCATGCACAGAATCTTGCCAAACAAAAGAAGCCCTATCAGGATCAACTTGAACGGCTAAACGAGCGCGCTCAGGAAGAACTTGACAAGAATGGTTTCGCCGCCGGTAGCGACGAGCGAAAGCCCTTCGATGACTTCTTTGAAGCAATAGCCGAAGAGAAACAGTCGCTGAACAAAGAGAAAGGCACCACTTGTGAGCTCTGCAAGAATAAAACGCCTACTAAGCCCGTCAGGAAAGATAAGAAAGACAATGGTCATCATTGCGGCTATTGCGACTACTCCAAATCGCAAATCGAGAAGACGATGCACACTATTGCCGTAGATGTGCAAAAGAACGGCAAAGGCGACAAGGCCAAAGCCACTGCCATTTACAATTGTCCCAATGCCCGCAAGAAATTCTCTGCACGAGCCACTGAAGACTATAATAAAATAGTGTCGGGTCCCAAAAACAAGTTTAAGGAGGCACAAGAGAAAAAAGAGGATAAGCCCAAGACCACCTTAACTAAAGATCAAATTAAATCACAGCTTCACAATCTTGCAGTAAACTATCGCAAAGCAGATAGCAATGGCAAGGCAAAGCTGAAGGCCCAGGCTAGTAATCTATACAATATCGCCAAGCAGCAAGGTTGGGCCAGCGACCCCGCTATTAGTCGAGACTATAAAGTATTCCAGTGATGAGACTGCAACGCATCTTCTTTGTGTTAGTGCTGGTTGTGATGAGCAACATGATGTCATTGTTGGCCGAGCAACGTAGCGAAACCCTGCGAACCCGCCAGGGTGATGAGGTATTGCTGCGCTATGACATCACTCACACCAACGACCAAGTCATTATTCGACTGACGCATCATCCAGTCATTACTTTGAGCAGTCAGCATCGTCAGACTTATGGCGACGCTTTCAGTGACAACAAGCTCAAGTGTCTATATTTTGAAAAGAGCATGGGCAAATATGGTGGCAAGAAGCAGCAACTGGATTTAAACGGTCTGCAGCCGTCCCCCATGCGGATTTCCAAAGCTGACCTTACGTCATCGGACTGGAACGGTTATGGCTATGTGGAGCTTGAGAAAGACCGCGAGGTCATGTTGACGCTGAATGGTGGCAGTTCACCTCATCTAGACATACCCATCTACCTAGCACTCTACAAGGGCAAAAATAAGCTTCAATTGATTGACATGTCTACCCGTTCGTTAAGTATCGACTTGACGAAACCTGAACCCAAGAGTAAGGTTCGGCCGCAACAACCCACCTCCCAGCCCGTTACAACAAATAATGGAGTTGATGGAGAGGTGCGCCGCGAACCCATCTATGAGGAGCGTGACGTACCAGCTCCTATGGGGGACATGGTCGAAGCCGGTGATATGGGTGCTGGAGGCGGCGTTTTTAGCATTCAACAACAGATTGACCGTGTGCGTAACATGCTTGCCCGTGAGAAAGGCGAGGATTTGAGCGACGAGGTCAACAAGGCGATGGATGACTTGGCGGCTCTATATAGCACTTGTAGTCCTGAAGAGAAGTCGGCTATCGACAACCTTCGGGCAGAGGTGAACCAGAAAGGAGCCGAACTTCAGCAAGCCGCTCAAGCAGCCAAGGCCGAAGAGGAAAAGCGTCAGCAAGATGAAGAAAACAAGGTAAAAGAAGATGAGGATAACCAGAAGAAGCGAAACATCTGGTTGATGATTGGCGGAGCTTTGCTGGCCGTGTTGCTTTTTGTTGGCAATCAGGTGATGCAACATGTTCGCAATCGCAGTCAGGTGCGTAGCATGCAAGAGCTTCAAGACCGTGCCATGCACCAAGCCGAAGGCCAGATCAAGCAACGCACACGCAGTATGGTTCAGCAGCAGATGGGCAAAGCTGAGCAGGCCGTCGTTCGCACCGCCAGCGGCTCGTTGCGCGCCGTTCGAGGCAGTGCCGAAGACCATGCTGCAGCTCGTGTCTCCGCTAAATCGCCAGAGGAAAAACCGTCGGGCGACAAGCCCTTGACAGGAAGGATCAAGGCAAAGCCTAAAGACCGCAGTAAAGAGACATTGCAAGAGAAAGCCGAGCGTGCCGCTCGGGGTGCCCGCATCCGCAAGCACCGTGACTCAGACGGCAACCTATCAATTTAGTTTATAGTTTATAGATTATACATAACAGATTATAGTTTATAGATTACAGTTTAACATGAGAACAATTATCAAAATACTGCTTTGTTTCATCTTGTGTAACATCTCGCTTCATGCTCTAGGAGCAGGCGAAGACGTAAGCATCAAAGCACAACGCGCTAATTTCATTATCTCGACAGACAACCCAGATGGCTACTTAATTAAGGGAGACAACGACACCCCGATTTGGTTGTCCAAGAGTAGCCCTAAAAGTCTCCCCAAATCTAAATATTCTACTATCACGCTTCTAGATGGGAAAAGCCAAAAGAAATTGCGTACTCTAGTTCAAAACCATCATATCGTTGGTTCCGCTGCAGCATCTGAGAGCCGTGTAGAGTCGCCGACCAAGAATGAGGCAGCCACAGCACTACCAGCAATAGAGTCCCGTTCATCCCAAAAAGAGAATAATCAAGAAAAGCATAGCGAAGCAAAGACTGCAGACAAACGCACGACCGAGCGCATGAAGGCGGAGAAGCCCTCGACATCCAACACTCCTGTAGCCCACTCGACCATCGGTGTTCAAGAGCTTCGAGATGCTTTCAACACCTACCTGCAAGATCATCCATTCTATAACGACAGTGTCACCGCAACTCGTGAGGAAGAGGTGCGTAACCACATCCGCGAGCTTGACAAACTTGACAACGAGCAGAAGAGATTATACGCAGATGAAAACGAGATTCAGCATTTCCTCAAGCAGTCAGAACGCTCGTTGATGCGCACCAAGGAAGCGACCGATGAAGTGCTGGATGACTTCTTTGACACATACGAGGGCCAAGACATAGCCAACAGAGATGCCGTTGTTGACGAATTTCGCGACATTCTCAAGAAAAGACAACGCGACTGGGACATCCAACTGGACGAATTGGCCGATGCGGCACGGCTTGAATATAAGCGCCAAACCGAGACCATGGGATGGCTCACCATTGCCATCATGCTTGGTATATTATTACTATTGGGGCTATGCGGTTGGATGATTTATCGTCGCAGCAAGACCCCCAACCGCCCCATGGTAAGCGACCGTCCAACAATTTCAGGGGTTCAGACTACATCGACGGCTTCTGGCGGTGGCAACGAAAACATCGTAGTTCGCCGCCGCACCACCTCGATACTGAAAAAGCAAAGTATAGATGATGTTGTCAACAACGAGCATTACCTTTGCATCGAGTGCGCCGACTTCTGCGCCGACTCAGCTGTCCGCCGCATCTACATCAAGAACACTTGTGTCAAAGACATCTATAACATGTATGCCGAGGATTTGCGCAACCCGTCTAACCCCAAAGAGGATGGTTGTATGGTGCTGGGTCGCTGGGTGCTTGACGGACAGTCAGACCAATATGATGTGTCGCTTGAGCAGATTGTCAAACCTGGTGACGATGCCATCTTCTCGGAATATGAGTTGAACTTTGGCGGTAAAATCAAGTTGCGTGTTGCCGAACGTCTGCGTAAGCTACGTCGTGAGACCAATCTGCAATATGATCTTACATGCTGGGTTCACTCTCACCCAGGCCTGGGCGTATTCTTCTCCAACTCGGACAACAATGTTCAGATGCAATTGAAACATCCGACCCAGCCTTATTTCCTGACCGCATTTGTTATCGATATCCTCACACCCGAACAAACATTGGGCATTTTCACTTTCCGCCGCGACGGCACAGTGAACTCTCAGACCGACTTGACACGGATGTATTCGCTTGAGGAGATGTATCAATGGGCTATCGCCAGTGAGCGCAGCGCCTTCAATCCTAATGACTACTACAACGCATTGACTGGTTGTCGCGTTCGCCACAATCAGTGCCGCGGCATAGAGTTAGGGAATGGTGCAATCATTGACATGGCGCAACTGTCTTCCCAGCCCGAGAGTGGCCTCATAGGATATGCTCATGGCTTCATCCGCACTCAGGACAACCTGGCGGAATATGTCACCGACGGGATTGGTCGCGAACGTACTTCAGACGGTAAGGATACAGTGGGTTGCTTTGTTGTTGCCACCCACTTCAGTCTCCCATCGGTACGCCGCGCCGTAGCCGATGAGCTTGATAATATCCACTTTGTACTTGTCTACTCGACGAGCGACGACTTGCTCACCGCCATTCCTGTTCTGAATGGGGTCTTGTGCGGTGACGAGAATTATTATGGTGAAAACAAACTAGAAGACTTAAAGATATGGACAAGACGAAAAAGATGAACCGACTGTTTGCGTTGTTGACGCTGTATATATGTCTGGCAATGCCCCTCAGTGCTCAGCAAGTAAACAAGGTTGAGTTTTGCGGCAAGAGCCTTGTGGGCAAAGACAGTATTGCATTGCACCTTAAGTTGCTCGATGGCGACCGTAACGCCGTGAAAGGGTTAAGTGTTGACCAGCTGAAGAGTTACCTTCGCATTCGCGAAAACAGTGTTACCGACGAGATAGACATGAGCCGCGTGAGCATTCGCCCAGTCAGTGGCAAGAGCGGCACACGCATTGGCGAAGATTACACTTTCTCGGTACTTGTCGACCGCAACATCCCCGACAAGGAGGCGGTCTATAAGGCAGTAGGCGAACTTGTCAATTCGGCACCTGACGGTTGCGTGTATCTGTCGTTCTATGGGGATGATGTATCCACAAGCCAACTGGTCACCTCAAAGAACTACGAGAATTTTCATGATAAATTCATGGAGTCGAGTCGAGAGAAATATTTCTTCAGTGCACTATATTCCAAGCTTGCCGAATTCACCCAGTCAGGCAGCGAGTCGTTGACATTGATGCTTTCGAGCGATTATCAAAAGAACCCCTCTATCGCTCGTCGTGCTTCTGAGAACAAGGGTCACAACATCCTGTTTGTCTTTGTCGATGGTTCCCAGGATGCGTCATACGAGGATGTCAGTGACATTGAGATTAACGAATATCAAGAGGCTCATCTGACCGATGCTGGCATGCCCCGAGTATATGCTTTCTTATACACAGGCGAGAATGCCCAACCCAACGAGAACATGCTCAATGCTCTCACATGGGCAGTCGAACCCATCACCGATGGTGAGATTCTGAAAGAGTTGAAAGGTAAGTTGTTCAACTCGACAAACATGAGCCAAGCCTTGGAAGACTTTGCTCAAGCGGTTAACGATGCCTCTTATGACTATGACTTTGTTTATCAAGTAATAGACTTGTACAGTGGCAACAAGGTTCACTATCAAGCTTTGTGGAACGACGAGCCGATTGGTGAAACCGACATGACCATCGCTTCGGCCGAGAACCCGTTTCCTTCAGAGGATGCCACTGCCAGCAACACTGTGATGAAATACTTGATGGCCTTGCTAGTTGCCCTACTGACCTTCGCCTTCTTTTTCATTGTTGTCAAGATATTAATTCCAGCAATGAAGTCCAAGTCGTTTGCGATGAAGTACTACAAGAATTATACCCCCGAAGCCGGTGTGAACCGCCGCATCTGCTACTATTGCGGCCAAGACATTCGTCCTGGCCAGCGTGTAGTGACAAAGTGCAAGCATATCATGCACAGTCATTGTTGGCAACAGAACGGTTTCCGTTGCAGCGAATATGGGCAAAGCTGCAAAACAGGCATTCAACCTCATGTTGACTGGAACATGATGTTTACCAAAGACTCAATGCGCGAGTGCAAACAGACTCTATCTGGCATTGTAGCCGCCTTGGTCAGTTGGGTAATTTATGAGCTGACTGGTCGCGGCAGTGTATTCAATGGCCTCGCCTCCAAGTTGACGAGTCTATCATTGACTCCCGAACACACCCTATGGACCGACAGTGTGAGCAAGGTTTCTGCATTCTTGGCCATCGGCCTGCTATTGGGATTTTTCTTGTCCCTTTTCTTCCGCTACAACGACGACTATCGCCAAAAAGACTTCAAAATCATGCTCAAGATTGTTGGTTTGTCCCTTCTCTCGGGTTTGATAGGTATGTTGTCTTTCGCCGTTGGCGGAATGATTTTCAGTGCATGGGTTGGAGGATTATCAAGCAATGTGATTCCTTGGTATTGCTCGCTCCCAGCCTATCTGTTGTTCTCGATTTGTTTCTCTTTGAGCTTGTGCATCTGCTCAAGCATTCCAGTAAAGAGTGCCTTGCTGGGTGGTATCCTCTCGGCGGTGATTGGCTTCATCGTGCTGTACTTCTCGGGCAATATTGCATCCCAAAACGGCTGGATGAATATGTTGCTTAACTTCATCATTTATGGTGGTGGTCTGGGAGCCTCGTTGGCAACCGTTCGCATGGTTGCCGAGCGCTACTTCCTTGTCATCCAGAATGGTGTTCGTCAAGGCATCGAGATTCCTATCCACAAGTGGATGAATGCCACTGGCGGTGGTCGCACAGTTACCATAGGCATGACAGGCGACTGCGAGATTCAGATGAACTGGGAGAAGTCGAATAAGGTAGCGAAGGAGCATGCCCAACTCTATATAGACCACGAGCGTCATATTCCCATGCTCAAGCCGTTGACCACAGGTGTACTCTTCAACACCCGTGCTGAACTTCCAGTCAACAAAGAGCAAGTGCTTAACAATGGCGACTCGTTCCGCATTGGTGACACCTCCTTTATGTATATCGAAAAAGACTGATAGCCATGTCAAACAAACCGACATACGAGTGGGGCGAAGGTGTGTACACGCTATTGTCTTGGTTTAAGCAAGACCGCGTTAAGAATGCCCGTGTTGTTGTTGCTGGTGCCGGGGCACTGGGCAATGAGGTTGTCAAGGGTTTAGCGTTGTTCGGTGTTGGTCACATCACCGTAGTAGACTTTGACCGCATTGAGTTATCCAACCTCACTCGTTCAGTCCTGTTCCGCGAACAGGACGCATACGACCGCAAGTACAAGGCAGAAGTGGTCGCTAGCCGTGCCATGGAAATCAATCCTCAGATTCATGTAGTTCCCATTGTTGGGAACTTATTCTCGGAGGTTGGTTTTGGCGTATATCGCCGTGCCGATGTGGTGATAGGTTGCCTTGACAGTCGCTTGGCTCGTTACCAACTGAATCGCCTGTGCATGCGTGCCGGTAAGAGTTGGATTGATGGTAGTATCGAGAACTTGACTGGAGTAATCCGTGTATTTTCTCCAGGGTTGAGTTGCTATGAATGTGGCTTGTCTCGTCAAGAGTTCAACAACATCATGTTGCGCACAGGTTGTGCAGATGTAGCTCATCGCCAGACCAGTGCTGGCCGTGTAGCGACCACACCTGTCAGTGCCTCGATAATCGGAGCCATGCAAGTTCAAGAAGCGATGAAAATCATCCACAGAGAAGAAGCTCAATCAGCCCCCTTCAAGACTTTGGAGGGCAGGATGCTTCGTTATGAGGGAATGACTTGCGGCATCAGCACCTACCGCATCGCATCCTGGAAACGCAATTGTCCAGCTCATGAACGTTGGGACATTATACTTCCTTGTCGCGACCTATCGTCATCATTATCGGTGAGCCAAGCGCTTTCTATTCTCAAGAAAGAATTGAAAGTTCGAGCTGTGGAGATTAACATGCGCAATAACAAGTTTGTAGATGTCATCATGAGTGACCATCCTGAAAAGGAGTTTCGAGTTATGGTACCCGAGTCTCGTCTCGACGCGGTAATAGAGGCAGACCGCGAGATGCGCCTATTGAGTTATAAGACCTTGTTCCACAAGCATTTTTACGAAAACATCGACAAAGACTTCCCTTATCAAGACCTAACGCTTGCTGAGATTGGCCTTCCAGCCCTTGATGTATTGCAAGTGTCGACCGACCGCGGTATGTTCTATGTCGAGTTGAGTGGTGACGAGCCGTTGTTTTATTGATTGGGTTAAGCATGAACCACCTTCCCGTCGACCTCAATGCCGAGGTATTGTTGAACCACTCTTTAGGCCAGCATCTTCTGGTCAAGCATTATGGTCCACATCATCGCAACGTGAGCCATGACCTCGCCGGCTTCGAGTCATCGCCTGATGGAAACGAAACTACCCTGCATTTGGGTCGCTCCAGCTTGTACCACATTCTGCCAGAGTATTTATTCCACAGTGTTGACCGCTTTGAGGGTCTAGAAGAGTCTAGAGACAAAGATGCTTTTTCCGATGAATATGCTCGCCAACAGCTTGAACAAGAGCGTGGTTGTCGATTTTTCGCCCCAATAGACGCATTGTTGTTACGCCTTCGTCTCGATGTACGCCACGCCATTGATCGATACACTTCGAGCAATGTTGTCCTTCAGGACATTATAGGCGACCGTTTGACCGAGTCTCAACATAACAATCGATTCATTCGCTCCTTATTGTCCTACCTTCCTCACTGCAGCCACATTCGCGGTAACAAGACATTGATTACCCTGATGTTGCGCAAGATGTTAAAGGACGAGGGGTTAGGGTTTGAAGTCAGTCAAGAAACCACATCTCTCCACGATGATGTCCCGCGCTATGAGTATCAATTGGGAGGCATCCTAGACACGACATACGCCGGCAACGACTATGACAATGAGAAAACCGTGTGGAAGATGCACTATTGGGATTCAAGTCAATGTAACGAGCACTTCCTAGCCACAGTTTCCTCATTGGATGAACTGCGTCAATTTGTACAAGACTGGTTTCTTGGAATAGGGCAAATGTTACGATTTGACATTTACGATCCAGACTCTCCAGTCGTCCGCTTGTCGGATGACGAATGCTATAACTATTTGAACTATAACATTTACCTATAACGTCATGCCAAAAAATATTGTTTGGAAAAAAGGAATGCGTCTGTCTGACGAACTATTCCGCACAGCCGATGAACTTACTTGGGCCCATATTGGTCAAGCGCTTCAGCTAGCAGCTGGTGGCAGTTTTGGTCTCTTTCCTGGATCCCACACATTCCATGTCGAGTTAGGATTGCGTAGCAACTTTGTCGAAGTTGACAGTCTGGAATGCCTTGCAATCACCCGCAATGGCAATCTGCTTGACGCCCATTGGGACAGCAAGTTCACTGGCAACTTTGATACCCGCATACCACTGCCAAAAGAGAACATCCAATCTTCCTACTATTTGATTATCTCAGTTCCCGCCAACGAGAAGCGAGTGACGAGCGATGGTTTCTGTGAACCAGCCTATTCTCTCTCGCTAATGGAGAGTGACAGTGCGCTACCCGACAATGCCTTTCCCATAGCCCGTTTAGTCTATGACTATGCCTGGCGCATCGATGACCTAGACTTTGTCCCGCCCTGTTTGTATGTATCATCGCATCCGGCTTTTCAGCAATTGTGTGATCATTATTTGCGTTTACTGACCATTCTTGATGCCACTTGCTGCAACCAATTGACAAGTGTTGGCCGCGAGGCTATTGCCATGCTATTGCCCATCATTCGACAATTACGTATTCGTGTAGACAAAGAACGCGACACGCTGACCCCGATGTCGTTGCTCGGCATGGTTCAGGAGTGTGTCTGCACCTTTGTCACCGCCTGCGACATTTTCCATACATTCTATTTGGATGATGCCGAGCGGTGGAAGAACTATGTAGGTCTGCCATACTCACAGCAAGACGTGCATGGCCGCATCAAAGAAGGTTTAGACCTTTGCATGACCATAAATGAGAAGTTGAACACGCTCGGAGTGGCTCCCCCCGTCGTTCAAGCTCCCCCAAAGCCTGAACCCGCCAAGAAAAAAAAGAACTCAAATCTTATTATTACTATCGGCAAGTAATTACGGGCCATCATGGATTACATCAACTCCCCAGTCACTTACAAAGGCACTGACGAAATGCATCTGTTCTTGTCACGCGAGCTGCATGATACCGCCAGCATCCTTGACAACCTTATCGAACTGATTGTATTTACACCAAAAGGCAGTTTTACTGCCGACCCTGACTTTGGCTTTGACTACTGGAATCATGAGTTCAGCAATGTGAGTTGCCGCGACTTTAACAACGGTCATCCTTGCTCAATTGACAACGCCATCACTCGCCAACGATGCCAAGAGAGCCTAACCGAGAGTCTTCGCTCCTATGCTCCAATGTTGCTCGACCCAATCATCAGCATCGAGTTGAATCTCCCTAATGGTCAAAAACGCTATAAGAACATTACGTCAAAGTATATGGTGAATGTGGTTATTACTGGCCGTTATCGTGACGGCATGGACTATACCGACTACCGTAAGGTTGTGACCTTCCTGGTCGAGCCTACGGTCAAAACGCGATTAAACTGATGGACCTCGAATTAAAGAAGCGCTTAGATATTGCTTTGGAACAAGTTCGCAAGCTGACGGGTCAATCGATTGATGCCGATCACCTTGACCCCGTCCAGCATCTGATGCTAGTTGCCTTGCTCAACGAGTGCCAGAAAATTATGGATTATACCGATGGTGTTTCCGAGCGCATTGCGCAACATTTTGCCGAAGACTTCATCCCTCGCCGCAGTATCGCCGCAATGCCCTCCATAGCCTTGCTAGGTGTCAAGATGAGGCCTCACGCAGGCAACCATCTCTCGGTTATCGATTCCGAAGCCAGTTTCAAGACTCACGCTGATGCCAAACGCAATCCCGACTTGCCTGCGATGGGTTTTATTCCGATCTTTCGCACGTTGGTCATTGACTCTAAAGAAATCTGTTTGCAAGTATCGATGGTGCATCCCAACCAACTGTATGTTGGCATCAACACGTCAGCCACCATCGACACGCTCAAGGGTTTGAGCATTCTTGTTCATGGCACCCTTGGTGTAGCTCCCGAACGGATTTATGTTGCCAATAACGACCAACAGCTTTCGTTTGCAACGATGAACCGTCTTGAGGACATAGAAATGCTTGAACCCTTTGATTCTCAACAGGCATCCGGGTGTTTCTTCTCGTTTGTCGAGTCATGGAAGGAACAACTGCTGGAGATGGGCAACGACACTCTGATGTATGTTACCGATGATACTTGCGACCGCGACCTTTTCAAGCCTCGTGCCTATCCTCGTGCATTCCAACAATGGCTCGAGATTGAAGCCTTGGAGCGCTTTGACGAGAACACATTGTGGTTGCGTTTAGAATTTGCATCCGACTATATCGTTCCTGACAACTGTCGTGTTGAGATTAACGTACTGCCCGTGACCAACGTAGATGTGAACCAAGTGATGTTGACCTCTTCGCAGCCAATTGCCAAATTGCAAAAACAAGATGGTGACTATTTCTTGTGTGTCGTGGAGTCAAGCACAGCCGCTCAATCACAGGGGTTTGGTGCCAACGACAGTGAGTTTGTCATTCGCGACTTTGATGCCTCATGCTATAACAATGGCGACTTGTACCGTGAAGTTCGCAACTTATACAACCGCTTTGTCGATGACTACTATGCGTTTATTGAGTACAATGGCATCAAAGATGGTGAGACGATCCGCACGTTACGTGCCACAATCAATGCTTTGGGCAAATCAGTGAAGACCGACAACCGTCGTTACCGTTTTGACAGTGGCACTTACGCGATGCGCAACATTTCTCAAGAAGATCAGGCGAATGCCGTTAGCACATCTTCTTTGGTAAGATTTATGACCACCAATGGCAGTTCGGGCAACGCCTTGCGCCCAGGCATGACCGTTGAGTGCCGGCGTGCAGCGTCGCTCGAGCGGGAAGCACTTGTGCTAGTTGGTGGCATGGGTGGTTGCGACAAGGCCACAGCCGACCAGCGATATGAATTGCTTCGCTACCACACCCTCACCAACGACCGTTTGTTCACGCGCATGGACATTGATGCATTCTTACGTAAAGAGATTATGGCTGTATTTGGTCACGATGAGTTCAAACGCATCTTCATTCAGATAACTGTCGAGGGTGCCAGTGGCGAGCTCGGCGTTGTGCCAGGCCTGTATGTAGATATCAAATTCAAGGATCGCATGAACTATGACCGTGCAGTATCGATGTCTCTGGGTACGTTACTGAAGCAACGCATCTGCCGCAAATCGTGCCTCTCGATGCCCGTCACAGTCAGTCTCATCAATCTAGAGCAATAACCCCATGTATCCCATCAAAGCTTCCGTCAACAATCGGCCAAACGAAATAGTCAGGGCCATGCAAGGCCAACTCAAATATATGAGTTACTATGTCGATGTTGATGGCATTTATGGTCCCCAAACAGCCAAGGCGGTAAAACGCTTCTGCGACACCCCGCAACGCCGAGTGCCGTATGGCAGTGATGGCCAAGGCCTCCCCTTGTTGAGTTATGAGATTGTCAGAGCCGTCCGCGAGCGTTATGAGAAACAGCCGGTAATGTATGCCGCCCTACCCCCAAAAACTTTCATTCGTTCAGCTGAACTCTCCAACTCCTTGAGCAAGGAGAGTTTCCTGAAAGACAACACAATTAAAGATTTTTTGGGCAATTGTTTAGATTTAGTTAGTGCAGTAATTGAAGAGTTTCAGACAAAAGAATTGAGAGATGCCTTAAAAACCAAAAATCCACGTATTGTAATAAAAGAGTTTCAGATTAAAATCAATCCTAAGATTGAGGAAATCTATAAAACATACGACAAGTTGAGGCGAAACCTCAAACGAAGCAGTGTTCCACACAGCACTAAGGTGGGGCTTAAGAATCAGCTTAACCGTCAAGTCAATGATGTCACACCCATCACTGACTGTTTTCATCGAGTATTGAAAAGAATACATCTTGACAAGAAAATCGAGGTATTGTTAAAATCCAAAAACGGAAAGGTCATTTCAAAGAGCCTAGGTCCTATAGGCATTTTGATGACGTACGGTGAAGTATTGGGAGATTTGTTCTTTTTAATCTTTGCCTATTTTCTGGGTGCACCGATTGATCAGCAATGGAAATCTGAATTTTTAGAGCACTTGACTTCTCTCGCCGACGCTCTCATAACAGTAATGGTAGCTGAGTTGATTGCTCTTGGTCTTGTTGCTTTGGGCTGGATTGGTGGGGCTTCAGCCTTGGTTATAGCGGTTATTGCAATTATTCTAGGTATAATAATAAAGATTTTTTGTCCTGACTTTTCACCAACTAAGTTAATCTCACAAGCATTGGCATGGGCTGCGGTTAACTTTGTCATCTCCCCCAATGAGGATACACAACGGACAATGAACCATTTATTGTATTCGACCTAATGTAAACCAGATTATTATGAAGAAGATTTTTTTGTTGTGCATATTCTTGTTTCTGACCTTGCATTGTAGCTACGCTAGCTATGTGAGCGATGTAACGGCATATATCCAGAAGTACCAGGGTTATGCCCTTGAGACTCAACGCCGCTATGGCATCCCAGCGAGTATCACTTTGGCGCAAGGCATCCTAGAGTCGGGTGCTGGCAAGAGCCGCCTCACCTTGCAGTCACACAACCACTTTGGTGTTAAAGGCAAGGGTACTGTCGGCTCGGTTAAAGCGAAGGATGATGAGCCAGGATTGAGCACCTTCCGCGCCTACCGTAACGACCAGGAATCGTATGATGACCATGCCCGAGTGTTGCGTGCCAACCGTTACTGGAAAGATCTCAAACACGTCAGCATCTATGACTACCGCAGCTGGGCAAGAATCATCAAAGCAAACGGTTATGCCACCGCTCCCGACTATGCCGAAGCTCTGATTGGACTGATAGACCGTTTCCAGCTCTACAAGGTAAACAATGGCCGCAAACTGCGTGCCAACAAACGTCTCGTTGTTGTCGGTTATCGTGAGATTGTAGTAAGTAGCGGTAAACGCGACAGTGTCCCGACATTTGAGAACGAAGCCGAGGTTGTTCTCGACGATGATGAAATGAGCGATGAGGAGAACGAGTTGGAAAAGTGCATCGAGAACTACCCCACCGACTTGGTTATCAACGATGTACCTTGCACAGTAATGATGCCTGGCAAAGAGTTGAACACCATCTGCCGCGATTATTGCATTGATAATCCCGAAGATGTACTTAGATATAATGAGGTAAACAGTGAGTCTCAACTCAAGGAAGGGTGTATCGTCTATCTAGACAAGAAGAAGGCAAAATATGAAGGTAGCCGCGACGTGTACAATGTGCGTTCGGGCGAAACTCTCTATGACATCTCCCAACGATTTGCCATCCAAGTACAAAAGTTGGCCAAAATGAACCATATCGAGAATGTGCATGCCTTATTGCCAAAGGGCATGGCCATCGAACTAAAATAAAAGACTATGTTAATTAAACTTCAACCAGGCGACATTTTCGACAAGCACTACCGCTTGCTACATCCGTTAAGCACTGAGGGCGGCACAGCAGACGTTTGGCTTGCGCTGGACTTGAACACCATTGATGATGATATCAAGGAGGGCGAGGACAGTTTCGCCCAAGCTCAACAAGCCGATGAATCAGGCCTGAAGGTAGCCATCAAAATCTATCGTCCCAAGAATGCTCTTGACATCGAGGGTGTTCAGCGGTTTCGCGATGAATTTACCATCGTGTTTAACTGCCACCACAGCAACCTCCTCCAACCCACACACTTCAACATTTGGCAAGACATTCCTTATTTGGTGTTACCCTTCTGCAGCAATGGTTCATCCGAGTTACTCATCGGTCAGTTAATCGAGCCAAACGACATCTGGAAGTATGTGGGTGATGTCGCTTCTGGTTTGGCTTACTTACATGCCAATACTCCCCCTATCATCCATCAGGACATCAAGCCAGCCAACGTGTTGATTGACGACAAACGCAACTATGCCATCACCGACTTCGGCATCAGTTCGACCCAACGCAGTCATCACCTCTACGACAACACCAGTGGCACAATGGCCTATATGGCTCCCGAGCGTTTTGTCGATGAGACACCTCGTGCCGAGAGCGACATATATGCCTTTGGTGTCACACTGTATGAGTTGCTCACCGGTCAAGTGCCTTTTGGTGAGGATGGCGGTATGAGTCAACCCGACGGTAAAGTTCAGCTGAACTACTACAACAAGAAAATACCCACCGACATCAAGCGTCTGATTGAAGCATGCTTAGACAAAGATATGCGCCGCCGCCCAACAGCTGCACAGATTGCCGACGCAGCGCGTCACAAGCAATATCCCGTTCGGCATCTGAAACGTTGGCTTCTAGCCGGTTCGGTTCTAGCCATCTTTGCCATAGCCTTTGGTTTAGCCATCGCTTTACGTCCCAATACACCATCTACTGTCGAGGACGATGTAGATGTTGAGGCATTGTACAACCAGGCCTTGTCAAAGGCCAACAGCCACAACCGTGATTCTGTTCTACAAGGCATGAATCTGATGGAAAACATAGCGAACAAGTATAATTATGTGCCGGCACTCTATGAGGTAGCCCGCACCTACGGCATGGTCTTCACTAAAGACTCAGCCACATACAACCCCCGTAAACGTTTGCTTAACATCCGAATGGGTAACCGAACCGCTGAGGAGTTCTGTAGCAAGCACCCACAATACTTTAAGGGCCTTGACTACCACATGTACTTCCCCATGAGCAGTGATATCAATTTCAAAGCATACAATGGTTATAGTAAGATTCTTCGCAACGAGGAACCACGATACTACAACGAAAAGAAGCACTCTGCATTTATGAGCGCATGTTTCGACTTGTTCTGCAACAATGACCCCAAGACGGCAGAACGGCATTTTAACGAAGCCAAGCGTTATGCCCAGCTGACTAAAGACACTAAATTTGTCGAAAACATTGATGACTATTACCTGAAGCTTATCAAAGCACCCTAACCACTCTGGGCTACCATCATGAAAGTTAGACTAACCTCAGTCACTGATGTAGGTATAGCACGCAGCAATAATGAAGATTCAGTTGCGCTCTGCCCCTGTCTGGAATCGCCCGACTGGACAGTATCCGACACCGTAGACTGGATTCCTATCAATCACACCTTGGCAATCGTCGCCGATGGTCTTGGTGGCCAAAATGCAGGCGAGGTTGCCGCCTCTATTGCCATTGAGACGTTTCACAGCTTGGAGCCCCCAACCGTCAGCAGTGATGACAACTATCACCAGCAGTTGTCGCGGGTGATTGCTCAATGCGATGACAACATCTTCGCCCATGCCCAACAACATCCCGAAACGCACGGCATGGGTACCACAGTAACCGCATGTTGGATGCACGACGGTCGGGCTCATGTGGCATGGTGCGGTGATAGCCGTTGCTATGTGTTCTCGCCCAGCCATGGTTTACGTCAAGTCACCAAAGATCATTCTTATGTTCAGGAGCTCATCGACCGTGGCGAGCTCACTAGGCGTGATGCGTTCGAGCATCCCGACAGTCATATCATCACACGCGGCTGCGGTGACTTGGACTGTATAGCCACTCCAGAGTTTGTCGATTTTGACCTGCATCCTCGCGACATGTTGATGATGTGCAGCGATGGTTTATTCGGCTGTTGTTACGACACCGATATTGAGTTAATACTTTACCGCTACTATAGCGACCCATCGTCTTGCCGTAATGCATTGCTCCAGGCTGCACTTGATGCTGGTGCTCCCGACAATATCAGTGTCATTGTTGCCAGTATCTTGGACGATGATGCCGTCTGTTCAAGCGGCGTTCCCAACAAGCCCCAGCTCACACTGCCCGAACGATTTCGTTTTCTTATCAAACGCATCAAGTACCGCCTA
>JAEEJI010000162.1 GCA_016281825.1 Muribaculaceae bacterium | reverse complement strand
GGATCAAACTCGCCTAAAGGATGCGTTGACGTTCACCGTCGAGAGTTGTGTGAACAGCGTGGGGGTGAACATCAACACCGCCAGCAAGGAACTGCTGACCTATGTCGCCGGTCTGGGTCCCGCATTGGCTCAAAACATCGTTAGCTACCGTGCCGAGCAAGGTGACTTCACCAGCCGCCAAGACATTCTGGATGTTCCCAAGATGGGCGCGAAGACGTTCACGCAGGCGGCAGGGTTCCTGCGCATCCCTGAAAGCGACAATCCGCTGGACAACAGCGCTGTGCATCCCGAGCGTTATGCGCTAGTCGAGCAGATGGCACATGACTGCGGCTGCACGGTGGCTGACCTCATCAGCGACAAGTCGCAGCGCGAGAAGATTGACCTGCGGCGGTATGTCTCGAACGAGGTGGGAGAGCCTACACTGCTAGACATCATGCATGAACTAGAGAAGCCCGGTCGTGACCCGCGCGAGGGTGCCGAGAACGTGGAGTTTGATGACAATGTGACCGACATCAAGGACTTGCATGAGGGAATGGTGCTGAACGGCAAGGTGACGAACATCACGCAGTTTGGCGCATTTGTCGACATCGGCGTGCATAAGGAAGGGCTGGTGCATGTGTCACAGATGGCTGAGCGCCGTGTTCAAGACCCGTCAAAGGTTGTCAAGATAGGCCAGGTGGTGCGCGTCCGCGTGCTATCGGTGGATGTTGACCGTCAGCGCATCGCGCTCAGTCTACGGGTGTAAATCGCGAAGCATTAACTCTCGGCATTGAGTCGGGCTTGTTGCTTGTATTGTGTGACCGACATGCCTATGACCTCGGCAAACTTGCGGTAGAAGTAGCTTCGGTCTCCGAAGCCCGACTCTGCCGCAATTTCTTGTATCGAGCGGTCTGGATTTTGGTTGATGAGTCGGCAGGCATACTGTAATCTTAGCCTAATGCGCCACTTGACAAAGTCCTCCCCCATTACTTCGCTGAAGTATTTGTTGAATTGTCGGGGCGTGGTGTCGAGTTCGGCCGCCACATTTTTAACCGAGACATCGTTGAGCAAGAATTCCTCCTTATCGACCCATTGCTGAAGTCTTTCGGTGATGTGTGCGAACTTTATTGATGTGTCTTCTGTTGCCTTGACAATTGTCTGTCCGACTTGTCCTTGTGGTTGAACGGGCTCGTTCAGCGGCAAGACCTGCGACTGTTCATCGCGTTGTACAGCCCGCATGACGGTGGACACATACTGGCCATAGTTGATAAAGCGGCCTGTAAGGTAAACATAGAAAGCCGAGTAGATGACGATGAACAGGCAGTCAAGCCATTTATTTCCACAAACCGAGAGAAACACCAGCAGCCCCACGGCTAATGACGAATAGAACGTGTAGGAAATCCATCGCAACTGATGGTTCAAGTCCTCCTCCTGGTAATATTCAAACATGACTTCACCAAATTGCCGGTAGGCCTTTCGGAAGGCCATCGTATAGTAGGTCAGCAACGCGACATAGAGTGCCGAACAGACTGCGAGTACGATGTGATAGCCCCTAGCGGGTAACAACACTTGGCAGGTGACCAGAGCGAATGATGCGGCTGATATGCCCGCCAGCTGCACCACCACGCGCCGCCATGTGACCCGTTGAGGTCTTATAAAGAGCATCAGTGATTGTGCGAAACACATTGCCTGAAATGCTCCCACAATCAGTGCTATGCAGCCCGTTAGTGCATAGTCACTGTCTTTTGGTACAACAATCTCGGTAAGTTTTATTAACGCCAGCAGGATGAAAGCCAGGCTCAGAAAGGTTCGTGCTGTGCGATAGTGGCGGTTTTGCACACGTGTCGGTATGCGGACTGCGGCAATTACTGCGGCCAGTCCGCCAATGAGTACAGCTGATGCCAAATTAAACGCACTATATAGGGTGTAGGCCATTGTTTCGTCTATGTTGCAATTACGGCACAAAGGTAATCAAAATCCAATAAACCGCCATCTTCTTTGCATGTTTTTTTATCTCCTTTACGCCAGGTTACTCTAATTGTCACCTTCAGTGACGTTGCAACACCATTTTAAAAAACACAATACTAAATGGGGGCAACAGGTATATAATCACCAAAAAGTGTCAGCAAGTGTAGACTTTTGTGCCGGTAGTGTGGTTTTTTGCTCAGGCGGTGTGGACTTTTGTGACAAGTCACAAAAGTCCACACCGCTTTGTTTGAGGCATTTTACTAGGGGTAGTAATTTTGCAGTAGTATTAGGATAGCATATTTAACATAAGCAATAAAAATACAAATTCTAATGAAAAAGTTCTTACTTACTGCAGCCCTGTTGCTGCTCGTTGTGGCCAGTGCCAGCGCCGATATCACCTTTAAGGTTGGCAATTTGTACTACATTATTTCTTCGTCTTCTTCCAGCGTCGCATGGGTGACCTATGACCCTGCACTCGGTCTGTCTGCCGCCCATTACACCAATCTGTCGGGGGAAATCACCATTCCCTCAAGTGTCACCTATGACGGAAAGACTTACACAGTATATGGGATTGGCGGTAATACTTTTTACAAGAACTCCACTATCTCAAAAGTCAATCTCCCCAACACCATCAAGAAGATTAACAGATATGCCTTCTATAACTGCACCGCTCTCACTAAAATAACTATCCCCAATGGTGTCACATTTATTGACCAATATGCCTTTGCCAACTGCACCAAAGCCAGTGAGCTTGACCTTAGCAGCTCTATCGATACAATTGGCAGCCATGCCTTTAAGGGCTGCACAAGTTTGCATATGCTCGCCATCCCCGAGGGCGTTGAGAAAATTTTCTACGCTGCATTCGAAAACTGCACCAACTTGTCGGCAGTCTTTTTTTACGGAGAAACAGTGGTCCGTATAGAGAGTAGTGTGTTCAACGGCTGCACTTCCTTGACAGCCATCAATTTCCCTAGCTCTGTCTATATGGTCGGTCGAAGGGTCATGGACGGAACTCCGTGGTGGGACAATCAGGCAGACGGACTTGTCTATATAGGCTCGGCCGCCTATAAATATAAAGGTGAGATGCCCAACGGCACCAGCATCACATTCAAATCGGGCACCAAAGGAATTGCTGCTTACTGCTTTGAAGGCTGCACCGGCTTGAAATCGGTCACCTTTCCCAACACACTCATTGTCATTTTCGAGTATGCCTTCAATGGCTGTACCGGCCTGAAGTCGGCAACTATTCCCAACTCGGTTACTACTATGTATAGTTATGTATTCCAAAACTGCTCTGGCTTGACCTCGGTAACCCTCCCCAACACGATACCGGCCATTCCCGATTACACCTTTGCTGGCTGCTCCAGCCTGAAATCGGTCAATGTCCCCAACTCTGTAGAAACGATTGGCGTTCGCGCATTCGATGGCTGCCTCAACTTGACTTCGCTGCCCATCTCCAACTCGGTGAAAACGATTCAAACCAGCGCCTACGCAAACTGTATCGGCTTGACCTCTGCGACGCTTCCCAACTCGGTAAAAACGCTTTCTGGTGGTATTTTCGAGGGCTGCACTGGCCTGAAATCGCTGACCATCCCCAGCTCGATAACCACACTCAATTATTTCACAAACGTTGTCAATGGATGCATTAATCTCAAAACACTTAACATCGACAATGAACTTCTAGCCAACATCAGCAAATTCTCGGGCGTGCAAGGAATCGTTGAAACGGTGACTTTAGGTAACTCGATATACACCATTCCCGAAGACGCGTTCAAGGACTGCACGGCACTGAAAAAGGTGACCTTGCCCAACGACTTCATCTCCTTAGGCAAGTCGGCCTTCTCGGGCTGTACCCAACTGGAGAATGTGTATTGCCCCAGGCCGAGACCCATCCCCATCGATGCCAGCGTGTTCAGCGGCGTACAGCAGCATGACTATTGCAAACTGCACGTGCCCGCCGGCAGCAAGGGGTTCTATCAAGCGATGAGTGTATGGAAAGAATTCTACAGCATTACGGAAGATGCGGGTTCGGGCAGCGGCTCGGGCAGCGGTGTACGCGGTGACGTGACCGAAGATGGCTCAGTGGATATCGCCGACGTGAATGCCGTTATCAATATCATGCTGGGTAAGTGAGCCCCCCTAAATCCCCCCTGAAGAGGGGGGACTTATTATGTGGTGATACGTTGAAGAACTGAAAACTGAAAACTAAAAACATCATAATATGAAAAAAATCGTATCCTTCATCGCTATGCTGCTGGTTGCAGCAACGACATGGGCATTGCCGTTTGTGCCCACTACCAACCCCTCAACTAAGCCCATCCACTGGTATTATTTGAAAACCGGTGGTCGCTTCGTCTACGCCTCACAAAGCGATCAGGCCGACATTGCCGCAAGCACGTCTTCGCAAAGCAATGACTCATACTATTGGTGCTTTGTTGGCGACAACAATAGTGGATACAGAATCTATAACCGCGCCACCAACAAGTATTTGTATGCCGGTGAGTTTCTGGGTAATTACTATGATTCCCCTCTCGACTTAGTGGAAACACGAGATAACAACAGTTTCTACATTTATGTGATGCTGGGCACATTAAAGAACTACCTGTGTTACAGCACTAGCAACGGTTTTTATACCACCATGGGAAAGGATTCCTATTTCACAGTTACTGAGGCTTTTGTAGAACAGGGCTCTACATTAAGTAATCTCCCAGAAATTAACGTAGAGACCTTCGACGACCATAGTGTCGTCACTGCTCAGGGAACTGGTGAAGTGCATCTTTATATCGGCAATGACGAAGTGAACAACCCCTACTCCATCATGCGAACCAATGAAAACCAATATTTCACCGCCAAGGCCACCAACAAAGATCCTGGCAAAGAATTGGCAACAGTTATCTACGAATTTACTGTTCCCAAGTTGGAGAGTTCAGGTCCCAACCCTAATCCCACATTTACCCGCTATGATGCCAATGGCGTGGGCTACAGCATTGAGTTTGGTGGTGCCGAACAATATGGCTGTGTCGCCCAATTTGTGCTTGACAACAATGCCAACACCTACTTCCAAGCCACTCCCGACAATTGCTATGTGGTGATGCAGGCCAGTGAGCCTGTGGCAGTGAAACAATACAGCCTTGTTACCGCCATCGATGCTTTGTATGTGTATGAATACATGATACGCAGCTGGAAACTCGAAGGCTCCAACGACTTCTGGAACTGGACTGTCATCGACACTCAAAAGGATTACCCCATGCCTCTCGTCGACCTGACCGAGGTTGTCTTTCCGGTGAACGACTCGCGCAAGTTCCGTTATTTCAAGTTCACATGCACCGAGGGTGCATATAACAGCGTGCGACTTAGCGAAATATGGATTAACGAGCAAAACCATGGTCAATGGAGTCAATTTGACTTTAAGAGTTCGACCTGCGGTGCCGAAGGCGAGAGATACTTAAAATGTAGCGAATGTAACGCCAAAAAGTCCGAATTGGTTCCGTCAGATGGAACGCACTGGTTCTCAGATGGCGTATGCTCCAAATGCGGCATTAAGGAGGGCGAAACAAGGTTGATTTATAACAGCCAACGAGTGCCACACTATGTGAAAGCCAAACATGGCTATCGCAATTCAGATCAGAGCTGGCCCAGTGCCCCTCAAGGGTGGAACACTCCCGGTTTCAACGACAGCAACTGGCTCGACCTGCCCTTGGGAACAGCAAATCCCGGACACACCGACGGACCGAGATACCAGCTGCGTTATAATTCATTCTGGTATGACGAGTATAACTGCTACTGGATGCGATTCCCCCTCATCTTGACCGAAATCGCCAACGACGCGACTTTCACTTTCAATAGCATACACGACGACAATATGGTAGTGTATGTCAATGGACAAGAAGTAATCAACAAAGAAGGCTGGTGCGAAACGCCCTACGGAAGCACATTTGCCAACACTCACGAAAGTTACAGCATTCCCGCTTCGGCATTCCACCTTGGCAAAAATGTGGTTGCCGTGTATATGCAGCAAAACTGGGGCGGCGCCTTCTTCGACTGCGAACTTGTGGCAACGGGAGCCACAGCAGGCGACTTTCTGCCTGGTGACGTGACTGGCGATGGTCAGGTCGACATTGCCGACGTGAACGCGATCATCAACATGATGCTGGGCAAGGCCACACAGACTTCAGCTGGTGAAGTGACAGGTGACGGTAGCGTTGACATCGCCGATGTGAACGCCGTCATCAATATTATGTTGGGAAAATAAGCCTCACCCCCTACCTCTCTCCCTGGGAGGGGGAGCAAAAGCACTTTAGGGCGAAGAGCAAATTATTTTGCTCTTCGCTTTTTTATTAGTATCTTCGCCATTGAAAGACTGAAGGCAGAAACGACTCGTGTTCCTGTTTGTTGTGAATCAGGCAATTAAATAAGCTAATCGGAATAATTCGGGCAGACGATTCAGTTGTCTTTTCAGGCTTATGAGAAGGTAAATTTAGACTATTTGGTTTTATTAGCATTTTTTCATGAAAAGAAATACTTTTATGCTACTCTTCGTAGCACTTCTCATGTCCTTTCTCCCACTTGGAGTAAAGGCGTTGCCGTTTGTACCGACAACCGACCCTAGTTCTTCAACCACTTATTGGTATCAGTTGCGTGCTGGGAGCAAGTACCTGTGCGTCATTAACACCAATTTTCCTGGCCTTGAGCGAGTTTATGCTTCGGATATAAATAGGACTTCCGATGAATACCTATGGTGTTTTGTCGGCAATGAGCAATCGGGATACAAGGTGTATAGCAAATACATGAAACAGTATTATACTGGTCTGATCTACTTCGGCAACGCCGATGACAGTGATGTTCTCCACTATGAGGCGGCCAGTGGCAACTACTTTTACCTATACATCCTCGATAGCCAGGAAAGGTTTTACCTCAATTGTGCCAACGGTGACTTTTGGGCCTCGGATGAGGAGAGGACCAGCTTTTATGTCACTCAGGTGATTGATGGCAGTTACCCGCGCCATGACAAGAATCTTGTGGGCTATCGCTATCTTGATGGTGGATTCAGTGTAAATGGGGTTGAGAATGCCTCTAATCTGGTTGACAACAATGCCTCGACCAAGTATTGCGGCTTTCCCTCAAGCTGTTGGGTTACCATCGAAGCCAGCGAACCTGTGGCCGTGACTCAATACTCGATTGTCACAGCCAATGATTCTCGCCCGCAGGCCAAACGAGCGCTGCGGAATTGGTGGCTTGCCGGTTCAATGGACAACGAGAACTGGTCGGTCATCGACCATGTCACCGATTGTGCGCGAATGCCCTTTGCCAATCAGGAGGAAGTGGTATTCACGCCCCAATACGGTGGCTCCGATAAGTACAAATACTTCCGTTTCTCCTGTCCTGACGCCGCCTCCGACTTAGTTCAGCTGAGTGAGGTGTGGATCAACGAGCAGGTACATACCTGGGAGTCACCCATAGTCACCGAACCGACCTGTGGAGTTCATGGCACCAGAGTGTATCACTGCAGCGATTGCAATGCCTACAAGACCGAGACTCTCGCCCCAACAGGCGACCACAACTATGTTGACGGAGTGTGCACAGTGTGCGGCAAGCAGGAGAATGTCACTGTCCTGCTCGACAACGGACAAGTCAATCCTTATTACATCAAATGCATCAATGGTTACCGTTATAGCGATGAGACCTGGCCTACTCCTCCCGAAGGCTGGAATACAGTGAACTATTTCGATACTGAGTGGGACGACTTGTTGATGCCCACCGCCAGCCCTGGCCACTCTGATGGACCTTTCACCTCGTTGATTTATAATTCTTACTGGTACGGTGAGTACAACTGTTACTGGATGCGCCGCCGTTTCACCCTGCAAGAAGTCCCGGCCAACGCCATTTTCAAGCTGCATTATGTACATGACGACAACATGTGGGTCTATGTCAACGGCAAGGAGGTGCTTCATGCCGACGGTTGGACCACAACTCCCTCAAACTGCACTTGGGCGAACAGCCACGAGACTCTTGAGATTCCCGCTTCGGCGTTCCGTGTGGGCTATAATGTGCTTGGCATCTATATTCAGCAGAACACGGGCGGTGCCTACCTAGACTACGACCTCACGATGGAGATTGGCGACGGTATTACTGGCGACGTGACCGGTGACGGCAATGTCGACATCGCTGACGTGAACGCCGTCATCAATATGATGCTGGGGAAGGTTGCTCAAACTGCTTCCGGCGATGTGACTGGTGATGGCAATGTAGACATTGCGGATGTCAATGCCGTCATCAATCTCATGCTGATGAAGTGAACTCCCTCAGCCCCCCTGGGGGCGGCTAATGACAATTTAGGAGAACTATAAATATATTAAAATGAAGAAGACCACATCTCTGTTATTCATGCTGCTGGTTGCAGCAAGTGCTTGGTCGTTACCCTTTGTTACAACGACCGACCCAACGTCATCAACGACCAAATGGTACTACCTGAAGACTGGCGACAAATACATCTATGCACATTCAGACGGCATTATCGACATTGATGTAACTACCATTGCCGGCACAACAAACGAATACTTTTGGTGCTTTGTCACGGCCTCTTCAAACCGCATTGCAATGTATAATAAGGCAAACGGTTATCTTTACTTGGGAATGTTCTTCAGCCCTACCCCTAACAATTACTTGAACTGTATTGAGGAGGGCAACGGGGACAATTTCTACATCTACTACCGCGACACGAACAACAATAAGTTTTACTTGAATTATGATGAAACGGAAGGTTTCTGGAATAATCTGGCAAAACAAAACAGTTACACGGTTGAGGAGTATGACGTCCCCATTATCGTCGTTCCCGGTGATGTGACTTGTGATGGCATGATAGACATTGCCGACATCAACGCACTGATTAACATGATGCTGGGCAAGCAGCCCAAGACTGAAGCAGCCGACATCACAAACGATGGCGAAATAGACATCGCCGATATCAACGCAGTGATTAACCTCATGCTTGGCAAAGTCGCGTCTATAGGAGAAGAGGTGACCATTGGTGCAGGCACGACTACCAACAACCTTTATCCTGTCAGTGGCGAACGTGTCAACAGTGACGTCATGAGCCGTATGATTTACCCCTCGTCGATGCTGACAGCCTTGAAAGGGAAGACTCTGATTCGTTTGATGTTCTATCCCCAAGCGACCCTGCCAGAATGGGGCTGCGACATCCAACTGAGCCTGAAAGAGGTTGAGCGCGACAATTTTATGGGCAGTTTAGACGACTCGTGGGCAGCAGGCGGCACCGTTGTTGCCACGTTGACCAATGTTGGTGGAAGCAATTATCTGGACTTCATCTTCGACACACCATTTATGTATCACGACAATAACCTGTTGGTCGAGACCCGAGTAATCAGGACCGGTGAATCTCACCTCGCTTTCTTCAAGGGCGACCGAGCCTCAACGTCCTGCAGCAGAATCTATATCAACGGAGAGAGTTCAAGCTTCACCTCATTCCTGCCCAAGGCGACTTTCACCTATGAGCCCTAACGAAACCTATTCATCCCTTGACAGTCACTTGTATTGGGCATAGTGGATTTATAGTGGAGACGGGCGGGGTGACGCTCGTGTTTGACTACTACATTGACCCGGCCGGGGTGCTGGATGGCATCCTGAATCGGGCACAGAAGGTGTATGTGTTTGTGTCGCACAGTCACCGCGACCACTTGAACCCTGAGATTTTTGAGTGGCAGTCGCGCTATGGGGTGGTGCATTATGTCATCGCCAATGAGTGCCGTCGCAAGCTCAAGCGGAGCATTGATTTGGCATCATTACCCGTCACCTTCTTGCACCACGATGAGGACTGGAACGACGGCATGGTGAGGGTTCACGCCTTTGACTCGACCGATGTGGGTGTGAGTTTCTTGGTCGAGGTGGCCAGACTACGTATCTTCCATGCGGGCGACTATACCTGTTGGCACTTCAGCGAGGAACAAGATGCTGCAGCGGTGCGAAAGGCGCGAGGTGATTTTCACGTTATTCTGGACAAGATTGTCGCCTACTCGCCTCGGATTGACCTGGCGATGATGCCCGTGGTGCCGAACATCGGCGGCGACTGGGCGTATGGTGCGCGTGAGTTCCTCAGGGCGATTCAAGTGGACACATTCATCCCGATGCATACATGGGGTCGGGACCGCGAGGCGACGCAGTGGGAGTTGTATCAGAACCCTGATTATGGGCAGTGTGTGCACTTGCAGCCGGGTGAATACTGCCTCACCCCCCTACCCCCTCTCCGGGGGGAGAGGGGGAGTTAGTTTCATGTCATCTGCTCCCCCTAATCGACTGAATAGAGGAGCATGGGGAGGGAGGAGGCGTTGTTGTGGCGGTGGTAGCCCAGAGAATCGAAAAGTGCTGGATTGTCGTAATCCTTCAGCGAAAAGACAAAGTCGGCCTCCTTGTTCTTGATGGCCTCTAATTGGTTGTCGTTCATTATCTGGGTCGCTCCGCTCTGGGAAGTCCAATATTTGCACCCTGGAAGGCTTTGGACTGGTATTCCGAATCCGGCTGTGCAGGTGTTATAATAGATAATTCGCGGCCTGTCGACTTGCGACATGATGCGAACGTAGTCGTTGAATGCCTGCTTCTCGGGTTCTCCCTTGAACCACCAGCTGCCGCCCCACGCGAGGTGCATGGAAAGGACTATGACAATCACAAGCACGGCCTCACCCCCTTGCCCCCTCTCCAGGAGGAGAGGGGGAATTTTAATGCGACGCAACAGGGCTGTGATGCCGAAACAGAGGAAGGGGGCGCAGATGGCGTAGTAATAGAGCCAGAAGGCATTGGTGACAGTGAGCAGGACAGTCGCCAGGAATACCACGAAGACAAAAGCACGATAACGATGCGTTAACCAAGCCGAGGCCAATGCCGACAGCCCATTCACCAGCAAGTTGATACCCACGGTGTATCGATGTGCGATGAGCAAGAAGATGGGATGACGCATGTGGGCATGCTGACGCGCCACCACCTCCATATTGACCATAAAATATTCATGAATGAAGTCATCCAAGCACCCTACCGCCAACATGTAGATGACGAAGGGCAGCAGAAACAGTGCCGCCGACAGTGCCATCCAGCCCAATGAGCGCCACAAGCCCGTGCGCTGCCGCCAGGCAAAGTGTAACACAAAAAGTGCCATCACGCCTAGTATGGCAGAGACATTGTACTTGATGAGCAATGTCGCCGCCATGCCCACTCCCAGCACAATGGATGCTCTGATTGTCTGTCGCCTTGCGTCAACCTGGTCATCGTGCAACAAGCGACAGACATGATATAGTGCCCAAACCAAGAAGAAGAGCGCAAAGTCCTCGGCGCGTGTCTCGTAACGTACGACAGGGAAGAAGATGGAGACTGCCGTCGCCATCGATGCCATCGCCGCCTTAGGGTCATCCTTGAGATAGATGCGCGCAGTCTTGAAGAGCCACCAAAAGATGAAGGCATAGCAGAGGCAGGTGAGCAAGAGAACGCCATGGACAGTGCGCGGCGAGATCAGATACCCCACGCCGTATATGAGCCAAAGCAAGGGTCCCTTGCTGTCGCTGAAGTCGACGTATGGCACCATACCGCTCATCCATGCCTTCCCGCTGGCGAAGAAGGTTGCACTGTCGTGGTGGTCATAGAGGCAGTGCGTCCACGAGTCAGTAGACACTAGCAGCAGGATCACCGTGGCAAACAACGCCATAGCGAGCCACCATCTTGTTTGTTGTTTTGTGCTCACCGAAGTCCAGCTTCTTGTAGGATTTCTATGGCCATGTCCAAGATTTTGGGGTCATCGAGGGTGACATAGCCGCCATCAGGACCCGGTTCGATGTGGATGCCCATGGTGAGGCCTTGGTCATAGTCTGTGCCGCCGAAGTAGTTGCGGACTGTCTGAACATCAACATTGAGTTTGTCGGCAATCACATGTGTCGACCCCTCGGGAAGTTGGCTCTTGATTTTTCGTAGTTCGTTAAAAGTGATGATACGCATTTCTAATTTATCTAATGCACAATGCATAATTCATATTTGCTTCTTGTTTCTCGTTTCTTGACTCTTGCTTCTAGATAAAGAGAGCTAGGATGGCCAGTGCGGCGAGGGTGATGTAAACGCTGGAAGCCATGATAGTGGCATCGTGGCGCGTGATTAGGGGGTCGTAGCGGTGCATCCATCGCTGCTCGACCCATCGCCACAGGCGGTAGCATAGCCAACCGACCAGCAGTCCGATGATTGTCCCCCCTATAATATCTCCCGGATAATGTACGCCCAAGTACATGCGGCTGTAGCACTGCAGGATGGCATAGAACATCAGGGCCGCCATGACGCGTCGGTATCGGTACATCAGGCTCACCAGCATCGCCACACTGAACGAGTTAGCGGCATGGCTCGAGGTAAATCCGTACAGTCCGCCCGTGTATCCGTTGACCAAGTGCAGGGTCGAAACCAAGTCGGGGTTGTGCGATGGCCGCAACCGCTCGACGGTGTGCTTGATGAGTCCCGACGAGATTTGGTCTGAGATAAGGATGGTGAACAGGATGGCAGCGACCACCAGCAACGCCCTTTTCCAGTCGCGCCGTAGCGTGACGAGCAAAGCCACGAGGATGAGAATCCATGAGAGTTTGCTGGTGATACACCACATCAGTTGGTCGAAATAGGGTGCGTGCCAACTGTTGATGGCGATGAGTGCCTGTTGGTCTATTGTATTTAAGTACTCAATCATATCACTTCAAGTTGTTTGGCTGCGATCCATGCTTGTCGGCGGTTGGTCTCGATGTGATACCACAGTGTTCCCGCCGTTTCTACTTTGTCGATGATAGAGACCTTGCATCCCGCGGCCAGTTCAAACGCCACCTCAGTCTTGTCCTTGGGAGTGCGTGGCGAGGTGCTGAGCGATGCCGGGTTCGCGATGACGATTGCCTCGTTGTGATGGATAGCTCGGTCATGCATCTGCCAGGCACAGACCAGCGACACGATGGTGATGACAAAAGCGAGAATCGCCCCGAAGAACCCCACCTTGCGCCATGCCACAGCATCGACGAAGATATACACCGCGATGGCCACCAGTGTCAGCAGGAATGCAACCAGGGCAATCACCGCCCAAGTGTTGCTTGACAATCGGCTCATGGCCTGCTGCATCCAGATGCTGAAGATATTTGCTCCCTGGTCCTCGTCGATTCCCGCTCGCGAACGTACAAACTCCAGGTTGTAACGTGCGTCGCTGCATCCCGGGTCGAGTCTCAACGCCTTCTCATAGTAAAGAATGGCGCGCGCATTGTCCTTGAGGCGATAGTAGGTATTTCCTATATTATAATATAGGTCAGCCGAAGCGCGTCCCGCATTGGCATCAGCCAGATAGATGCTCAAAGCCTCTTTGTAGAGTTCCTGCTTGTATGCCTCCGCGGCCTTGTCATGGTGTGCGGCCGTTGCTGCCATGAGCGCAGTCGCGCTCATGAGAGCCAGGGTGATAATGGTAATGATTCGCTTTGTCATACCGTTGGGGATTTAGCACGTTTCACATTTTCCAGTCGGTCGATGAGCGATGCCGCCTGGTCAAGCACAGGTGCCATGTCGGCTCCTGCCAATTCTGGTGCATACTGAGCAAACTCGCACCTGTCGAGCATGTCGAGTGTCGCCTGCTGCAGGTCATCGCCCACGCCATAGTTAGCGAGTTCGGTCTGGATATTCTCCTTGTCCAGCTCTGAGACGGGAATCGAGAGTTTGTCGCTAAGATACCCCCACATCGCGGCAAGCAAGTCGGCATAGAATGCGTTGCGGTCGCCCCGACCCATCGATGCTCGTGCCTGCTTGAGCCGTTTCTGCGCCACTTTGCTAGCCCTCTTGGTACGCATCAGTCTCACGTCTGCGCGCTCTCTCAGCTGTTTGCGGTAGTAGACCAACAGGGCCGCCAAGAGCAATGCCGGCAGGATGAATCCCAGCCAGTAGCCCCATTTGTCAAGCAGGTAATATTGCTTCGTGGTCAGGTGCAAGTCACCCTCGTGTAGATGCCTGATATCCATGTTCTGCAAGCGGTAATGGTTGCTCGGCGCTCCCTCTCCCTTCGCGACCGCCAGCGGCTGTTCGGGCACGGGGATGGACTCATACTTCTCGGTCTCGGGATTGAAGTAAGTGAACTGGCTGGCCGGAATCTTGAATTCTCCGGCAAACTGCGGGATGAAAGGGAAGTCGACTTGCACCGAGCCGCTCATGTCGCCTGCACCAGGATTGACACGGACGTTTGTCTTCGGGTCATATACATCCATCTCCTTGGGGAAGGCTATCTCGGGTGCCTTGATATACTTGAGGTTACCCGTTCCGGTGATGACATAGCTGTAGGTGGCCGCCTGATAGGTTTTGAGCGGTGTGGGGTTGATGCTTGTGGCGACCGTGAACCGTCCCACCGCCCCCGAGAAGTCCTCAGGCTTGGGTTCGGGCAGCGGCAATATGTTGACCGTAGCGGTGTTGGACTTGACCACCAACTTCTTCTCGACAGGCTGTGATAGCGTACCGAAGATGGTTCGGTAGTTCTCGTACTGCACCACATTGACATCGTAGTTCCCGGATGTGATGGTGAGTTTTCCCGACTGCTGTGGATAAAGGATGCACTTCTTGAGCACGGCCACCATATATTGTTGTCCATTGTGAGTCTCGACATTGTTCAGACTGGGCTGCATGGGTATCTCCTCGATTAGGAATCCATCGAATGAGGGCTGCAGTGTGGGAATGAACTGCGAGACCTGGTACTTGGTGTAGAGCTTGATTGTGCAAACGACTGCCTGCTGCTCGTATACGCGTGGCTTGGACATCTCGATTCGCACAAAGATGTCGTTTCCGGTGACCGCCTTGTCGGCGCTTTGTGTGACAGGGTCATCATACTGTACGCCTCTCCGCTCATGTTGTTGCTGGTCTTCTTGCAGGGAACGTGGCTGACTGTTGGCCGCCTTGTCGGGTGGCAGGACATCGATTGTGAAGGGCTTGGTTGACATCCGTTTACCTCCCACGTCGACCGTTGCCGCGCCCACATTGAGCCTTCCCTGTCGCGTAGCCTTGTAAATCATCGTGTACTCCTGTGAGGAGGAGCTGCTCGACTTGCCGTTGACCCATGACTGGCTATAACTGGTCGAGAGTGCCGGTCCATAGATTTTTGTTGCTCCGGGTATGTCTGGTGCTACAAATCCGCTTCCTTCTGCATTCTTGAGTACGAATGTCACGTTGAACTTGCTTCCCTCATTGACCTGTCGTGGTGCCTGGACGGTGAATGACACCGTGGCCTGCACCATCATAGTCCAACAAACGAATATGAATAAATTAAGAAACTTCTTCATTGTCATTACCATTTGCGGTTGGTACGCGCACGTTCTCGTCGTTCTTCTTGTGCCTTGGCAGCGTTGATACGTTGCTGTGTTGCATTTTCCTGATTCTGCATGGTCTTGAGAACCTGTTCGGCATTCTGCTGACTCATGCCCCCTTGTTGTTGTTGCTGTTGTTGTTTCTGCTGATCCTGGTTTTGCTTGTCTTGATTCTGCTTATCTTGATTCTGCTTATCCTGGTCCTTTTTGTCTTGATTTTGTTTGTCCTTGTCTTGCTTATCCTGCTTATCCTTGTCTTGGTCTTTTTTATCCTTATCTTGATCCTGATTCTTGTCCTTGTTTTGGTCTTTGTTTTGCTGTTGCTGCTGTTGTTGCTGCTTCAGTTTGAGTTGCGCCAGTCGCAGGTTGTATCGTGCCTGGTCATCAGACGAGTCCTCGCGCAATGCTTGCTTGTAGCGTTCTACCGCCTGTCCATAGTCTTGATTGCTATAGGCCAGGTTTCCCAAGTCATAGTTTGCTTTGCTTCGCAAGGACTTGGTCGGGGCATGCTTGGCCAAGTCGGTAAGTATGTCTGCCGCTTGTTTGACCGGGTTGTTCTTATCCTCCTGCCCTGCAGCTCCCCCACCCTGCTTGAGCAAGGTTGTTGCGAGGTTGAACTGCGCCACAGCCGACTGCGGTGCCACCTGCAATGCCTTGCGGTACTCCACCTCGGCTTCGGCATATCGCTTTTTGTTGTAAAGGCTGTTTCCTGCCCGGATGTGGTTGCGCTCCTTCTTGACCGTTACGGGCTGGTTATCGTCCGCCCAGACGGTTGTCGTGGCGGTGAGACTCAGCAAGAGTATGACGATGAATCGTTTAATCATGATAGTGCCTGTTTGCGCGTGAAAAAATTATACTTCTGCAGCCAGGGGCTTTGTCGCTCGGTCCACATGATTAGTGCCAAGAGTAAGACCATTGTCAATGCCGCAAAGACCGGGAACTGCTCGTCGTGCTTGGTGTATGTGACCGCCTCGAGGTCAGTGCGTGCGAGTTTGTCAAGTGTCTCGTGCAAGGTCTCGACCGCATCGTTGGCTGCTCCGTTGATGTATACTCCCTTGCCCGCCTTGGCAATCTCCTGTGCCATTTTCTCATTCAGGTAGGTAGTGACAGGCTGCCCCTGGTCATCGGTCAGATAGCTTCCGTCCGGCATAGGAATGGGCGCACCGTGTTCGCTGCCCACACCGATGACGTTGACCTGCATTCCTTGTTTTTGCGCTTGGTGCGCGGCACTGGTTGCATCATCCTCAAAGTTTTCTCCGTCGGTGATGACGACAATTGTCTTCTGCGACTTTTTGGATGGTGAGAACGACTGTGTCGCCATGGCAATGGCCGCTCCGATGGCAGTACCTTGGGTGGGTGCCATGTTTGTGTTGATGTTGCTCAAAAACAGTTTAGCCGAACTCACATCGCTAGTCATGGGCATCTGCATATAGGCATTCCCAGCGAAGACGATAAGCCCGACCTTGTCGTTGTCGAATGAGTCCATCATCTTCTGCACGATGAGTTTAGCTCGTTGCAATCTGCTGATATCCTTCGGGTTGTCGGTACTACTGGCATTCATTGAATTGGAAATGTCCAGAGCGACCATTACCTCGATGCCATGCACCTTGTCGGTGGTCTTGCTTGCTCCGGCCCTGGGTCTAGCCAGGATGATGATAGCGAGTGCGACCAGCAATAGTTCAAGGGTGAGCTTCACCCAAGGCTTGATGGATGACACCTCGGGCATGAGTTCATTGACCATCTGTTCTCGTCCGAACGCCTTGAGTTGCTTGCGCCTGTTGCGTCGTGCCGCCCAAAAGAGCAGCGCTACCACCGGTAAGAGCAGCAACAGATAGAGATATTGTGGATTGGCGAATGTGAACATCTGCCTAATTAAGAATTATGAATTAAGAATTAAGAATTAAAAGATTCAGCCATAACATTGAGTTAGGGTATGTGGCGGAGGAGGGTGTAATCGATGAGGGCTGCGAGAAGTAGCAGGATGAGCAGTGCGATGGCCCAGGGCATGTAATTGTCCTCGGTGTGGGAGAAGCGTTGGACATCCAAGTGGGTTTTCTCGAGGGAGTCAATCTCCTTGAAAATCTGCTCCAGCACCTTGGCACTGGTGGCACGGAAGTACTTTCCCCCAGTTGCAGCGGCAATCTTCTGCAGCGTTGCTTCGTCAATGACCACGGGCATGGTCTGGTACTGGATGTTACCAGCAAAGTCAATTGCCACGGGATAGGGAGCGTTGCCATTGCTTCCCACTCCGATGGTGTAGATTTTTATACCATACTTGTGTGCTATCTGCGCTGCGGTGAGCGGTGCGACGACTCCCGTATTGTTCGATCCGTCGGTGAGCAAGATGATGCTCTTGCTCTTTGCCTTTCCGTCCTTGATGCGGTTAATGCTCGTTGCGATACCGTCGCCAATGGCAGTACCGTCCTCCAGCAGCCCCATCTTGATTTGCCCGATGGCATTGACCAGTGTGGCGTTGTCCATTGTCATGGGAACCTGCGTGAAGCTCTCTCCGGCGAAGAGAACCAGTCCGATGTTGTCATGTTCGCGTCCTGCGACAAACTGCGTGGCGACCTTCTTTGCCGACTCCATTCGGTTGGGGTTGAAGTCCTTGGCAAGCATCGAAGTAGACACGTCCATCGCCACGATGATGTCTGTACCTTCCACATCGCTCGTAGACCAGGAGTCGCGTGTTTGTGGCCGGCACAGGATGACAATGAGACATCCCAGTGCCGCCAATCGCAGGGCAAACACCAAGTGGTTGAGCCATCCTCGCCAACTGGTGGGCAATCGGTCGAAGGCTTCGGTGGTACTCATGCGCATCGTCGGGTGCATGGTTCGATGTTTGTAGACATACCATGCGATGAGCGGAATGTACAGCAAGAAGAGCCACAGCCAATTGGGATGTAACATCTGCATCATGGTTTCACCTCCTTCGGTTGTTCAGTAGTTTCCACCACAGGTTTAGTCTCCTCGACGAAATTCACTGCCCGCTGGAACGCCAATTCGTTGTCATCTGCCAAGGGCCGCACTGCAGCGAACTTGACGATGTCGGCCATTTCGAGTATCATGCTCAACTGCTCGTTGACTGCCTTGGTCTCTCCGCGCTCCTTGAGTGTCTTGACAATCTCGGTACTGGTCATCTCGACGGCATTGACTCCAAAGCGTCGGTCGATATACACGCGCAGGATATCGGTCAGGCCGGTGAAATACTCTTTCTCCTGTCCGTTCTGCCACAGTTGTCGCTGCTTGAGCGCCTCCAGGTTGAGCATCGCCTCCTCGTAGGCCGGCAAGCGCTTCTTCTCGGGTCGCAGCGGGTTGCGTCCATACCGATACCACTTGAAATAGTAGTAGAGCGCGCCAGCAATCAGCAACAATGCCAGCAGCCATGCCCACCAGTAGTCCGCTATCCAATCAGGTATCCAATCGAGCAGTCTGAATGGCACGCCCTCAACCGGCTTTATGTGGATGATGTCTTGGGTGGTGTCGACAGGTACCGGGATGACCTTAAGGCTGAGCGGGTCGCTGAGGACGGTGTCGTGTCCCACGATATAGGCAACT
>JAEEJI010000161.1 GCA_016281825.1 Muribaculaceae bacterium | reverse complement strand
TGGATGTGTCCGCGGAAGATGTTGCCCGTCATGAACTTGGTCGGGGGCATGTACTTCAGCGTCGCCTTCGGGAAGATTTCACGCGTCATCTGTGCTTGTGCCAACTCCAGCAGGAAGCCGTTTTCCAGCATCGGATCCATCTCAAACGCGTGTCCCAGACCCATCTGCTCCTCGGGCAGACCGGCCATCAGCGCCAACTGCTCATTGATGAGGTCCGAAGCCAGCACCGTGTGGGCAGCTTCGACGGCATCTGCGGTGGTCAGGTAGTTGTCCTCACCAGTGTTGATGATAACTCCAGCAAAGCCATTGATGATGCGGCTCATGTACTGGTCGATAAGCGTGCGCTGCATGTTGATGTCACGGAACAGGATGCCATAGAGCGCGTCGTTCAACATCACATCCAGACCCTCGAAAGCACCCATAATGGCAATCTCGGGCATACACAGACCTGAACAGTAATTGCACAAGCGGATGTAACGCCCCTGCTCCTCACCGACCTCGTCAAGTGCCTTGCGCATGATGCGGAAGTTCTCCTGCGTAGCGAACGTGCCACCAAAGCCTTCGGTGGTCGCGCCATAGGGCACATAGTCGAGTAGGCTCTGTCCCGTGGTGCGAATCACCGCAATCACGTCGGCACCCTGGCGGGCACCAGCCTGAGCCTGCACCACGTCCTCATAAATGTTGCCCGTGGCGACGATAATGTACAAGTAGGGCTTAGGACCCTCGCCGATGGTCTCAAGGTAATGTTCGCGACGGGCGCGACGGGCACGAATGCGTGCCATGCTCTCATCGATGACCGGTTGCAGCGCGTCGGCAATCTGCTTGGGGTCGCGTGTGACAACCTGCGTGATGTCCAACTCGCCTTGAGCCACCTGTTCAGCAATCTGCTGAGGCTTTAGCCCCGTGCGAATCATCGCATTGGCGATGAAGAACAGTGCACCCTCGCCGAGAACACCCTTCTCCTTCAAAGCCTCCACCACCACATTGGGCAGCGGCACCTCGTTGTCGTCAATGCCGTCAATGCCCATCAGGCGGCAAAGTGTGCGCTCAACAGCCACAGTCGTGTATTGCTCGACGAATGTCTGCACATCCTGAGCAATACCTTTGGCCAACCCGCGTGCATACTCAACTTTTTCAAAATCTAATCCTAACTTGCTCTTTTGCATATTGTAAATATGTTTAATTGTCAATGGTACAATTAATTAGTGGAGTATATTCCCCATGAATTCACTCCAAGAATGTACACCCAACAAGGCGCACTTGAGGGGTGCGTCCAGATATGGGCATTGAAAGTTGCTGCAAATATAAGAATAATTCGGTGATTGAGCAATATAACACCAAACTTTTAACCAAAAAAGCCTGTCAGAGATAGGGTGGCAGGTATGGTTTACCGGCCGACATATCTGAATGATTGTTGCAGCACGCCACCGTCGTCGAGAATGCGCACATAGTCGGTGCCACCATTGCGACCGGCGTCTGCCACCAGACGGCTCCGGTTCTCACAGGGGAACTCAGGTGCCGTGATATAGTCGTTGGCTTTGACCGAGATACAGTTGAGGGCAAAGGCGTTTTCCGGTTCGTCGAGTGGGGTGAATACATATCGGTAGGCATCCGAACGCGTGACACGATACTGGCGCTTGCCATCGGTCCACAGACCCGGACGCAGCGTTGGCTTCTTGACACTGATGATTGCCGACGTTTCTTCATTCAGTTGACTGCAATAAGCCAGGATGGCATAGCCCTGAGGCCCAAATTCACTATCAATGGGCTGCATCATGCATCGCCTGAAACTGCAGCTATAGAAGTTGACATAGTCATCGAGCGCAAAGAGCGGTCCCTGCAGATTGTCAAAGAGGCATCCTGTGAACACAATGTCGTTGCAGTTGCTCACGCACAGTTGGTCATACTCACGGTTGTCACGGAAGATGCAGTCGTTGAAGCGCACTTGGTTAGACCTGAAGATGTGCATCGTGTGGTAGGTGCAGTCATGCACCGTGGTACGGTTGACGGTCACATCGTTGCAACAGTCAATCACAAAACCCTCAGTTCCGCAACCATACAGGTCACAGTCGTTGATGGTCACATGGTTGCAGCGGTCCAATTCCAGCACGCCCTTGTCGCAGTAACCATCCTGGGTATGCCCCATGACGATATTCTCTATTTTCAAGTCTTTGCAATCGATAAACTCCATGACGTTGACATAGCGGGGCGTGGCTAGCAGTGTGGCTGTGCCCCTTGCCGAGCGGATAGTGAGATTGTTGCAACCACGCACTTGCAGCGCGTTGCCATCGGTGTTCGACGCATAGGTGACTCGTGCGGTTTTCGCGGGAGGAGTCTCTAGGTTAAAGTAAGTCTCTGCTTCGGGCAGAGTCCCCTCAGACACGCGGCGGTCGATGGCCTCGGTGATGTTCAGCGGCTGGTTGGTGACTATTACAATGGTACGGTCAGGCCCTAAGGCATTGACAAATTCTGCTGCAGTCTTCACGTTGATGGTGTTGCCATCGGCCGAAGCCTCAAGAGCCAGGCAGATCACTGCCAGTGCAGTAAAGTAAGTTTTCAGTTTCATAATTACAGAGATTTGGTGTATTTATATGTTAGCCTAGCGATTGTCTGGTTGGCCAATGGCACAAGAATGAAGTTCCAAAAGCACCAAACCGCTAGCTGGTGGCAAAGTTATTGAATTTTTTTATTTGGCAATTATTTTCAAAAAAAGCTTAGTGGTTGAGCAATTTTCGAGCCTGGGCGAGCCACTCTGGGTCAATGCCCAGACTCTCGGCGATGTTCAAGGCCTCGTGCGGGGCTTCGCCATCCTCGACCTCGACCAGGGTGTAGTCCATTGCACCATTCTCAAAACCCTTGACCCGTAGGCAGTTCGCGTCACCCGGGTCAATGTCGTAGTGCGTGGTCATCACTAGGCTCACAGGGCGGTCTTGCATTAATCGCAATAGGGCGGTGACTAGTGCAGTTCCTTCGGTTGGATTAGTGGTTCGCGCGGGTTCGTCGATGAGCGCGAGGATGCGACGATCGGTACGCGAGGCTTGCACGACATGGTCAATGTTCTTCATTTCGGCAGCAAACGAGGATAGTCCGCGTTCTACCGACTGGTCATCGCCGATGCAAAAGTAAATCTCATCTTTCACGGCAATGGTGGCTTCCTGAGCAGGAATTCCGAAGCCAAACTGGAATAGCAATTGACAGAGCGTCAGTGTCTTGAGAACGACTGTCTTGCCTCCCATGTTGGCACCGGTTATGAGTGTCGAGTTTTGGCCAAAGGCTATGTCCACGGGCTGGAACTCACGCTTGACATGGACAAGTGCTGCTCGCACCTGCGGATGGAACATGGCGTGGTAATGCGTCGTGCCATCGGCCGACACTGCGGGGAAGCAGAGCCCCATCTGCCGCAGTTGGTTCGCTTG
>JAEEJI010000160.1 GCA_016281825.1 Muribaculaceae bacterium | reverse complement strand
TCTTTCTTGTAGTACTTGCCCATGACCTGGCTGTAGACCTCGCGGTAGCTGTCGTCGTTCATCGACTTGATGTGTACATAACCCAGTCGGCCACCCGAGAGGCTGTCGACCAGGTGCGCGTTCCGCTTGACCCAGCGATCGTACAGCAGGTTGTTCATCTGGCTGCTTGTGATGGGTAGGATGACCTCGTCAAAGGTGCCGCCCTTGGGGTCGCGGATGGTCACCAGCGTCTTCTTCCCAGCCAGACCGTTGAGCAACTGCGTGTAGTCGTTCTCTTCGTTGATCTCGATGCCGTTGATTTTCTCGACAATCATGCCACGGCGAACCTTGCTCGTCGAACGGGCAAACGGACCCTTCTCGATCACCTCGTCAATCTTCAGGCCCTTGCCAGTGTAGGTCCAATCGAACAGCAGACCCATGTTGGCGGTTGGCTCGCTGCCGCCACTGGGATAATAGCGGCCGCCACTGTGCGACACGTTCAGCTCGCCCAGCAACTCGCTCAGCAGGTTGGCGTAGTCATAGTTGTTGTTGATGTGAGGCAGGAACTTGCGGTAAGCGTCGCACATTGCGTCCCACTTGCAGCCGTTGAGGTCGGTGCGGAAGAACCGCTTGTTCACCTGGTGCTGCACATGGTTGTACATATACTCGCGCTCAGCGGCGAGGTCCATTTTCAAGTCGGCCTTGTAGGTGATGGGGGTGAGCTTGTCGCTGGCGATGGTGAGCTTGTTCATCGTCGACCCTAGGATAAACATGGTCTTCCCGTCGTTACCGCGCTGGATGTCGCCGAAGCCCGAGTTCATCTTGTTCACCAGCTTGGTCGAGTGCTTGCGCATGTCAAGCTTCCACAGGTCGAAGCCGTCCTCAAACTTTGACAAGTAGTAAAGGTTGTCGCCGTCGTCGGTGATCATCGCGCTGGCGATGCTGCTCGAGTTGGGCGTCAGGCGAACCACACGATCCTCGATGCCATCCAGTTCAACGACGATATCCTTCACCTCGTCCTTTTTCTCGTCTTTCTTGTCATCCTTCTTGTCGTCTTTCTTGTTCTTCTTCGCCTCATCAGCCTTCTTCTTGTCGGCTTCTTTCTTCGCCTCTTTCTCGGCCTCCTTGACTAGTTCGTAGTCCTCCTTGCTCATGCGGTACTTGTCGTAGGCGTCCTGGTTGACGAATGCCAGCAGCACGTCGTCCTGCGAGCCCCACGAGCCGTGTGCGCGCATGCCATAGCGGTTGCTGGCAAACAGGATGGCATTGCCTTCCATCACCCACTTGGGCGACTCGCTGAAGTAGCCGCTGCCGGTGATGTTGGTAATCTTGCCGCCGTTGACACTGACGATACCTACGTCGGTATAGGGATCACGACCGTTGGCGATGTAGTTGATGGCGAACCACTTGCTGTCGGGAGACCAGGAGTAGTCAAATCCGCCACTGGTGTTAAACCAGGTTGAACCATCGGTGACTTGATGCACTTTCTTGCTCTTCAGGTCCATCACCATCAGGCGGTTGCGGTCCTCGATGAACGCGAGTTTCTTGCCGTCGGGACTCACGTCGGGGTAGGCACGCTCGACGGTGGTCGAGGGCAAAAGAATCTCTTCTTTGATGGTCGTTGCATTGGGGAAGTTCGGGTCTTCCTTGCGCTCGATGCTTGCCTCGACCAACTGCCAGTTGCCGTTGCGTTCGGTGGCATAATATAAGGTGCGGTTGTCGCTGCCCCACGAGAGGCCCTTCTCGGCCTGCGGTGTGTTGGTAATGCGCTTGGTCGTAGCATATTCCACCGAGGTGACAAACACCTCGCCGCGAGCGATGAACGCCACTTGCTTGCCGTCGGGCGAAGCTACCGCGCTGGTGGCACCTTTGGTCATCGAGGTGCGCAGCACGTCCTCGCTGTCGTCGTGGAAGAGGTCAATCTTCACCTTGCTGGGTTTCCCGCCCTGGGCTTGCGTGTACAGTTCGCCGTCGTAGGTGTAGCACAATGTGCCGTTGTTGGCGATGCTCAGGAAGCGCACGGGGTGGGTCTTGAACGAGGTCACTGCCTTGATGTTGGAAGGCTGGTCGATGGGGAACTGGTACACGTTCATCGAACCGCCATTGCGCTCGCTCAGGATATAGACCGTGCGACCGTCGGCACTGAGTACGGGACTGCGGTCCTCGCCAGCATGGTCAGTGAGGTTGGTGTGCTTGCCGGTGGTGGCATCATACTTCCAGATGTCGCGGGTGACACTGCTGGTGTGGTGCTTGCGCCAGGCATCCTCCATGCCTTTCTGGTCCTGGTAAACCATGAACTTGCCCTTCTGATCCCAGGTAATCTCCTCGGCGGGCGTGCCCAGCACCTGTGTGGTGCGGCCACCAGCCACGGGTACCTTATAGACCTCGGTCAAACGCCCGCTGGGGAACAGCGCGCTGCTGGCAGGGTCCTGGATGGAAGCAGAGAAATAGACATACTTCCCATCGGGGCTGAACGCCCACGGCAACTCGCTCGCCGAGTTGGTGGTCAGGCGCGTGGGTGCGCCGCCCATTGACGGCATGATGAACACGTCGAAATTGCCCTTGCGGTCGCTGGCGAATGCCAAGTAGCGGCCATCAGCGCTCCATACGGGGTTCATCTCATAGCTTGACTGGGTGGTCAGTTGGATGGCATTCCCACCCGTAGCGGCCACTTTGTAGATGTCGCCCTTGTAACAGAACGCGATTTCCTGCCCGTTGGGCGAGATGGCGGCATAGCGCATCCACAACGGCGTTACCGCATGGACTTGCACTGCGATGGCTGCCACAGCAGCCAGTGTCAATAGTTTCTTCATTGTCATTAGTTTTTATTTTTAGTTGTTTTGTAGTTAGGTCGTTACCAGATTGCATCAGCATTGAGCCTCCCCCTCTTTAGGGGGGACTGAGGGGGGCTTCGGTATCGTGGATTGTTCTATGTGATACCTCGGCCGGTCCTTGGTCTCGATGTAGATTTTGCCAATGTATTCGCCGACGATGCCCAGTCCAACGAGGATGCAACCGCCGATGAACCACAGCGACAGGATCATCGATGTCCAACCGCTGACCGCGCGCCCGCTGAAGTAGGACACGAGTACATAGACCAGGATGGCCAGTGAGATAATCACGAAGATGATGCCCAGGGCGAGCACCATGCGCACCGGGCGGATGCTGAATGATGTGATACCGTCAACGGCAAAGCCTAGCATGCGGCGCAACGGGAACTTGCTCTCGCCCGCTAGCCGCGCGCCACGGTCATAGTAAACGCAGTCACTCCTGAATCCCACAAGCGACACTACGCCACGCAGATACAGGTTGCGCTCACGGTAACGCAGCAACGCCGCCACAGCGCGGCGACTCATCAGCCGGTAGTCGGCATGGTTGTAAACATTCTTCACGCCTAGCCGGCGCATCAACTTGTAGAATGCCTGTGCGCTGGTGCGCTTGAACCAAGTGTCACTCTTGCGCTCGCGGCGCACACCGTATACGATGTCACAGCCTGCCTGATAACGCTCTAGCATCTGCTGAATGACCTGTGCGTCGTCCTGCCCGTCGGCATCGATGGTTACCATCAGGTCGGCATGCTCAATGGCAGTTTCCAGGCCTGCCACCAAGGCATTCTGATGCCCCACATTGCACGACAATTTGATGCCATGCACTCGATTGTCGCGCGCATAGTCGGTAATCAACGACCAGGTCGCGTCAGTTGAGCCATCGTCGACATACAGCACACGGCTGTCAGCCGATACTGTGCCGGCATCGGTCAGACTTTGCAGCAACGACAACAGTTGCTCATGCACCATGGGCAACACTTCCTGCTCGTTATAGCAAGGGACGACGATATATAGCACATCAGTTCTCACAAGTTGACAAAGATACGGTTTTTTTCTGGGATTTTGGGCATTTCTACAACAAAAACGCAAAAAATGTCTCACAATTGCCATTTTTGCCGTACCTTTGCACCCGTAAAGTGCAATTAGGTTATGCTACCAGCGCGCAGCACGTTCTAAAATTCTTAATTGCCAAAGGTTCTTAATTCTTAATTCTGAATTCTTAATTAACTAAATGGCCCTTCAATGTGGAATCGTGGGACTGCCCAATGTAGGCAAGTCTACTCTCTTTAATTGTTTGTCGAATGCCAAGGCGCAGTCGGCAAATTTCCCGTTCTGTACCATCGAACCCAATGTGGGTGTTATCACCGTACCTGACGAGCGACTCAATGCGCTCGCCGAACTGGTCCATCCGGCCCGTATCGTCCCAACTACCGTCGAGATTGTTGACATCGCCGGTTTGGTCAAGGGTGCCTCGCGCGGCGAGGGACTCGGAAACAAGTTCTTGGCCAATATCCGCGAGACCGATGCCATCATCCATGTGCTGCGCTGCTTTGACGACGATAACATCACCCACGTTGACGGCACCGTCGACCCCGTGCGTGACAAGGAGGTTATTGACACCGAATTGCAGCTGCGCGACCTGGAGACCGTAGAGGGGCGCATCCCCCGTGTTCAAAAGCAGGCACAGGCAGGTGACCGTGACGCAAAGGTCCAATACGACGTCTTGGCGAGATACCAGGAGGCACTCTCCCAAGGCAAGAATGCGCGGGCGGTAGAGCTGCTCAACAAGGACGAGGAACGCGTGGCACACGACTTGTTCCTGCTCACCAACAAGCCTGTGCTATATGTCTGCAATGTCGATGACGCGTCGGCGGCGACCGGCAACGCCTATGTCGATGCCGTGCGCGAGGCCATCAAGGACGAGAATGCTCAGATGCTGATTGTCGCCGCACAGACCGAGAGCGAGATAGCCGAACTCGACACCTACGAGGAGCGACAGATGTTTCTCGAGGAGATTGGGCTGAAAGAGAGCGGAGTGAACCGCATCATCAAGGCTGCATACGCCTTGCTAAATCTGGAGACTTTCCTCACCGCCGGCCCAAAGGAGGTGCGCGCCTGGACATTCCGAAAGGGTAGCAAGGCACCTCAGTGCGCTGGTGTCATACACACCGACTTTGAGCGTGGATTTATACGCGCCGAGGTTATCAAATATGACGACTACATCAGCTATGGCAGCGAGGCTGCCGTGAAGGAGGCAGGGAAGATGCACATCGAAGGCAAGGACTATGTCTTCCAGGATGGCGACATCGTTGTCTTCCGCTTTAACGTCTAATCTGAGCAAAAATCGAGAGAAAAGTGTTAAAAAACAAAATGTTAAAACATTCGGATTTTAACAGTTAAGCATCTCAAGGGTTAACTTGGGCATTTTTTGCTTTACTGCCTTTGATTATCAATACTCTGCAAAGCTATTTTTGGTGAAAAGGATTGTGTTTCACCTACCAATATCCACAATTTGATAAAAATTAGATTTTTGCATAAAAGGTTAAAAGCGCAAGAAAATTTGCCCATAAATAGCAAAAGGTCTAACTTTGCAAGTCAAATTGTATCATTTTTTTAGCGTCATACGGGTGGAACACTACTACTGAGGAATCATCTAGACCACCCTTTATTATAAGGTAAAGTTATTTTTCAATTAATAATTTTAAATGCGAGAGTTTATGATTAAGAAATTAACCTTGTTTCTGGCGTGCGCGTTCCTTGCGATAGGAATCGCAAGCGCACAGACTAGAGTCACGGGAACTGTGACTGCCGAGGAAGACGGCCTCCCCATCGTGGGTGCGTCGATTCATGTGCTCGGCACTCAAGTGGGTACCGCGACTGATGTTGACGGAACTTTCACATTGAATGTTCCGAGTGGGAAGAACATGTTGCGAGTCTCGTACATCGGCATGGTCACTCAAGACCTGCCAATCACTCCCAACATGAACATCGTCCTCAAGGCTGCTGACACGCAGCTTGAAGAGGTGGTGGTGACCGCGATGGGTATTACCCGTAAGCAGAAATCATTGGGTTATGCGGCTCAACAAGTGAAAGCCGAAGACATCGTTAGTGCACGCACTACCGATGCCATGAGCTCACTGAGCGGTAAGGTGGCTGGACTACAAGTCCAAAACACCGCAAGTGACCCGGGTTCTGCCAATTCGGTGATTATCCGTGGTTTCAGCTCTATCAATGGTAGCAACCAACCACTTTATGTTGTGGACGGTGTGCCTCTGCAGAGCACTACACTCACTGGCCAAGGTCACGCACAGACCGCCGGTGGTATTTCGAGCATCTCACCTAACGACATCGAGAGCATGACAGTGCTGAAGGGCGCTGCTGCTACCGCACTCTATGGTAGCCGTGCTGCTAACGGTGTGATTATCGTTACTACCAAGCAGGGTAAGAAGGGCG
>JAEEJI010000159.1 GCA_016281825.1 Muribaculaceae bacterium | reverse complement strand
GCCCACGATGTTCTCGTGCAGCAGCGTCATCGCTTCCCACCAATAGCGCTTGATGTTATTTTTGAGTTCCACGCCGTTCTGGCCATAGTCGTACACGGCCCCCAGACCGTCATAAATCTCACTGCTGGGAAACACGAAGCCATACTCCTTGGCGTGCGATACAATCTTCTTGAAAACGTCTTCTTTCTGTGCCATATCTTTAGGGTTCTTGTAATCAAACTGCAAAATTACAACGAATTGTTCACTCACGCCAAAATGCGCGCTATAATTAACAAATCGTAACAACAGATGTCTCGTTGCGGGTGTAGCCTGCATGACGAGTGCTCAAGGTGCGCACTATCGACATGCATTGCTCTGAATGGTCAAAAATGGAATTGAACAACCGACTGAGCTCATCACCCAGTTTCGCGCCGTAGGTGCGGCAGATGTGCTACGAAGGAGTGCGTGATGACATAAGGCGAGATATGATAATCAACCGCGGGCCAGACGAGATGCTGGTCCGCGGTTGTTTTGTGGGGGGACAAGGACAAGGTAGTACTTACCGAACATACTCCTCGTAGAGGCCGATATACTCCATGATGTTGTCGATGGCCGTCTGACGCATGTCCAACTTGAGTGAGCCGTCATGCAACACGCTTGCCACACGCGGGTAAATCTTACTCCAATCGCTGTCCAGGTAGATCTGCGCCTCTATCAACGCGTCAATCAGCGCGATGCTCAAGCTGTGGCTCTTGTCGCGCTTGACGGCCTCGTGCGCCATTTGGCTGGCCTCGGTGACCTCGAAGTAGTTAGACATCGCCTTGCTGTAGGCATAGACACACAGCGTGCTGGCGTCCAATTTCTTGAACAGCTTGTCGAGCGTCTTCACTTTGTGCTTCTTCATCAGGTACTCGCTTAACTGTTGCTCGATGTTGTTGCCGTCAAAGCTCCAGCCCAGTTTGTTGACCACGGCGAGGCGAACGTCGACGGGAGAATTCTTGTCGGCGAGGAAGTTAAGCAGGGTGGTAGGCAGGAAGTCGCCCGGCTCGATATCGGCGGCCATCTCCACCATCGGGTTGGCATCGTAGGCCTCACTGAAGTGAGTGGATGTCAGGGGCGAGTCGGCCCACGATGCGGCTGCCCACATCAACATGAGCGTGGCCGCTAATAGCATTCTTTTCATTGTTTTAAGGGTTTTAGGGGGTTATCTGCCCACAAAGATACAAAATCCATGCCAATTCTACAACTTTCATCTTGAAAAATAGAAAAATGACCAGCTGGCTGATAAAATTCTCAATTCTCAATTCTCAATTCTCAATTAATTATCGTATCTTTGCAGTCTAAATTTAGATGAGCTATGCTGAAAGAGAATATCATCAAACTGTACGAGAAAAGCTTTATCGACAACTGGGAGTTGCCGGCACTGAGCGACTATAACGATGGTACCAAACTGACCTACGGTGACTTTGCACGCAACATTGCCAAACTGCACCTGCTCTACGACGCCTGCGGCATCAAGGCGGGCGACAAGGTTGCACTCATCGGCAAGAACACCCCCAATTGGGTGACCGTCTACATGGCCACCATCACCTATGGCGCGGTCATCGTGCCCATCCTCCAGGAGTTCAACCCCACCGACGCACAGCACATCATCAACCACAGTGAGGCGGTGCTACTGTTCTCGAGCAAGGCTGTGTGGGACGCGTTGGATTTTGAGCAGATGCGACGCATCCGTGCAGCTGTCTCGCTCGACAAGATGCAACTGTTTGCCGAGAAAGAAGGCGAGAGCATCGGTGAGGCGCTCAACAACCTGCCACAGGCCTTCGACAAGAAATATCCCAACGGCTTCTACCGCAACGACATCCGCTATGCCGACGTGCCATCTGACGCACTCATGGAGCTGAACTACACCAGTGGAACCACGGGCTTCAGCAAGGGTGTGATGCTCACAGGAAACAACTTGTGTGGAAATGTCATCTATGGCATCAATTCGGGCCTGCACTATAAAGGCTCGCGATGCTTGTCGTTCCTGCCGCTGGCACATGCCTACGGCTGCGCCTTCGATATGCTCACGCCCTTGGCTGTGGGCAGTCATGTGATGTTGCTGGGACGCATCCCTTCGCCAAAGATCCTTGTCAAGGCACTTGGTGAGTTCAAACCCAACCTAGTGATGTGCGTGCCGCTGATTCTCGAGAAAATCTATAGCAAGATGATTGTCCCGATGATCAGCAAGGGCATGCTGCGCTGGGCGCTCGCCGTACCCTATCTGGACAAGCGCATCTATGCCCAGATTCGCAAGAAACTCATCGAGGCGTTCGGCGGCGAGTTTGAGGAGATTATCGTAGGCGGCGCACCCTTCAACGCCGAGGTCGAGGAATTCCTTTACAAGATCAAGTTCCCCTTCACCGTGGGCTACGGCATGACCGAGTGCGGCCCGCTGGTGAGCCACACCCCTTGGCGCGAGTTCGTCCTCCACAGCGCTGGTCGCGTCTTGCCGGGACTGATGGAGTGTAAAATCTTGAGCGACGACCCGGAAAACATCCCCGGCGAAATCTGCGTCCGCGGCGAGAATGTGATGCTGGGCTACTTCCACAACAGCGAAGCGACCGAGAAGGTGCTGCACGAAGACGGATGGCTTCACACTGGCGATATGGGAACGCTCAGCGCCGACGGCACCATCTTCATCAAGGGACGACTCAAGACCATGCTGCTGGGCAGCAGCGGACAGAACATCTATCCTGAGGAAATCGAGGCGAAGCTCAACAACATGCTCTATGTCAACGAGAGCCTCGTGGTCATGCGCGAGGGCAAGCTGATTGCCTTGGTCTATCCCGACTATGAGGTCATGGACCAGTTGGGTGTCACGCGCGACCAGTTGCCCGAACTGATGGAGAAAATCCGTGCCGAGCTCAACAAGCTGGTGGCACCCTACGAACGCATCTCCAAGATTCAGCTCATCGCCACAGAGTTCGAGAAAACCCCCAAGCGCAGCATCAAGCGATACCTTTACAGCAATTAAGGGAGTGTATCGTGTTGCCGCAAAACAGCGCTCCCCCCTCTTCAGGGGGGGCTGGGGGGGGCTCCGAGGCTGGGGGGGACTCCTCCTGGCATTGCTCTTGGTACTCGTCGGCTGCGGTGAGCAGTCGATGGGCGACCATGTGATTGCGCAGAACGACGAGTTTTGTGTGACCGGCGACAGTGTGAGCGAGGGCGAGGTCACCGTCAGTGCAGTCTCACCGCTGGAGCTCACGGGCATTCCCTCCATCGAACAAGCCCAGCAGATGCTGCAGCGCATTGCCGGCACCGATACCATCCCTTATCACCTCACCGCTGGCACCACCGCCACCCTTACCACAAACGACCGATATCCCCTGTACCAGTCACAACAAACGCTCATCGATGCACTCTACAACCTATCGGTGGGTGATATCGTCGCAAACTATAGCCAAAGGGGAGGATTCAACGTACACCAAGACCACAACACCCTCTATGGAGCCATCTATCTCTCACTGGCCTTGCTCGATCCCCAGCGGGCAATGACCACGCTGCGCAATCAAGTGGAGGACCAGCTCGTCATGCAGGATGAGGGTACCTGGCCCGTATGCGATGACCGAATGGCTTGGCCCATTGCGGCATGGGAGGTCTATTGCGCAACTGGTGACCGTCAATGGCTTGAGGAGGCATACGAAATCACGCTGAACACCATCGACGAGCAGCTAGCCGTGCAGTTTGACTATGCCAATGGTCTCATGCACGGAGGGCAGTTGGCTCGATACGCCGCCGGAAACTTCTATCCAGACTGGGCCGATGCAATCACAGTCACGCAGATTGAGACGCTCATCAACAATGTGCTGGCAGTACGGGCCATGGAGGTGGCTGGAGAAATGGCCGAGGAATTGGGCGAAACGCCCCCATATCAGCAGGATGCGCAACACTTGCGAGAAGCCGTCAACAATGCACTTTGGGACGAGAGCCGCGGACGATACAGTGCCTTTCTGATGGGACGATTCGGCACCATGCGGGCACCACTTGCCGATAACATGGCACAGGCTTTGGCGGTGGTCTGGGACCTGGCCGATGATGACCGTTCCATAACATTGGTCGAGAAGACACCGATTGGTCACAGGGGCATCCTGTCAACCTATCCAGCACTCAGCATTGAACCCTATCTCGAACATCCTTCGTGGGCACTCACACAAGCCTATTGGAACATGGCTTGCGCAACCGTGCGAAATGAACATGCCTTGCGCCGGGGACTGGCTGCACTTTATCGGGCGCAAGCACTATATCAAGCGCAACTCCTGACCATCGAAGGGCACCATGTGAACACACTCTCAACTGCTGCGGGCAATCTGGCGATGATATTACGCGTCTTTGCTGGCATTAGACTCATGCCCGAAGGTATCGAGTTTGCACCCACCGTGCCCGAATGTCTGGCGGGAAACAAAACACTGCTCAACCTACCATATCGCGAGGCAACCCTCGACATCACCATCGTAGGAACAGGAAATGACATTAGTGTGATGACACTTGACGGACAAGAGGTTGAGGGAAACTTTATCCCTGCAGACATTCAAGGACACCACAACCTGCTCATCAAGCTGCAGCGGGGCAACGCGGGTTCTCACAAGGTAACGATGGCATCTGAGGCGCAACTGCCGAAAACGCCCGATGTCAAATGGCAAGTAGACTTAGCGCATATCGCTCCGTGGCAGGCTGACTTGGCTTATAAGTTGGTCATCAACGGAGCACGCAGCTACAGCATCAGCGACAGCACATTCAAACTGCCACCACTGCCAACGCTGGCCGAGGTAAGTGTCGTGGCGGCAAACCGCTATGGCTACAGTCTGCCATCAAGGCACACCATGTCTTACTCCAATGCACCCATTGTTGTCACCACACCCGACAGTACGTTGCAGGCCGACACGCTTGCACTGACCATACATACCGACCATGCCGGAACATACTATGCCTGCGCTGACTACACCATTACCGAGGGCTGCGACATCATCCTTATCGAAGCAAACGGTCATCAGCAAGGCGTGTTCTACCTGCCAGCAACAGGCACACTGTCGGCAAGGCGTTGTGCATTAACCACCCTGCGACTGCTGAGAGGCGACAACCGTCTCATCCTCCGCCGGTACCGAATCGGCTACCGCGCAACCCTCCGCCGCGTCCTCCTCTTGCACTAGTTTACATAAAATGACGATATGAGAAAACTAAATCTTACTTTGCTGCTGGCGGCGATGGCTGCGACAGCACTAACGACCCAGGCTGGTGAGGCGCGACTGATGCGTTTCCCGGCAACCAATGGCACTGAGGTTACTTTCAGCTATGCCGGTGACCTCTACCGAGTATCTATCCACGGCGGAACTGCCCAGCGTCTGACCGCTCACGACGGCTATGAGGCGTTTGCACGCTATAGCCCCGACGGAAGCCAGTTGGCATTCACGGGACAGTATGACGGCAACACCGAGGTCTATGTGATGCCTGCTACCGGAGGCACACCCCGACGCGTGACCTACACTGCCAGCAATCCCCGCGACGACTGGGGTGACCGAATGGGTCCGAACAACATCACGATGACGTGGACACCCGACGGAAAGGCCATCATCTACCGCAACCGCATCAGCGACAGCTTTGACGGACAATTGTGGCAGGCACCCCTCGAAGGCGGAATGGCAAAACAGCTCCCCCTGCCCGAGGGCGGGTTCTGCTGTTACAGCCCTGATGGTCACAAGTTGGCCTACAACCGCGTGATGCGTGAGTTCCGCACCTGGAAGTATTACCGCGGCGGCATGGCCGATGACATCTGGATTTGGGACATGCAGGCCGAAAAAATCACCAATGTCACAAACAACGTGGCGCAGGACATCTTCCCGATGTGGATTGGCGACGAGATTTACTACATCAGCGACCGCGACAAGACGATGAACATCTTCGTCTATAATACCGCCACGGGTGCCACCAGCAAGGTGACAAACTATACCGACTATGACGTGAAGTTCCCCAGTTGCGGTGGCGGAGTCGTCGTGTTCGAGAAAGGCGGATACCTCTATAAACTTGACCCCAAGACCAAACAGGTGCAGCAAATCCGCGTTGAACTTGACGATGAGGGCACTTGGGCACGCACCGCATTGCGCGAAGTCAAGGACTTCGTCACCAATGCCCATCTGGCTCCCGACGGCAACCGCATGGTGGTCACTGCCCGCGGCGAGGTGTTCGACCTGCCTGTCAAAAAAGGTGTGACACGCAACCTCACGCATACACCCGGCGCCCACGAGCGTAGCGCCCAGTGGAGCCCCGACGGCAAGTGGATTGCCTATATCAGCGACATCACCGGCGAGACCGAACTGTGGATGCGCCCCGCCGAGGGTGGCGACCCGGTCCAACTCACCCGAGACAACGACACCTATATCCGCAACTTCGAGTGGAGCCCCAAGGGCGACCAGATTGTGTACACCGACCGCGAGAACCGCATCGTCCTGCTCACCGTGGCATCGAAAGCCAAGGTCACCCTCGCCCAGGACTCCATCGGCGAGTTCCCCACTCCCTCGTTCTCACCCGATGGCCAGTGGCTCACTTACAGCCAGACCACGCCCAACGAGTTGAGCGTCATCTACCTCTATGACATCGCCGCCCGCAAGGCGCATCAGGTGACCGAGAACTGGTATGACAGCAACTCGCCCGTGTTCAGCAGCGACGGCAAGTACCTCATCTTCGCTTCGGGACGCGACTTCAACCCCATCTACAGCAGCATCGAGTGGAACTTCGCCTATCGGAACATGGAGGGCGTCTACTTGATGATGCTCAGCAAGGACACCCCCTCGCCTTTCCTGCCCACCGATGACCAGGTGACCACCGGCAAGGACGAACAGAAACCTGCCGACAAGCCCGCTGACAAGAAGGGCAAAGACAAGAAGGCCGATGCAGCACCCGCCTTCAAAATTGAACTCGACGGCATTGAGAACCGCGTGGTCAAACTGCCCTTGAGCGGAGGCAACTACGGAGCGTTCGCCAGCGACGGAAACTATGTGTGGTACTACGGCAACGGCGGCACACACATGTTTGACCTCAAGGAAGAGAAGGACGAACTTGTCGCCAGTGGCGCACGTATGCAGCCCTCGGCCGACATGAAGCGCGCCATCTGGTTCAAGCGGGGCGAGGTCTATGTCACCGACATGCCGAAGCGTAAGACCGACTTGACCGAGGCAGTGAACCTCGACGACATGATGGCCGATGTGGACTATGAGCAGGAATGGAAGCAAATCTTTAACGAGGCTTGGCGCGCCTACCGTGACGGCTTCTACCTGAAGAACATGCACGGCGTGGACTGGAACGCCATCCACGACAAATATGCCGCACTTCTGCCCTGGGTGAAGAACCGCTTGGACTTGACCTACGTCATCGGTGGCATGATTGGCGAACTTGCCTGCGGCCATGCATACGTTGATGGCGGTGACCACATTGAGGCGGCACAACAGCACATCGGCATGCTGGGCGCACAACTGGAGCGCGATGGCAAGGCCTTCCGCATCACCAAGATTCTGAAGGGCGCACCCGAGCGTGAGGAACTCCGCTCGCCGCTGCTCGAACCGGGCATGAATGTCAAGGAAGGTGACTACATTGTGGCTGTCGATGGCGTGAAGACCGACGATGTGGACAATATCTACACCCTGCTTCGCGGCAAGGCCGACGTGATGACCGAACTTACCATTGCCACCAATGCCAATGGAGCTGGGGCGCATAAGGTGGTGGTCAAGCCCATCCAGGACGAGTACCCGCTGTACCACTATGAGTGGGTACAGAAGAACATCGCCTATGTCAGCGAGAAGACTGGTGGTCGGGTGGGGTATATCTACATCCCCGACATGGGTCCCGAGGGACTGAAGGAGTTTGCCCGCTACTTCTACCCGCAGCTTGACAAGGAGGCGCTCATCGTCGATGACCGTGGCAACGGCGGCGGTAACATTTCGCCGATGATCATCGAGCGACTGCTGCGCAAGCCCTACCGCATGACGATGTACCGTGGTAGCAGCCACAACGGGCTCATCCCCGAGGCGACGCTCAATGGTCCGAAGGTGCTGCTGGTAAACAAGTATTCGGCCAGCGACGGCGACCTCTTCCCTTGGAGTTTCAAGGAGAACCAGCTTGGCACCCTCATCGGCACCCGCTCGTGGGGCGGCATTATTGGCATCAGCGGCTCGCTGCCCTACATGGACGGTACCGACATCCGTGTGCCTTTCTTCACCAACTATGACACCCGCGGCAACTGGATCATTGAGAACCACGGTGTCGATCCCGACATCCTCATCGACAACGACCCACTGCTCGAGTACAAGGGCATCGACCAGCAGCTTGACAAGGCCATTGAGGTCATCCTCGAACAACTCAAAGACCGCAAGCCCCTCCCCAAGACCCCAGCCCCCCGCACCCTCCACGATCTCGGAGGCGATTAATGAATGCACAATGCATAATGAACCTCCCCCGACTCGCAACCGCGAATCGGGGGAGCGTTTATAGCTCAAAGCTTATAGCTTACAGCTATTTATTTCGCCATCTGCTCGAAGCTCTTCTTGATGATGCCGATGGCTTTCATCAGTTCGTCCTTAGTGATGCACAACGGCGGAGCGAAGCGGATGATGTCGTCGTGGGTCGGCTTGGCGAGCAGGCCGTTCTCCATCATCTTTAGGCAGATGTCCCAAGCGGTCTTCTTGCCGATGGGCTTGGTGACGATGGCGTTGAGCAAGCCACGGCCACGCACCTCGACGATGAACGGGTTCTCGAGCTTCTTGATCTCCTCGCGGAAAATCTTACCCATCTTCTCGGCGTTCTGCACCAACTTCTCTTCCTTCACCACCTTCAGTGCCTCAACGGCGACGCGGGCAGCTAACGGGAAACCGCCAAAGGTCGAGCCGTGCTCACCGGGCTTGATGTTCAGCATGATGTCATCATCGGCCAAGCAAGCCGAGACAGGCAGCACACCACCGCCCAAGGCCTTGCCCAGAATGACGATGTCGGGACGGATGCCGTCGTGTTCGCTGCACAGCATCTTGCCGGTGCGGGCGATACCCGTCTGCACCTCATCGGCGATGAAAAGCACATTGTGTTCGTGGCATAGGTCATAGCATTTCTTCAGATAGCCATCATCGGGCACAAACACGCCAGCCTCGCCCTGGATGGGCTCGGCGATAAAGGCGGCAACCTCGTTGCCATATTTCTTCAGAGCCTTCTCCAGTGCCTTGGGGTCGTTATAAGGAATGCGGATGAAACCCGGGGTCAGCGGGCCGTAGTCGGCATACGAACTGGGGTCGTTGCTCATGGTAATCACGGTCACCGTGCGGCCATGGAAGTTGCCCTCGCAGCAGATAATCTTCACCTTGTCGTTGGGAATGCCTTTCTTCACGGTACCCCAGCGGCGAGCCAACTTCAGTGCTGTCTCAACGGCCTCGGCGCCCGTATTCATCGGCAGAACGCGGTCGTAGCCGAAGTAGGTGTGGATGTACTTCTCATACTCGCAGAAAGCGTCGTTGTAGAAGGCGCGCGATGTCAGACACAGTACATTGGCCTGGTCCTTCAAAGCCTTGACGATGCGCGGGTGGCAGTGACCCTGGTTCACGGCAGAGTACGATGACAAGAAGTCAAAGTACTTCTTTCCCTCGACATCCCACACATAGATGCCTTTGCCCTTGTGCAAAACAACGGGCAGGGGATGATAATTGTGGGCACCATAGCGTTCCTCAAGCCCCATCAGACGCTTGCTCTCGGTTTGAGTTCTCTTTACTGTTTTAGTTTCCGGTTTAGTCTTTTTAGTTGTTGCCATAATGCGATTAAAAAGTTTGGTTTTCGTTAGTGGGGACAAAATTACTGCAAACCGAGCGAAGTACAAAATAAAAAACGAAGTTTTTAATTTTTATTTCCGAGGTGCCGCGTAATTTATC
>JAEEJI010000158.1 GCA_016281825.1 Muribaculaceae bacterium | reverse complement strand
CTTGATGGTCGTTGTCGCGCTCAAGGTAATCTTGTTGGTGCTGTCGTAGGCCGTGGACTCACTGGTCGGCGTGTCGCCGTTGGTGGTGTAGTAGATGCTTGCATCTTCGGTTTCAGTGGCGAGCTCGACTTCGAGTGTCTCACCCTCGCTCCAGCTAGCGGGCGAGAAAGTCGGGGTGGCCACCTTGCTCGGGGTAGCGCTGCCACTACCACTACCACTACCACTACCACTACCACTACCACTACCACTACCGCTACCACCAGCCGGAGTGCTTCCACCTTCGGCGTTGTTGTTAGCTGCAGCGAGCTTGATGACCTTGAGCATGCGCTTGTCGATGCTGCGGAACTGCACACCGAAGAACATTGCGGCCGACAGAGTCAGCAGCCATGGAGAGAAGCGGTCGACCTGGATGCGCTCGATGTCGCCCATGTTGTCGTATCCGTAGATCATGTTCCACTTCGGTGCCACGTAGAACTTGTCTGTTCCATCGAGGCAAGGCAGCGGACAGAGCGTCATCTTGCGGTTGCTGCCCTCGACATACATCTGCTCGAAACGCTCGTTGTAGATGATACCGCTATGCGTGAGCAGATAACCCTCGTTGTACTTGTCGGCGTAGTCCTGCGAGCAGTAGAGGAAGGTCTCCAGGCGACGCAGATGCGGGTCGAGACCGTAGACGATGTCTTTGGCGATGTCCACGGCGTTCAGGGCCGTGATGGCCTCGTCAAGTTCCATGAGGTTACCCTTGGTGATGCTGATGGTCTCTGCGGTGATTTCCTTGTCGGCGATGGTTCCGAAACCGTCGAAGAGGTCAGCGGTGGTGTCGCCTGTGGCATCACGGCTGGCAGAGAAAATCACGTCCTGGAGGTGTGCACCCAGCGACTTGGCGACACAAGCGAGTACCAGCTTTGCGCTGGGAGCCTGCTTCTGTCCGTCTCCCAGGAACGCTGCGTTCGCTCCGAGCAGGGTCTGAATGACGCTGTTCGGTTCGAAGTCCTCGCTGACGTTGCCGAAGAACGGCTCCAGCTCACGGAAGATGATGTCCGTCGTACCCGCGCTCTTGCGGCTAGACTTGTAGGGCGCGAATTGCGCCGAGCTCTCGGCGGTTCCCAGATGCAGTTTTGTGCGCACACCGGGGATACCGGTCATGAATTTGAGGGTGTCCTGCGCTGCCATCAGCGGCATGAGCAGCAGTTCTTTTCCCCATTTTTCAGCGGCTTTCTTGTAGTCGGAGTCGCTAAACGAGATTTGATGAATGGTCTGTGACATGTTATTATGGGATTTGGTTGAACATGTTCTGGGCCTCGTTGACGACAGCGAAGTAATCATCGCTGTCCTGACGTTGCCCGTTGTCTATCACTTGGCCTGAATCATCGGCTGGCTTCTGTTGCAGCGAGTTGATCTGGTCCTTGAGGTCTGAAATCTCCTGTGACAGAGTGTCCACTTTCTGTGTGAGGTCTGTGATGGTCGCGTTGTCGCTAACCATCTTGTCCTCGATGCGCTGCATCTGCTCGTCGGTGATGTCGACCTTTTCTTGCTCGATGTCCAGGAACTCGCACTTGAGCACCTGGCACACATTCATGAAGTTCTTTTTCATTTTGTCGGTCATTTGTTGTTGTTCTTTATGGAAGAAACCTTGAATGGCTTCCACCAGTCTCTGCATCATGCTGCGTGTCTCCGTCCCCTCAGGCAGGTTGGGCATCGGTATGCCCTCGCTTGCCATGAAGTTTACCACATCCTCAGTCATCTGAGGTTTCTCCGCATCGGGCAGGTCTGTCACTTCGTCGACGAAGCCCCATTCCAGGGCTTCGCTAGCGTTGAGCCATCCTCCCTCCTTCATCAGTTGCAGCAGGTCGTCAGTATTTTTCTTGCATCGCGCCGCATATGCGCTTGCGATGTTCAAGTCAATCTTCTCGAGGTCCTTTTTTGCTTTTTCGCATTCTGCGATGAGTTGCTCCAGCTGATCAGCGTTGAGCATGTCCCATTTGAAAACCTCCTGGCAGCACTTGTGCACCAGATACATGGCGTTACAATCCATGCTCACCTTTTTTGCTCCCAGCGATGCGATGGTCGCGGCACTTGCGTTCATGCCCTCATAATGCACATGCACATTGCCGTGTCGCTTGAATGCTGCACTCACGCTGAATGCCGTTGACACTGAACCACCCAGCGAGTTGATGAGCACGTTGACCTCGTTGTCCTTGTTTTTGTCCAGGACATATTCCACATAATCGGCGTCGAAGTTCCATCCTCCGACATATCCTTTGAGCCTCAGTTGATATTTGTTTGCCATAATCTATTATTTTCGGCAAAGGTAAAAGCCTCACCATTTGGTTCAAAAGACTCAAACCGTCACCGGTATGAGCGATTTTAGTGCCACATGCGTCACTTCGACGGTCTTGATGGCTGCCTCGCCTTCAGGTTTGCCCGTGTTTGTGGTCACTTTGACTGTCGGCCAGTGCCTTTCTCTCGATCCGATGAGCCACCACTGTCCGCTGGCCTGCTTGACGCACCACACTACATTCCTCTTTCGTGGCATGTCTGACAGTGTTTGGAAGGTGAGCGTTGTTTTCTCCACCCTACCATTACTCTCATGTTCTTCAACTGCCTGGCATTCTGCTGTGCCGTGCACGTCCAAGGCGTATGACTCGGCAAGCATAGCTACGGGCAGTCCCGCCAAATATTTTGCCTCGATGTTTGGCGAGAGCATTTCTGCCTCTACCCATCTCACCTCCACGATGCCTGGCAAGTTAGTGCAATGTTGTGTCATTTTGTTACGCTTTGTTATGTTTTGTGCGCTTAGTGCGCGTTTGTTAGCCCTTGTTACTTTTCTCGCTTGAATTCCTAGCGTTTTTCCTCATTTTTTTTGCGGTACTGTTTCCTTTGGCGGAAAAATATCTGTCTGATGGTCTCCCAGTTTTTTGGATCATCATCAATTCCGTGCCTATCCATCCACTCATAGATCATGTCCGTGATGGGGCACTGCAGCCTCTCGATGCTGTTGAGGTCCTGCCATAACTGCATGCGGAACCTCACATAGATGATATGAGCCAGCATCTCCTTCGCTTTCTTGTTAATGTAGCAGTAATACGGCTGCGGCTTGCTCTTGAAGTCAGGCACCTCGATAGCCAGGTCTCCCTCCTGCCTCAGTTGTGGCGGCTCGTCCTTCGGCTGACAAGTGATGGTGTATTCCAGCACGTCATTCTCCGCGCTACCGCGTGGAAAGCGAACCACGCCCTCGTCATCACCGAAGTCATGGAGTACCCACTGTCGCAGGTATGCCGGTATTTGGATGTACACTAACATGGGACTAAAGATGCAGTTTCTGCTGCAGTGCCTGAAATGTGGCTTACCCTGCCCGACACACATCAAGAACACTGTCTATCTACAATTTGCAAAGTTAGCAAATAAATCAAACACTTTATTGATTTTGCTAAAACAAAATGTTTGATTTTTTCCATTTTGTTTTACGCGCGAGTGCGCATTATTTTTGGAAAAAGAGTGTACTTTTAGTGCGCACCAAGTCAAGGTATCTCTAAATCCGTTGTGCGTCAGCACTTTAGCAAACGCACCATTTCCGCACACTTTTTGGTCGCCGTACTAATGTACAGTGCGTACACTTGCGCACTTTTTAAAATGGGCAAAGTGTGCGCCCTTAAACGACTAATTTACAATTGCAAACAAGTAGGCCGTACTAATGTACTTTTATTTTTTATTTTTATAGAGATAAAAATAATAAACACGGAGTGTAAAAATTTTTGTCGCGCCCGGCTGGCTGGAGAATGATGGTAATTCTACCCCGCACCCCTCCTGCACACTGGCATCACGCTGCACATGTGTACACCTGCACTCTATAGTTCTTAACAAATGGGGCTACGGGGTGCGTGCATTCGTTAAATTGTGTGGTTTTGAAATCCTCAAAATTACAAAAGCCTGCTTCACATGCTAAAGAAAGGGGTCAAAAGGGGAAATTTTCCCTTTTTTCTGTCAGAAGACCCCCCGACCGCCCTACGGAGCCAGTCCGCCTCGAGTCCGCCTCCCGAGCGGAATATGTGAACGGGTGTTAACGCCCGCTGTGCGGTCAACTCGCCGACATGCGTGAGCGTGTCGACTCCCCGGGCATAAGAAGTTGCGCCTGGCGTGCCGGTATGGAGCGGTGGAGCGTGGTAGCGCGTGCGGGTGACGGAGTCTGCCTGGTGCTGCCGCAGCAGATAAAACTCGGGCTTGCCCGATGCGAGGGCGCGAGATGGTGCCCCGGCTAGCGAGCCAGTGAGTCTGACTGGGCACGATCTGCGCCCTCGCTTGTTTTTGTCTGCGGTATAAAGGTGGCCCCGTTGGCAGTCTCTGGCTACCGCCAAGCAACCCAGCGTAACGTCAGCCCACACCGACACGCCTGGCGGGGAGGAGGGTGGGACTACATAAAAAAAGCCCGATGCATTTTTGCACCGGGCAATACCTATTGATGGCCATGAGCGATATACCATGCGATGATGGCGACCACAACTAGCACGAGCAGGATGACAGTCCAGTCGGGAGGTTTGCCGAACGCCGTGCGTTCGGCTGCCTCCCTGGACTCCTCCTG
>JAEEJI010000157.1 GCA_016281825.1 Muribaculaceae bacterium | reverse complement strand
CCAGGCGGTCATTGTGCATTGTGCATTATGCATTGTGCATTATTTAAGCACCTTGCGGGCGGTACCGTCGCTCATCTTGATGATGACGACACCAGTGGCATCGGCATCGACGCGCTGGCCAGCCAAGTTGTAGCGTGCTACCTCACGGGCGTTGTCGCTGCTGATGGTGGCGACGCTGGAGTAGGCGTGGTCGTCGATGCGGAAGGCAGGGCTAACCACCTGATCCATCCAGTTGCCCGAGGCATCCTGCAGACGGAAGCGCAGGTCGAACCAGCCGTTCAATCCCTGTCCGGTCACCTCAGCGAGCGAGCCGCGATAAAAGTAGCCCCAACCGGGCTCTTGATAGTACTCTGGGATTTCTTCCACAGTCAGCTCATTCCAGTCCTCAGTGCCATAAGACGCATATTCTACCACCACCTCCACAGGTTGGCACTCGAACACGCCATTCCATAGTTCGGGATAGTAGTGGTAGTGGAAATCACTGGCATAGAACTCCATCGTGCCCTCTTCGGCGGTGGCAAAGCGGTCGGTCACACCACCGTCGGCATTCTTGAAGTGTAGCATCTCGACGGCCGGCGGCGTCATGTCTTCCTGGTTTTGGTCGAAGTACACCGTGGTGGTGTTATGGCCAGGCAGACCATCCACCTCCACATTCGGGTTCGTGATGTTGACTTCCCAAGTACCCTTTCCTGAGGGGCTGAACGTAGACAGGTCCACCTCTTCGCCGTTATACTTTAGTGTCGTGGTTGAACCCATATCAGCATACAGCACCTCGCCATAGCGACCAACATAGTAGCTTGTCCAATCAGTACTTGTTTGGTCGTTGTTTTCGAAGGTTGTCACATTTACAGAATTGATGGGGCAGTTGTCACCGAAATCGCCGAGTGCCTGTTCACTGGGATAGGTGAATGACTTGGGTGCAGGAAGCAATTTTTCGAAGAATGTAGTATTGCTCATTGAATAATACAGGTTGTTATTATCCCAATATTGTCCATTTGCGATGTGTCCGAAGTTCACAAATTCTTTTTGGCCATTCTTTACCCGAATGGGCACACCATAAGTCCAACCAGTTGGGGTAAAACTCTCTATGACCATTTCTCCCCATTGAATTTGTTCTACTTCGCCATAATCCGTAAATTGGGTCTGTACTAGCACATTCAATCCAGGAATGTTGGGGTCGATATCTGGTGCATTGATCCACAACTCGAGTGGGAAACTGTCACCTTGCTTTGTCATTCTCCTTACATATCTAGCACTATATGAGGCCTTTTCGTCCTTGATCCACCAAAAACCATTCATGACTTGAATGGCATCGTTATGGTTACGACCGTATGGGGTGTATTTGTAGTTATACTCTTGGCACACATAGTCATTGGGGTTGTTCTCAACCTCACAAGTCTGCAGGTTGTCGGTCGAGACCCATGTGCAATAGCACTTTGATAGGTCTTCGGTAAACGATTTTCTTTGCTGAATAAAAACGAATCGGTCGCTGACATCGTTGATATAGAAGTCTGTAGGTATTGTACGCTGTTCTTCTTCTAGAGATTCACCGGTAGTAAAAATCACAAATGCATGCACTTCGCCGCAGCCTTTCTGATAAACAATGTTAGCGACTTCGCTAGAATAAGCGTCGCCAGGCTCGTCAACAATGTATGTATTCGTGGCTTCGTCATAGTGTTGTAGACCATGTTTTAGCAACTCTCCATTCGGGCCATAAATCTTGGTAGTGATATGATTGGTGGCTTCGGCTGGATTGATTGTGAAGGTCATGTCGCCTGTCACCTCGACATTCTCTTTGATGACGCTATATTGTTGTTCTAGGCCTTGTGTATAGAACGATGTGATGATGTTATAAGTGCCTGATGGAAGTTGTCCCTGAAGCGTGCTCTCACCACTTCTGAAGGCGATGCCGACAATATTTGAGTCATCGGTAATATACGCGATGGGGTTAACTACTAACGACTCGGGATCATACTCCAGATTGAGGGTAATCGTATATATTTGGCCTTCGGCTTTGGCGGCAGCTTTTCTTACTTGTTCGCGCATGATGGTCTGGTCAAATTCCTGGAAGCTGGAACTGTTGAGGAACTTCACATTTGGGTCAACGATGCCCGTAGGGTTGTAGGTTTTACTGATGCAGTAGGGTTGGAACACTTGTGCCTGCAGGGTCATGCCCAGCAACATGGCACCGACAACCATTGCGGTTTTAAGTAATAATTTCTTCATGTCGTTTAGTTTTTTAGTGGTGAGTAAAACAATTATCACTGCAAAAGTATTAACAAGGAGCAGCGTCACCAAACAAATGCAATGTCACTGTGTGCGATTTTCTAAAATCACACACCATAAGGCGATTTCACACACGATTTCCACCAGAAATGGTGGGTTATGCAATTAAGGTTCGGGTTAGTGTGGTGGCCTCCTCCAGAGGCCTAGACTGAGAGTGGTCTCCCCACGGGTCACCGCTGTCGCTCTGACCCGCGGTTACAGAGATGCTGACCTTCGGTCAGACATCTATGGTGCGTGTCTCCCCACGGGTCGCCGCTGTCGCTCTGACCCGCGGTTACAGAGATGCTGACCTTCGGTCAGGGAATGTAACATAGATGGGGTTGTTCGACCGGAGGTCGAGATTTCTGTAACCGCGGGTCAACGACCCGTGGTAGACAGGCACCCCAAAAGTAGGCCTCTGGAGGAGGCTACTGTACCAACCTAATCATCTTTCAAGAAATACTGTTCGTTAATCGTTCCACCATTCTCTAGAATCAACCGCCTGTACTCATCGGCAAATTGCTCGGACACGTGATGCGCTTTCTGGTTGATGATGTATTGCCTAATCATTTCTTTCTCGGTGCGTCCTACAGTGAATGCTGCAAAACCCTCACCCCACTTGACAAATTGAGGGAAATGGGGATTGGCTTTTAGCCACTTGCTGGTACTTTGCTTGAGGTCGCGTATCGCATCGCTTAATGCGCGTTGCGGTGGCAACGCTAACAAAAGATGCAAATGGTCAGGCATACCGCCAATGCGTATCAATGTACCGCCCATATTGTTTATGATGCCTAAGATGTAGGCATATAACTCTCGCTCATGAGATATAGGAATGGTCATCTGGCTTCGCCATGTGCGAAAGACTACGTGATAGAAAAGGATGCTATAGCTCATAATGTTAACTTAGTGTGGTAGCCTCCTCCAGAGGCCTAGACTGAGAGAGTTCCGCCCACGGGTCACCGCTGTCGCTCTGACCCGCGGTTACAGAGATACTGACCTCCGGTCAGGGCGACTCTGCAAGTCCCCCTTTAGGGGGATTTAGGGGGACTGGACTGACGTACTTAGGGGGTGAGGCCGCAGGAGGACCTCAGGTGGGGTGCCGGCACGGCATTGCTTCATGTAGTCCGAGGGAGTGAGGCCGGTCTGTTTCTTGAAGAGCTTGACGAAGTGGCTGCGGCTGCTGTAACCCACACTCTGACCGATGCCCTCGACGGTGAAGTTTCCATAGTTGGCGGTGTCGTTCATGCGGCGGCATGCCTCACGGATGCGGTAGTGTGTCACCAAGGAGGAGAAAGTCCAGTCCTTCTGCTGGTTGATGGCCTGTGACACATAGTTGTATTTCGCTCCGAGGAGTTCGGCCAGTCGAGGCTCACTGAAATTCTCATCATAAATGTCTTGTGAGTACTCCATCACATGGATGATGTTCTGCCACAACTCTTCGGCTGACTGCTCATCCATGCGGATGGCGCCATATTTCTCGGCTTCGGTTCGCTGCTGCAACTCGGCAAGTTTGCGTCGTTGCTCGTCGGCCGCTAGCAATTCTACATTGTTTTCATAGAGTACGCGGTTCTTCTCCTTGATGCGGTTGCGATTGATGATGAGCAGAGTGATCAGTACCACCGCCAATGCCAGGAATCCGCTCACCACCCACAACATCTGCCGGTCGTGTTGTTGCTTGAGGGTCAATGCCTTTTGTTCCTCGTTCATCTTGTCTAGCTCATACAAAAAACCAGCATTATTCATCTCGTTGGCCTTGGTGACCTGCGCAATACTGTCTGAAGCTCGCCACCACATCAATTCATATTTATCGGCCAAGGTCGGGTTGTTAAAATGACGATAGTACTTCGAGAGTTGGCCATAACCCTCAAACAAGAATGAAGGATCGTTTTCCTGAGTGAATGCCAATTCTTCCTGTATCATTTTCAGGGCATCTGGGTTGCCCATGTTCATTTGAGTGAGGATAACCAAGTTGTTGATTATGCCATGAACACCAACGGCATTAAAGTCGTCAAATTCCTCGTTTGCCTTTTGATGCGCTCCTCTGAAAACTTCAAGGGCTTGCTCGGGCTGGTTTTGGCTCAACAAATCCACACCTTGGTTGATGGCAAGGGCCGTTTTTTGATACCTAATGCTGTCAGGCAGTTTGATGGTTGGAAATACTTTCCTTTCTTTAGTGGTGAGACTCAACTCTTCATTGACGCATGCCACATAATTCAGGTTAATCATGATGCGAGGCAGTTGTGTTACATCATGTATTTCCAGAGATTTCCAGAAAGCCGCTTTATGATAATTCAATGCTTCATGTTGTAGCTGCTCGTGATTAAATTGAAGCCCCCATTGTTTCCAGTAGAGATTGCCGAGCGCCATGAAGATTTGGGGCATAAATGTATCATAGTGGTGCTTCTCGGCGAGGTCTTTAGATTTGAGCAAGTACTTATATGCCTCGAGTTGGTTGTTATAGTAGATCCGATACGTATCGCCAATGTGGTGATAGGCTCGGATGCAGTATTTCAGGTCTTCATCATTGAGGTCCTCGCGATATCGGTTGATGACGATGGTGTAGCAGAGCATGGCACTGTCGGGCATCATGCGATAGTCCAGGTAATTGCCGCCCAT
>JAEEJI010000156.1 GCA_016281825.1 Muribaculaceae bacterium | reverse complement strand
TTACCACTGGCAGCATCCACGAGGGCGTGATCACCGAGATGCTCGACAAGGGCGCCGTGATCAACCTGCAGCCTTACGGTGTTGAGGGCTTTGCTACCCCCAAGCACCTGGTGAAGGAAGATGGCTCGCAAGCTCAGAAGGACGAGAAGCTCCAGTTCAAGGTCATCGAGTTCAACAAGGACGCTAAGCGCATCATCCTGTCGCACAGCCGCATCTTCGAAGATGAGCAGAAGGCCGAGGCTCGCAAGGCCCGCAAGGCTCAGCAGGGCAGCAAGCCCGCCGCTGAGGAGGCCGCTCCTGCTGCCACCGTCGAGAAGACCACTCTGGGTGACATCAGCGCATTGGCTGCCCTGAAGGAGCAGATGGAGAAGGGTGCTGAGTAATTGCAGCCCCGATGAATGAAAAATTAGCGCAGGTCTCAAAAGGCCTGTGCTATTTTTTTGGCATATATTTTGCTGGTTTAAGAAAAAGCACTAATTTTGCACCGACAATGAAGAAGTTTACCAAATACATGCTCGTGGCTGGCCTGTTGTCTCTGGCTGGTTGCACGTGGGGAAGTGGTGAGGGCAGCGACAACGGCAAGGACTCTGACTCGGTGGCTCATCATCCCGACAGCGTTATCGTGTTGCCCAATGGCGACATGCTGTATCGTGGCACCGTCGTCGACGGGTCGCGCCGCAACATCAGTCTCAAGTTCTACGATGACACGCTCGACTTCGAGATTCCGTACTACATCGACTTCACCTACGAGGTCGGCGACTCCATCAGCATCCTGGTCAAGGTCGACAGTAACGGAGCCGACTCAATCGCCTCCCTCGAGAACCTGAGCATGTAGTAGTTCGTCATGTATCTCCTGTCCCCCTAAATCCCCCTAAAGGGGGACTTGCGTGTGGATGGAAAATGTGGGCTGAAAAAATGCATTGTGCATTATGAATTATGAATTAAATAAGCGATAGTAGCTCAGTCGGTAGAGCATCAGCTTCCCAAGCTGAGGGTCGCGGGTTCGAATCCCGTCTATCGCTCAAAACCCCAAGGGCGGCCATTCAAGGCCGCCCTATTTTTTTCGACAACTAGAATTTAGTGTAATTGTTCCAACTACTTCAGGTGGCGCAGGAAGTAGGGTGGGATAGGGGTCTCGAAGGTGAGCGCCTCGCCGGTGATGGGGTGGGTGAAGGCGAGCTTGATGGCATGCAGGCAGTGGCGACTGCCAGGTTCCTGCTGCCGGCCATACTTGCCGTCGCCCGTCACGGGATGCCCGATGTCACGCATATGCACGCGAATCTGGTTCTTGCGGCCCGTGAGCAACTTCAGTTCTATGAGCGAGTGCTCCTTGGCTCGTTCCAGGATGCGCCAAGTGGTGATGGAGAACTTGCCTCCGCCCGGGTCCTCGCGGTAGCTGATCACCCGCATGTTCTTGTTGTCCTTGAGCCAACTCTCCACGCGGCCCTCGTCTTGTTCCATTACGCCGTCAACCACAGCGACATAACGGCGGTCGGTCACCACGTTGCGCCAGTCCTTGACAAACGCCTGCTGCACCTCGCTGCTCTTGGCATAGACCATTAAGCCACTGGTGCGGCAGTCCAGGCGATGTACTACATGCGCCGTGCAGCGCTGACGCGTCTCGGCAAAATGGCGGTCGAGCAACGACTTCATGTTCAGGCTGCCCGCACCCACGCCCATTGACAACACGCCAGGTTCCTTGTCGACCACGACGAGCCACTGGTCTTCATAGACGATGTTGTAGTGCTTGCTCGTCTCAGCGGGTGTGCGTGGCTGGCGTGAAATCTCGACCACACTTTCGGGCTGCACTTGGAAGTCGAAGTGCGTCTGCGTGTGGCCATCGACGGTCACACCGCCGTGGCTCAGGATGGACTTGGCCTTGTTGCGGCTGATGCCGTCCAATGCCTTCATGACGAAGTCAAGCAGTCCCATCTGCTCGCGCACCTGGAACACGGTCGATTGCCGCTCGGCACGCGGCACATTGTGGTTGTGGTTACGACTCAAAACGAATTAAGAATTAAGAATTAAGAATTAAGACCGCGCTTCGCTGGTAGAATGTTTGGCAGTAATTGTGTGTGCATTGTGCATTATGCATTCAATCAAAGATGTGCCTCAGACGGCTGAAGATGCGGTTCTTGATTGACTCCGAGGGTTTGAGGTTGCTCGAGCCACGCAGGCTCTCGATGGCTTTGCGCTCGTCGGCGGTGAGTGTCTCGGGGACATACACCATGACGTTGACCAGCATGTCGCCATTTCCATAGCGGTTGGGGTCAGGAAGTCCCTTGCCGCGCATGCGCAACACTGAACCTGGCTGCGTACCTGCCTTGATGGTGAGCAACGCCTTGCCATCAACGGTGGGTACCTCCACCTTGCCGCCAAACACGGCGGTGGGGAAGTCCAGCATCAAGTTGTACATCAGGTCGTTGCCATCACGCACCAGCTGGCTGTCGGCAATCTCTTCAATCACGATGAGCAGGTCGCCCGGCACACCTCCACCCGGCGCGTCATTGCCGCGTCCCGACATCTTCAGCTGCATGCCTTCTGCCACACCGGCGGGGATGTTGATGGAAACCACCTCTTCTTTGCGAGTCAGGCCCTGTCCACCACAGTGCGGGCATTTCTCCTTGATGACCTTGCCTTGTCCTCCACAGGTGTGACACACCTGTTGTGACTGCATGCGCATGAATCCCATGCTCTGCACGACAGTTTCCACACCACTGCCGTGGCAGGTGGGGCACTCGGTGTGCGACGTGCCGTTTTTCGAACCCGTGCCATGACAGGCTTGGCACGATACCATGCGTGGTATCTTCAGCTTCTTCTCGCAGCCATGCGCCACGTCCTTCAGAGTCACCTTGACGCGTACACGCAGGTCGGTGCCGCGGTTCACGCGCTGACGCGAACGCCCGCCACCCCCGAAGCCGCTAAAGCCGCCACCAAATCCGCCGAAGTCAAACCCGGCACCAAATACCGAGTTCAATATGTCGTTGATGTTGATGCCGCCAAAGCCACCGGCACCTCCACCCATCTCTTCGGCAGCGAAGCCGAACTGGTCGTAGCGTTGGCGCTTCTCCGGGTCGCTGAGCACACCGTAGGCCTCGGCTGCCTCCTTGAATTTCTCCTCGGCATCCTTCTTCTCCTGCTCGGTCTTGCCCTGTTGGCGGTCAGGGTGATACTTCACGGCCAACTTGCGATAAGCTTTCTTCAGCTCATCGGCGGTGGCGTTCTTCTGAACACCCAACACCTCGTAGTAATCTCTCTTATTTGCCATTATGTTTCTAATGTTGACAAGTTACAAGTTTTCAGTCTCTCAGTTCTTCCCCCTCTTTAGGGGGGACTGAGGGGGCTCTTTATTGCCCCACCACCACTTGTGCGTGGCGCAGAACCTTATCATTAATTATGTATCCCTTGGTGGTCGTGTCCACCACCTTGCCCCGCATGCTCTCGTCGGGAGCGGGAAAAGTGGTGATGGCATCGAACAGGTCAGGATCAAAGTCTTTGCCCGTCGACTCGATGGGCTTCACACCCTGTTGCTCCAGATACTTGACCATCTTGGAGTAAATCAGGTTCACACCCTCGGCAAGGGCGTCCACGTCGCCGCTCTTGCTCATTGCGTCAAGAGCGCGCTCAAAGTCGTCGACCACTGGTAATAGTTGGAGCATCGCCTTCTCCGAGGCGGTCTTGATGAGGTCCTGTTTCTCCTTGAGGGTGCGGCGACGGAAGTTGTCAAACTCTGCCATGAGCAGAAGGTATTCCTTCTGCTGTGCTTCGAGTTTTTGTTGCAGCTGCTCTACTGTCACCTCGGCGGGAGTCTCCTCTTGAGGGGCTTCCTGCGCTTCGGTGCCTTTCTGTTCAAGTTCCTGCTCGACTTGTGGCTCTTCTAGCGGCTTTTCTGCCTTCTTGTTATTTTTGTTTTTCTTGCTCATAATCGTGACAAATTTACAACTAGAGGCACTAGATGTTCTAGATTATCTAGACTGTCTAGAGCCTCTAGTTAAATCAAGCAAATATCTTGCCTATTTATAAGGTGAGGACGAAAGTGGCGCAATCGGCAAATTTGGCACTTATCTGCTCTGCCACTTTGGCATCATCAAAGATGCCGTAGATGGTTGACCCCGAGCCCGACATCGCAGCATAGTGTGCCCCAGCTTGCAGCAGTGCAATCTTGATATTCCACAACTGCGGGTACAGCGCAAACACGCTGGGCTCGAAGTCGTTGACCAATGCTCCGTCCCACTGCTCGATGGGCCAGGTCACCACATCGCGTGCCCATTGCGGCGGAGTGGCTGGGCTCACGTGCGCGTATGCTTGTGCCGTTGATACAGCAACAGGTGGCTTGACCAGCAGCAAAGTCTTCCCGGTCAGTTTGACCTCGATGGGAGTGAGCACGTCGCCGATGCCTGTCGCAGCCATCGGACGGTTGTAGACGAAGATGGCGCAGTCGGCTCCCAGGCGTGCCGCTAATGCCGCCAATTCCTCGTCAGAGATGTCCAACTTGAACATCAGCCTCAGCATCGTCAACGTGTGGGCGGCATCACTCGACCCACCTCCCAGGCCAGCGCCATCCGGGATGTGCTTGTACAGATGAATTTCCACGGGCGGAAGCTCAAACTGCTCGGCGAGCAGACGATAGGCCTTCATCACCAGATTTTTCTCGGGGGGGCAATCCATGGGATTGCCATGGGTGGTGAGCGTGGTCTCATTGCCGTTGGCCGGCACAATCTCGAGGATGTCGGTCAGCGGGATGGGGTAGAACACGGTCTCGATGTTGTGGTAGCCGTCAGGGCGACGTTCGACCACGTTCAGCCCCAGATTGATTTTTGCATTAGGGAACGTTACCATCGCAATTATTTTTTATCACGAATTTTCGATTGTTCGAATATTCGAATGATCGAGTAATCGATTAATAATGGGGAGTTAAGGCCACAACAGGGTGGTGACCGACTCTTTTCCTAGGTAGTAGGCGCGGGCCTTGATGACTGGAGGTACTGTAGTGAGCTTGACGGGTGCCGTCCACTCGGGCGAAAGCATCGTTGGCTCGCTGCCGTCCAGAGTGTAGTGGATAGTCACGCCGGGATAGAGGGCATTGGCGAGCAACATGCCGTTCTCGACCTTGAGCCCTGGCTGACCGATGCGGAAGTTATAGCCCATGCGATGCAGCAACGGTAACTCGCGCGTACCAATTTTGAGGTTGTACTGGTGGCGTGCGCTGTCGTATGGTGCGGTGTTGGCGAGGTCCAGACTCCAGTCGGGTGTGGCGTTCCAGCCACGCTCGGCCACGCCGAACACCTTGGGGAACCACATGTACTGCACCTGGTCGAAGTTGCGGATGGTCTCGCCCCATAGTTGTGCCTGCACACCGATGATGTTCTGGCGTTGGGTCAATGCCACCTTGCCCTGGTGGTTGGTTGCCACGTCAATGGGCGAGCCGTCGTATGCGCTGCGGGCGCTGGCATAGACGTTCCACGGCAGGGCGCTCCAGGCATCGAACTCATCGACCTTACCGCCCCAGTGCAGTCCTTGTTCGTAGGGATGCCAGGTGTAACCCATGTCCATATAGAAATTGGTGACATTCGACAGGATGACGGGATAACCGTCATTGGCGATGCTATAGGGCACGATGTCGCGACTGCCCACAGTGCTCCATGCATTGACACCTGCAAAACGGGGAGCCATTGCTTTGTTGAATTCAGCGTTGTGGTTCTGCGCCACCTCTTGCCAGCCCTCGATGCGGATGCCTTGCTTGTGCAGGACATCAGTGATGCGGCGCAGGTAGTAGCCATTGACCTCGTGGTTGTTCTTCAGTCCCGCGCGTTGCATCAGTGCCTGCACATCGGGCGACTGATCCCATGCTCCGCTGGCCACCTCGTCACCGCCCAGGTGAACGATATCGAGCTTCAGACCAGCCTCCTTGTACATCTTCTTCAGTTCATCCACCACCTTGAAGACGAAGTTGTACACGCCCTCGCTGGCAACATTCAGCACATTGTCGTGGTAGCTCTGGGCCGAAGTATATTGCGATGTGTTTTTGTCATCCCACAACTTGTATTGCTCGGCAAGGGCACGGTCGGTGGCAGCATACTTGTCATAGCGGTTGCGCATGGCAATGATAGCGGCACGCGCGTGTCCCGGGGTTTCAATCTCGGGAATCACCTTCACACCACGCAGGTGGGCATATTTCAACAACTCGATGAACTGTGCGCGGGTGAGGTAACCGTTGGCACTCTGCGTGAGGTCATCGGGGTTGCCGTTTCCGTCAAAGATTTGCGCCAGGTAGCCCTTCTCGTCCAACGTGCAGCCGCGGCGTGATGCCACTTCGGTGAGTTCAGGCAGACCAGGAATCTCCACGCGCCAAGCCTCGTCATCAGTAAAGTGGAACTGGAAGCGGTTCATCTTGTAATAGGCGAGGATGTCGATGTAACGCTTGATGTCATCCATGCGAATGAAGTTGCGGGCGATGTCGAGCATAAATCCGCGATAGTGCAGGTCGGGGTAGTCCACGATATGTGCGTTCTGCAGGTTGTGTCCCTTGCTGTGGTCCAGCGCGGCGATAAATGTCTTCACGCCATTGATGGCACCCGCCTCACCGGCACCGACGATGGTGACCTTGCCTTGTGCCACATCCAGGGTGTAGTACTCGGGGTTGTCGCTCAACTTGCTATTGACCTTAACGGCGATGGTAGTCTTCTGTCCCGATAGACCGTAGATGCCACGCTGCTGCAGTTGCTGCTTCAGGAGTTTGACAGGGGCTTTGAGTTTCTTCTGCCAGAAGTGGCCGCCCTTAACGGTGACCATGTTGCCAATGGGGGTGTAGCCATCGTGAATCTCTACCTGCTTGGGCAGCGGGAAAATGTCATAGTCATTGCCCGTATAAGCATCGCCGATGTTGTTCACCGCCAGGTTGTAGGCATAGCTGTAGTTGCCGTCTGGATAGGCGGCATGGCTGACCCACTGGCCGGGCTTCTGCAGTAGAGCATACTCCAAGTTGACGGGAATGGGGTGCCGTGTGTCGCCGTCAAGCACCAGGTGGGTACCGGCGGGACGGTAACTAATGTTGACCATCGTGCCACGCATGAGCATGTCAATCACCAGCGAGTCGCCGGGGTTCATTTCCTTATAGCGCACATTGGGCGTAATCTGGTAATAGGTCGTTGACACCTCTTTGATGTCGACGGGTGATGTCTCGGGCAGCTTCAGCGAGCGTGAGAACTGGTTGAAATACAATTGCCAGTTTGCGGCTAACTTGCTGTTTGATACATTCTTGATGATGAATCGCGAACTATAATAGCCCTTCTCGGCATCGTTCTGGCCCATCTCCCAACGCACTGCGACAGGCGACTGTGCCACCGCCTGCATTGCCATAAGGCAAATCAAGATAATGAGTGATTTTTTCTGTTTCATCTTATTTCGTTTTATTTATTTTCTCAATCAGTTTGTCCAGCAGGTTGTTGCAGGCTTCCTCGAGGAGGTCGAGGACGAGCTCAAAACCCTCGCTGCCTTCGTAGTAGGGGTCGGGGACGTAGTCGTAGTGAGGGTGATGAATGTACGGGCCAATCAGTTCAATTTTCAACACTTCGTCGGGGGTGGCGGCCAGTTCGCGCAGGTCACTGGCATTGTCCGCGTCCATAGCGATGATTAGGTCAAACTCCTCGAAGTCTGCCCGTTCGACAGGTCGGCTGCGGTGCGTCAACTCATAGCCGCGTGGGCGGGCATGTACCCGCATACGGCGGTCGGGAAGGTCGCCGTCATGATAGCCGCTTGTGCCAGCAGAGTCGATGACGAATTGGTCGGTCAGCCCGTGCTCGTCAACCAGCCGCTGCATCACCGCCTGGGCAGCCGGCGACCGGCAAATGTTGCCCAAGCAAATGAACAATATCTTGAACTTTTCGTTGCTCATCGTCAGTCTTTAAATACTCCCCCATCCCACAAAATAAGGGCTGGGTCGACAAAGTTGCAAAGATACAAAAAGTTACCCTAGGTAAATTGTCTCGAGGTAACTTTTTTGTGATAGAATGTGAAAAATATCGCGGTTTCGCATTTTTCGGGCGCTTTTGTTTGGCGCATGAGTGAATTAGAACTATATTTGCGGTTCCAATTCTAAAAACGATAAGCATTATGAAACACTGGATATTATTAGTAGCAATGATGGGCGCTTTGTTGGCTCAGGGCCAAGTCGTAGATGACATCTATGGTGACAATGTAGACCTGACTATTGTCACGCCGGCCCAACAGGACAAGGATAGCAAGAATGCCCAGAAGGAGCACAAGAAGTTGATGAAGCAGCGCGTTGATTCGCTCGGCCATGCCAAGGCTGCTGCTGCGTTGGAGCGTGGTTACTGGGTCATCGTCGCCGATCGCATCAATGTGGGATACACTGGATATACAGTCAGTGGGCTCAATGGTAACACAAACTTCGTCTTCCAGCAGGCGCAGGAGGGAATGGTGCAGTTTGCCTTTAATCATGGCGGACCCAGCATCAACGGCCTGGGAGGCATGACGCTTGAGGGCAAGATTAGTGGCGTGAAGATGCGCACCGACAAGAAGGGGAACATCATCTACAGTTACTCCATCATGAGTACCGACATCAATGCCCAGGTCACGATTACCGTCTTCGCCGGTACCGACTATGCCGAAGCGCTTGTGCAACCCACCTTCAGCGGGCCACGCATGACCCTCTCGGGCCGCCTGGTACCCTATATCCGCCCCCGTAAATAAAAACAAAAACATAACCAGTAAGACTGAATAACTGATGAAAAAAGCGTTACTAATGCTGGCTGTCGTGATGACTGCGTTGCAGCTCTCGGCCGCCCAAGTAGATCTTGTCACTGCACAAAACAAGGCTAAACAATTCTTACAGAGCCGTGCCCGTGCCGGCCAAATGATGGCTCCAGGGGCAATTAACCCCTCGCTCGTGTTGCTCGAGAAGGGAAAGACCAATACCGATGCGGCGGTTTATTACATCTTCAATACCGCCACCAGTTTTGTGATCGTTGCCGGTGACGACCGTGCCGAGGAAATCCTTGCCGTGGGCGACCGACCGCTCGATGTCGACCGCATGCCCGCTAACATGAAGGCTTGGCTCGAAGGATATAAGGAGCAAATCGACTATCTCTTCAGTAACCCTAGCCTCAAGGTTGACCGGCCTTACAATGTCGCTAAAATGCGCAGTGCTTCCACTGTGGAACCGTTGCTTACTTCCTTGTGGGACCAGGATGCGCCCTATTGGGACCAGTGTGTCATTGGCGGCAATCAGTGTTATACAGGGTGCCCCGCCACCTCGGCGGCAATGGTGTTCCACTACTGGCAGTATCCTGTCGATGAGACACCTGTTGTGCCCGGTTATCGCAGCACGGTCAGCACCAGTTGGTGGGGTGGTGGCACGACAGTGAACATCCCTGCACTGCCCCCAGTTACCTTCGATTGGGACAACATGCTTGACCAATATACTGGTGGTTACAACTCCGCGCAAGCCGAAGCCGTGGCGACATTGATGCGCTATGTGGGTCAGGCCGAGCGTATGGAGTATGGTACTTATGCCGCTGGCGGAAGTGGTATAGATGCCGACAGTGTTAGCAATATCGTAGATGCATTCTTGTTCTTTGGCTATGACGAGAACACAGTCCGCTATGTCAAGAAAGTAAGCGCCTATTCGGGCGGAACAACCCTATACAGCGATGCCGAATGGGCAGCGATGATACAGCAGGAGCTGGAAGAAGAGCGTCCAATTGTCTATTGTGCCATCTCATCCTCGGGTGGTCATGCCTTTAATGTCGACGGATACAACGCTGAGTCCAACAAGTATCACGTGAATTATGGCTGGAGTGGAGATGGCAATGGTGACTTTGCGCTGAACGCATTCTCTGACGGCTCGAGCACTTTCAACCAATACCAGCAGATGGTCATCGGAATCCAGCCACCTGCTCAGGTGCCGACATTGCGCTCCTCGACCAAGGCTATCAGCATCGAGTCGTTCACTAACGAGGAAGCAACAACCACGTTCACTGTCAAGGGCAAATTGCTCACCGAAGGCATTCAATTGACTTTGGCCGATGAGAACGAGGTCTTTGCAATCGACGCCACGGCTGTAGCCCTCGATGAGGTTGAGAATGGGAAGACGATTACCCTGACTTTCTCGCCCAAGCAAGTGGGAACTTACACTGCCACCATCACCCTCTCTAGTGCCGAGGCGGCCGATAAGGTGATTGAGATTACTGGTAACGCATCGTTGCGAAAGATCGTCCCGCAGCTGCTTGAACCTGCCGAGATTGACACGACTTCGTTCCAGGCACAATGGATCGACGAGACCCCTGAGGAAAATGTCGAGTCCTATACAATCGAGATTAAC
>JAEEJI010000155.1 GCA_016281825.1 Muribaculaceae bacterium | reverse complement strand
TTCAAGGCGCAGCTCGAGCGATACGACGACTTGGGCGACAAAGATGTCAAGGCGTTGAGCGACTACTCGTCACACACACGCTTTGCCGACCTAAAGGGCTTTGTCGTGTACAACGAAAAGGGTCAGGAGGTTGTGAACTTTGGCAAACACAAAGGAAAGGTACTTGAAGAAGTGCTGCAAATTGACCATGGCTATGCTGACTGGGTGCGTCGCTCCGACTTCCCGTCAAGCACCAAGCGCGTCTTTGAGTCCGTGCAACAACGCCTCAAAGAAAAAGAGTTAGAGGAGAAAAAAAGACTGCTCCTAACGAAGAATAACAAACTCACTTAACACAATGAGACTCAAACGCATTGTCACGCTGTGTCTGATGGCTGTCGCCTTTTTCTCGGTATGGGCAGATGAAGAAGGAACAGAACTGAAGTGCGAAGTCGAGGTCAACTCGAGCAAAGTACAAAATGTCAGCAAGGATGTGTTCAACACCTTGAAGGAGTCCATCACGCAGTATATCAACGACAACCGCTGGACTGACGCGCAATTTGCCGTCAACGAGAAAATCGAATGCAAAATGTTGTTTGTGGTCAATAAGTATGACCAGGCAACAGGCAAGATGGAGTGCGATCTCACCGTGCAGTCACAACGACCGGTCTATAACAGCAGCTATCTGACAACGCTCATCAATTTCAAGGACACCAAGGTTACCTTCGATTACCAGGAGGGCGACCAACTGGTATTCAATGAGCAGGATTGGGAAAGCAATCTTACCGCAATCCTCAATTTCTACGCCTACCTCATTCTAGCCATCGACTTTGACTCGTTCGCTCCCAATGGAGGAGAGCCGTATTTCGAGAAGGCAGCAAATGTGGTGCGCATGGCTCAGAGTACTGCAGAGACGGGTTGGAAAGCGTTCGAGGATCCCAAGAATCGCAGTGCGGTATTGTCGGCGTTTACCGACAAGGCGACCAGCTCAATACGGGAAATCTATTACAACTATCATCGCCTAGGACTGGACCAGATGGTGGTCAGTGTTGACAAAGGGCGAAAGACGGTCACCGAACAGCTGGCAAAGCTAAAGACTATCTACGATGCGCAGCCTATGAGCGTTTGCCTATCGATGTTCAAAGATGCCAAGCTTGACGAGCTTGTCAACATCTACAGCAAGGCTAATCAGACCGAGAAAGACGAGGTCTATGAAATGCTCAACCCCATCTATCCCGCCGAGCAAGAACGGCTCAACAAAATCAAAGCCCCGCCCGAACCATAGGAGTCCGAAATTCGGGTTCTCTGGCCTGAGTTTTTAGCTGGCCAGGCGTGCGATTCTCCATTCTCAATTCTCAATTGAAATAATTGCTCAAACGACTTTACATATCAAACTATGCGCTGATTGACCGGCTGGAAATCAACTTCCAGTCGGGCCTTACTATTGTTACCGGCGAGACCGGGGCGGGAAAGTCCATCCTGCTCGGAGCATTGTCGCTCATTTTGGGCGAACGCGCTGAAACGAAGGCCGTTCGTGACACCAGCCAAAAAACCATTGTCGAGGCAACGATGTCAATCTGTGGCTATGGCTTGCAACAGATGTTCGAACAAGCCGACATTGACTATGATGACGAGTGCATCATGCGTCGCGAGGTGGCACCCAACGGACGGTCAAGAGCCTTTGTCAACGATACCCCTGTCTCACTGGCATTTATGCGCGAGGTGGCGACGCACTTGGTCGACATCCACTCCCAACACAGCAACATGCTCCTGGCCGACCCACAGTTCCAACTAAGCATCATCGACAGTTTGGCAAACAATGCATCGCTCAGACAGCAGTATAACCAGAAATTCATCGAGTTTGAAAAAACACAACGACTGCTCAAGATAACCACCGAAGAGTACGAAAAGGAGAGGGCCGAAGAGGACTACATACGCTTCCAGCTCGACCAGTTAAAAGCAATGAACTTGCAGCCCGGTGAGGACGAACTACTGGAACAGGAGCAGCAACGGCTGAACAATATCACCGAAATCAAACAAAAGCTGTGGGAAGTTGACAATCTGCTCAACAATGAACAGATGTCGGTCATACAGAATCTGAAGCACATTGCAAACAATCTTCAGAGCGTAGAATGCTTGGTACCCGAACTGCAAGGCATGACTGAACGTGCCCAGGTGGCACTCATTGACATCAAAGACATGGCAGAGACCGTCAGCGATGCAATGGAGAATCTGCAGTCTGACCCCGAACAGCTTGAACGCGTTGAAAACCGCCTCAACGACATATATGACCTGGAGCGAAAACACCAAGTAGACACCGTGGACCAACTCATCGCCATCCAGCAGGACTTTGACAAACGGCTGAGAACTTTGGACAAAACCGATGAACAGCTGCGATTGCTCAAAGAACTGGTGGATTTCAATCGGACAAAAGCCGAAGTGCTTGCCAATAGATTGACCGACTCGCGCAAACAAGCGGCAAAGGTTTTCGAAAAGCAATTGGTAGACAAGGCCAAGGCGTTGGCACTGGCCAACCTGCGCTTTGAAGTCGTTTTCGGAGAGACCGACTTAATGCCCACTGGGTGTGACACGGTCGAATTTAACATGGCGTTCAACAAGAGCCAGCCTCTCATGCCAGTCAAGGACACTGCGTCGGGCGGCGAAATCTCACGCGTGATGCTGTGCATCAAGGCAATCATCGCCCAGCAGGTCAACCTGCCTACGCTTATCTTTGACGAGGTGGACACGGGCGTTAGTGGTGACACGGCGAGTCGCATGGGCGAGATGATGGGCGAGATTGCACAAAACATCCAAGTAATCGCTATCACCCATTTACCCCAAGTTGCGTCACACAGCAATCAACACCTCAAGGTATATAAAAGCGATAACGACGAGCGCACGCACACTTATGTTGACTCTCTAGACGATGAGCAGCACGTTATGGAGATTGCCCGCATGCTCAGCGGCCGCGATGTCAACCGGGCCGCCATCGAGAATGCGCGCGCGTTGATTAATCAGAACAAAGCAAATGACTGAAAAGAACGAACAATATATCTACGGCATCCATGCGGTGCTTGAGGCCATCGAGGCTGGCAAGGAAATCGACCGACTGCTTGTCAAGAAAGACTTGAGCAGCCAACTGGCACACGATGTGCTCGACGCTGCCCGCGCTCATGACGTGCCTGTGCAGCGTGTGCCCGTCGAGCGCATCAACCGCATTACCCGCAAGAACCACCAGGGTGTCATCGCCATGCTTGCTGCAGTGACATATTATAGAGTTGAGCAAATCGTGCCGATGCTCTTTGAGCAAGGAGACAATCCGTTTCTTGTGGTCCTTGACGGCGTGACCGACGTGCGCAACTTCGGGGCCATCGCCCGGACATGCGATTGTGCAGGAGTCAATGCCATTCTCCTGCCTGAACGCGGAAGCGTTTCGGTGGGTCCCGACGCGCTAAAAACGTCGGCGGGAGCGCTCAACTATGTGCCTGTCTGCCGCGAGCGCAATTTGGCAGAGGCGCTGCGTTACCTCAAAAACTCGGGCTTTACCATCGTCGGCACCAGCGATAAGAATGCCTGCAATTACACACAGGCAGACTATACCGCTCCTGTGGCTGTCGTCCTTGGAGCAGAGGACAAGGGCATTTCGCCCGAAGTCATGCAACTTTGCGACAAGCGGGTGGTCATTCCCGAGTTTGGACACATCAACTCGCTCAATGTGTCGGTCGCGGGGGGCATCATCATGTACGAAGTGGTGCGGCAAAGGCTCAATGACAATCAAATTGTGCAATGAACTTGCCCGTATCACCCTTTTTCTGTATCTTTGCACTTTCAAATCATTTAATGACATGATAAACCGAGTACTCATACGGGTAAAAGTGGTGCAGATGCTCTATAGCTATCTGCTCACTCGTCCCGAACGCACTTTTAAACAGGCACTTAAAGACTTGCAAGTCAGTTTCGAGAAGTCTTATGACCTCTATCTCTATCTAATCAAATTGATTCCTGACCTGACTTATCTCGAAGAACGACGACTGGACGACGCCAAGCACAAGTTCTTGCCAACAGAGGAAGACTTGCATCCCAACACACGCTTTGTTGACAATGCGTTAGTCCAGGCCATCAATAATAATCCGCAGGTCGAGAAACTCTTTCGCGACCACGATGTTTCGTGGAGCGATGACCCCATCTTCATGCGGCTTATGCTTGACAAGGTGCTTAACAGTGACATCTACAAACAGTACATGCAGATGCCCGCTACCGATCTCGAGAGTGATACCGAATTGTGGCGACAGTTGTTGCGCAAGGTAATCATCGAGGATGAAGACATGGAGGACCAACTGCAGAACCGTTCGCTATACCTCAGCAGCGAGGACTTGGAGATGATGGGGCAGTTCGCCATCAAGTCGCTTACAAAGATTGCTATGGGAGAGGACGAACCCATCAGACCCATGTTCAAAGACCAAGAAGACAGTGTCTTCGGCGAGGAACTTTTCTCCAAGACAATCCGAGACATGGATGACAACAATGTCCTTATCGACAGCTGCATCCGTTCAGAGAAATGGGATCGAAACCGTGTCGCTCTCATGGATCGAATCATCATGTGTGCTGCCATCACTGAGTTCAAGTGCTTTGATAAAATCCCTATCGCCGCCACACTGAACGAATACATCGAACTGGCAAAGATTTTCAGCACGCCCAACAGCGGGCAGTTTGTCAATGGTGTCCTCAATGCAGTCGCTGATGAACTCCGAACCCGCGGACGCATCAATAAATAGGCTTTAGACTTTAGGCTTTAGACTTGAAGATTCTCAATTCTTAATTCTCAATTCTCAATTCTTAATTAATAAGATTATGCTCAACAATTTCATTCTATTGCAAGCCGCTAGCGGTGGCGATACCGCAGCCGGAGGAGGCATGACTAGCCTCATCATGATTGTACTGCTCATCGTCATTTTCTACTTTTTCATGATTCGCCCTCAATCGCAGAAACAGAAAAAAATCAACGAGTTCCGTAAAGGACTCGAAAAGGGCGACAAGGTGATGACTGCAGGTGGCATCTATGGCAAGATTCGTGAGGTCAAGGAAAACACCATTATCCTGGAAATCACGAAGGGTGTCGAAATCACAATCGACAAGAATTCGGTTTATCAGTCTGCACAAGATGTCGCTGAGACTGGTGCCGATCCTGCACAAAACAATAAGTAGTCGTTAGTGTCCGCACTGAAACAACGGTTCAAACTGTGGTGGGAAAGCCTTTCCACCAATGACATCAAGTCGAGCAAGTCGAGGTCGATATTGCTCTACTTGGGTTTTGTGCTCATTTCTGCCATACTCTGGTGCTTCCTCACATTCAACAACATTTTCACCATCGACATGCAGATGCCGGTGCGCGTGACAGGGAAACCCGACAATGTGAGATTTCTAACCAACGTCCCTGACACTATCACCGTCTCGGTCAACGACAAAGGCTCGGCATTTGTCAAGTACATGTTCAAGCCAACACCTGTGATTGAACTGCGCTTTACCGACTATGCCTCGGCCGACGGAGCGTTCAAGGTCGATGCCGCGCATCTTAAGAAATTGATTCTGCGCCAATTGTCCAGAGGAACAACTGTGGCATCGGTACTGCCTGACAATATCAATGCCAAATATACCGATGGACCGGGTAAGAAAGTGCCGGTGGTTGTGGATATCGAGGTGGAACCCGAACTACTCTATATGCAAAATGGGCCTATTACCAAGAGCGTCGATTCGGTTATGGTATATGGCGACCAGAAGACACTGGCCGAGATTACCGAGGTGTATACTTACCATATCAAGGCAGACAAACTGACCGACACGCTCTACCGTAAGGTGTCGATAGCGCCTTTGCGCGGTGCAGTGGTCGAGCCTCGTTCCATTGAGGTAGTGGTGCCTATTGAGAAGATGGTGAGCCAACGCCAAAAAGTACAAATTGCAGTGCGAAATACCCCACCTGGCGTCAAGGTCATTGTCTTCCCGTCGAGCGTCGAGGTGTCCTATCGGGCACCCATGAGCACACCGAAACGACAGGCCGAGGTTACCGTAGTAGTTGACTACAATGCCATAGACGCAAGTAACACCAATAAGGTGGCACTGCAAATAGGAGAGGCACCAGCAGTATATACCGACTTCAAACTCTCGGTAGACAGTGTGGAGTATATCATAGAAAAGCAACGGATGCCATGAGGCGTGTCATCATCACTGGCGGTATAGGAAGCGGGAAGAGCATGGTCTCGCTGATGTTACGGGTCATGGGATATCCAGTCTACGACTGTGATTTCCAGGCGATGCGGCTGATACACGAGGACGAGCAGTTGAGATGTGAAATCATCTCTTTGCTCGGTCCACAAGCCTATGATGCCCAGGGATGTTACAACCGCCAGTGGGTCAGCGAACAGGTGTTTGCCAACCCCGACCTGCTGAAACGCCTCAACGCCTGCGTTCACCCCGCAGTGGTTCGTGACATAGAGCGATGGGCCGAGCGGCAGAGCAGTGATCATATTTTTATTGAGACGGCACTGCTCAGGCAAAGCGGACTCATCGTCATGACCGATGACATATGGCGTGTTACCTCGCCCGAACCGCTACGCATAGCACGTGTTCAGCGCCGCAGTGCCCTCACCGAGCAACAGGTCAGGCAACGCATTATTGCCCAACAGCAGCGCGAGGAGTCTTATCCCGACGAGCATGTCCTCGTCAACGATGAGCGCGAACCCTTACTCCCGCAAATACTACATTTAATCACGAATGAAGAATAATCTAGTGTTTCTAGTTCATCTAGTACCTCTAGTAAAAAACAATAATAACAAATAAGTAAGATGTTAAAAGAAATCCTTTCAATCGCAGGGAAACCTGGACTTTACAAGATGATCTCCTACGGCAAGAGCATGCTCGTAGTCGAGAATCTGGATACGAAAAAACGCATCCCGGCCTATTCGCGCGACCGCATCGTCTCGCTGGGCGATATTGCCATTTACACTACCGAAGAGGAAGTGCCTCTGGGCAAAGTGCTCGAAGCAATCCGGGACAAGTATGAGGCAAAGCCCCTCGACCTGGAGAAATACAAGACCGACGACCAACTCGACGCCTTCTTCAAGGAAGTGCTTCCCACCTACGATGAGGAGCGGGTCTACAAGAGCGACATCCGCAAACTCATGGGCTGGTACAACCTCCTAATCAACGCTGGAATCGCCGATTATTCCAAGAAAGAGGAGGAAGAAAAAGAGGATAAGGAATAAAACGAAAAAAAATAAGGGTGTGGCCATTGTCAAACCGAGACATATCATTGCCTTGTTGCTGGTGTTGACACTGGCCACTACTTCTTGCCGCACAAAGAAGGAGGCTTATACGCCGAGAACTTCGACATCGTCCATTTCAGGTGATGACCGGGGCAATACCAATGCCAAATGGAAAGCACTGGACATCAAACTGACACGCCACGACAACAAGGCACTCTACCACGAACTGAAGGAGTGGCTGGGAACACCATACAAATACGCCAAAAGTGACAAGGGTAGGGGAACAGACTGCTCGGGAATGGTCATGGAGGTGTACAAAAAGGTGTTTGACATCAAACTCGAACGGAACTCCGCAAAAATCTTCGAGAAGAATTGCAAGGAAATCGGCCGACATCGTCTCAATGAAGCAGACTTGGTTTTCTTCAACAACGGCAAGAGTGACCACATCACCCATGTGGGCATCTACCTAAAGGACGGTTACTTTGTCCACGCCTCCTCATCGCGCGGCGTCATCGTCAGTCACCTCACCGAGAAATACTACGACACCCATTTCCAATGCGCCGGCCGCGTCAAGCACTGATAACTGAAAACTGACAACTGATAACTAAGAAAGGATGCCAAATGGCATCCTTTCTTGTAGCGGGACTGAGAATTGAACTCAGGACCTCCGGGTTATGAATCCGACGCTCTAACCATCTGAGCTATCCCGCCGCTCCATGCAAAACGTCTCTGTCACGTTTGCGGCTGCAAAGGTACTGCTTTTTTTTGAACTGCAAAACAAAATAACGCTTTTTTCGACAAAAAAGTGCTTTTTTTGCCTGTTTCAGCGCTGCAGTGCGCGTTATCTGCGCAACATTGCTTGGATCTGAGCATCTAGTTCGCTCTCGGAAGACAAACCGATGCAAGCGTCAACCACTCCTGCGGGAGTGATGAAGAATAGGGTAGGGATGGACTCTACCTGGAACGCCTGGGCTAGGTCGGACTCCTCATCGACATCAATGCGCAGGAAAGTCACACGACCCTGGTACTTCGTCTCCAATTCCTCAAGAATCGGAGCCAACTGTTTGCACGGCCCGCACCAAGTGGCATAAAAGTCAACCACCGTAGGGCCGCTCACCGGAATCAGGTCCTGCGGAATGGGAGGCTGCAAATCGTTGGCAGCCCGGTCGGCCGATGCAGCCTGCTCATTAACCGTAGGCAGGTCACCAATGCCATGTGGCTTCGGCTTCTCATTGCAGCCGCAAAGCATCACCAACAGAAACCCGCATAGTAACAGCATTTTTTTCATGAGATAGTAGCACCTTAAATTCTTAATTTTTAATTCTAAATCATCTCAATTCTCCGCGGCCTTGGCGGGTCACCTCGGGCTCGTCGCCCGTGCAGTCGACCACCGTAGACGGAATCATTGACCCGCGACCGGCATCAATCACGATGTCGACCTCGTTGTCGAACGCCTCGGCAATCAGACCGGGTTCGCAGCGGTAGTCCTCGTCATCGCCAGGCACCGAGGTAGTCAGGATAGGACGCCCCAAGGCACGAACGATGCTCAACGCTATCTCGTTGTCAGGGATGCGGATGCCCACCGTGCGACGACCCTTGAATGCCTTGGGCAACTTGCTCATCGCCGGAAAGATGAATGTGAACGGCCCGGGAAGGTTTGACTTAATCATGCGGAATTGGGTGTTGTCAAACTTGGCATATTGCGACACCTCGCTGATGTCGGCGCAGATAATCGACAGATTGGTCTTTGCCGATTTCATCTCCTTCAGCGAGCAGATGCGCTCAATGGCCGGGTTGTTCATCGCGTCACAGCCCAGCGCATAGACCGTATCGGTGGGGTAGACGATGATGCCACCGTCCATCAGGCAATCAACCACCTCGGCAATATGTCGCTGGTTGATATTCGTTGCCATCATTTCTAATATTCGTGCCATATTGAGTTGTAAGTTATCAGTTTTCAGGTCCCCCTAAATCCCCCTAAAGGGGGACTTCAAGTTTGGCTATGCGTGCATTGATTTCGCTGGCTTGGGCGTATTTCTCAAGCAACTGCACCATCCAGTCGACGGTCTCCTGCATGGGCATCTCCTCGCCGAAGCCGTTGATGCAAATCTGCACATGTGTCGTGTCGAGCGTGAACTTGGTACGCTCCTCATCGCTCGTCGGTGTGGCGATGCCGCCCTCGGAGTCGCGCCACACGGGCATTCCCTCGATGTTCAGTTCGCCGCGCCCGATGCCGTGGTACAATTCTCCCGCGCGGCCCACGCCCATCTCAATCGACGACCCGACAATCTTGTCAGCGTCGAGCCCGCTGATGGGATAGCCGCTCACGAGCGACACCAGGTTCACCACGTCGATCAGCGCGGTCAGGCGGTATAGGCCCAGCCCCTTGATGATGCGTCGGCACAGCTGCTCGCTCGCCACACGGTAACGGCCTGGGTCCTTACCCAATGCCTTGTAGAGGCGGCGTGTCGCGGCAATCGCGGGACGCTGGTTCACGGCCAGCAGCTCGTAACTGGCGGCGATGCGGGCGGCAGCGGTTTCTATCTCGCTCCACAGCTCGTCGCTCGTCGCGCTGTTCACTACCCGTGCCGATACCAGTCCTACCTGTAAGCCAGGGCAATGCCTCACTATCTCGTCCGAGAATTTGACTTCAATCATTTCGCTAGATATTATCGATTGGCAAAGGTAATACTTTTTTAATTAAGAATTATGAATTAAGAATTAAGAATTTTCAGTTTCGAGGCTCATTCGTCGTTTTCAAAACCACAATAGTCATCATACGTGCACTTTTTCAAAAAAAAGATGTAGGGACGCGGCTCCAGCCACGTCCGCATCAGGCGGTTGGCGCGGATGTGCCACGAATGGCAAAATGGGAAAACCGGTTCGTCGGTAAAAAATGGCTATTTGTCTATAACTGGCCTGACGAGCCAATAAATGGGATGCAATGGCATAGGTTTTGCTAATTAAAGTATGCAAACCACGTCAAACAATAAAAATGTTTAAAAATGACCCTTGTTGACGCTTTTTTGCAGCAAAACCGCTTGCCATTCCAAAAGGAATGAGTAACTTGGCAACGAATTTGGAAAAGACCCTTTAAACTTTTGGTTTAGCCAGTAGTCAAAGGGATGTGTTAGTATGATTTATTTTAAATTTTAACAATATGAAATCGAGAGTTTTATCACTGATGGGTGTCCTGGCACTTTGTGCCGGCACCGTAATCCAAGCACAGGATTATGATGACATTTACTACGATGGCTCAAGCAAGGCCACCGAAGTAAAGCAGGAGACCAAGAAGGTGGAAACCGTAAAGACTCGCACGCAGGTGCCCACCAGTTACAAGGTCACTGTGGAGAAAAATTATCAGACTGACCGTGATGTCGACGAGTATAACCGTCGCGGAGGCATCTACAGCCAGCCGGATAACGACACGCTCTATCTGGATGCACCCGATGATGGAAGCATGTTCGGCAACACACAGCGCATTGAGCGCTTCTATAACCCCGACATCGTCGTTCTCAGTGACGATGACGAGTTGGTCGAGCTGTACTATGACAACGCTCCGTCAGTCAATCTAGTCATCGGAACGAACTATGGATACACGCCGCGCGTAGGGTGGGGCTTCGGCTATGGCAACTACTGGCCCTATTATACCTACGACCCGTTCTACGATCCGTTCTATGACCTGTATTACACGGGTTGGTATGGCTGGAGCCGTCCCTATTACAGCTGGTACGGCTATTACGGCTGGAGTCGTCCTTACTGGCACTACACCTGGGGCTGGGGTGGACACTACGGCTGGGGATGGGATTATGGCTGGTATGGCTACCGTCCCTATGGTCACCACTGGGGATACAACCCAGGCTGGGGCGGTCACTGGACCAACAACAATGGTCGTTGGCACGGCCGTCATGGAAACCGTCTGCCGGGTGACAACCGCAGTCTGCTCAGCGGCTCACGTCGTGGCGCAGGCAACTCGGCCAGCACACGCAGCCTGCGAGGCGCCAATGGCAACACCCGCATGGGTGCCGGCACTATCAACAATGGCCGCACGCGTCCCAGCACCATGTCAGGCGGCGGCGTGACCACCGGTCGCACACGTCCCAGCAGCGCTGTGGGCAACATCAACCGTGGCAACACCAGCGGCGGTGGCTACAGCGGCGGCAGCGTTCGCAGTCGTGGCACCAGCTCGTCGGGCTACAGCGGTCCATCGACACGCAGCGGCAGCAGCAGCGGTCGCAGCTACTCACCCAGCAGCTCATCACGCAGCTACAGCGGCAGCAGCTATGGAGGCAGCTCGCGCAGCAGCGGCAGCAGCTACGGTGGCAGCTCACGCAGTTATGGCGGCAGCAGCGGTGGCTACAGCAGTGGCGGCAGCTCACACGGCAGCAGCGGCGGTGGCTCGCACGGCGGTGGCGGCGGAGGTCGCAGACACTAAAACAATGCACAATGCAAGTCCCCCTAAATCCCCCTGAAGGGGGACTTGCCTTATCCCTTGAGAAACAAACATGTAAGTTCCCCCTTTAGGGGGCTAGGGGGACATTAATTCTCAATTCTTATAAACACAATGAAAAAAATCTTTCTGGGCTTTGCCTTGATGACTGCAATGGCAGCCGTAGCACAGCCACCCCAAAACGAATATGCGTTCGACAACCTGCGACTGTCGCAGACCGAACTGCGCGGAACGTCACGCTTCCAGTCGATGGCCGGTGCCTTCGGCGCATTGGGCGGAGACCTCTCCTCGCTTAATCAGAACCCCGCCGGTATCGGCGTGTACCGTAGCAGCGACGTGGGCATCACGCTTAGCCTGGACCTGAACAGCGCAAAGACACCCAGCCTCACTGAAAACCAGACTCGATTCAATGTCAACAACGTTGGCTATGTCGGTGCTGTGAAGTTTGGCGAGAACAACAACTTTAACTGGGGCATCAGCTATAACCGCTTGATGGACTTTAACCGTCGCTACCGTGGTGCTGGCGAATTGACAACGAGCATCACCAACTACCTTGCCGACAAGATGATGGCCAAGGAGATTTATGCCGAAGACATGCTTGTCAACGATCCGTTCTCTAATAGTGTAGCCGACTGGAACCATGTCCTGGCCTTCGACAACTACCTGGTCATCCCTACCAACTATGAGGGCAGCCAGTTTGCAGGGCTTGGATTCAATGGTGTCACTGCATTGGGTGAGTATGACATGGACGAGCGCGGACGAGTCGATGAGTTTGCCATCAACTTTGGCGGTTGCATTGCCAACACCCTCTTCTGGGGAGTGGGACTCGGCATCACCGACATGAAATATGAGTACAACCAGTATTATGGTGAGTCGTTGGGCAACACCGAAGTCTATGATGCACCTGATGACCCCGAAGCAGTGTTGGTCGATGGCAACATGGATCTGGGCTTCACCAACTGGTCTGAGACCAAGGGCACGGGGTATAACCTCAAGTTGGGTGTCATTGTCAAGCCCATCAACGAGTTGCGTTTCGGCTTGGCGTTCCACACGCCCACCTATTATAAGTTGACCGACCGCTTCAGCCAGGGACTGAACACCGCGTTCTATCCCCTGAATGGCACATCCTACACCCTGCAGGACGGTACCGATGTCTATCGCATGGACTACGATCTGCGCACCCCGTGGCGCTTTATCGGTAGTGTGGCAACGGTGATAGGCAGTAAGGCCATCCTCAGTGCCGACTATGAGTATGTGGCAACCGACAACATTCGCGTGAAGGACGACTGGGAAGGTGACTACAACCACTTCACCGAGAACAAGTACACCACCGAGGATGTAAAGGCTTATCTGCAAGGTCAGCACATCATTCGCTTGGGTGGCGAGTATCGCATCAATCCCAGCTGGAGCCTCCGCGCTGGTTACTCTTACCAAACGGGTGCAGCCAAGAACGACGTCAAGGAAGACAAGGTTGACGTGAATGTATGTGGCATCAGTACAGCCTACACCTACGACCTGAGCACGCAGTACATGACTGCCGGTGTGGGTTACCGTCACAATCACTTCTACCTCGACTTGGCTTATGTGCACAAGTATCGCAACAGCAACTACCATGTGTTCCCTGGTATCAACGACTTGCCCACCGTCTATGACGAGGTGAAGGACCACAACAACCGCATTTCGGCAACCATCGGATTCCGCTTCTGAACTGGCTTTAAGATTCTATTCATAAACGTGATTTGCAGTGTTCTCAGTGATTGAGCGCACTGCTTTTTTTATGGTTCGTCCCTAGCCACCACCCAAGTGGGGGAAATGAGGTCGAAAATAAACTTAAAACAGCAAAACAAGTCAAAAAAATGAGGTAAGTAGCGTTTTTTAGGGCTGAGTTGCAATTTTTTTTGTAATTTTGCAGTTTCAAAACGCTAGGACTATTATTATATGCTTGATTTGCTGTTTGAAACGAGCTGGGAGGTATGTAACAAGGTCGGTGGCATTTATGCCGTATTATCGACCAAGGCTAA
>JAEEJI010000154.1 GCA_016281825.1 Muribaculaceae bacterium | reverse complement strand
GCGAGCCGAACGCAAAACGAGAGCTTGCTCGCGCTTTGCTGAGGCGAAGCCCATTGATGCTGGAAGAGCGGGTGCCGCTTTGCGGCGGGGGCGTGTGTCAACCACTCAGGCTCATTATTCATTATCATTGCGGAACGCCCACCAGCGTCAGCTCGCCGAGCTGGAAGATGTAGTAGGAGCTGTTCCAGATATCACAGCCTCCAATCTCGATGACCTCGAAGCGGTAGTACTTGTACGCCTGCGTGATTCCGTTGAACTCGAACGTATAGTCAGTGGTGTTGTCAGTGCCTAGTCCAGAGCCGTCGGTCACATGCACCAGCTCGGTCCACGACTCGCTCTCGCTGTTACGGCCATAAATTTTCCAATTCTTCGGGTTGCGGGCAATGAATGATTGGGTGTCGTTGCCCGTGGTCATGATGTAGCTGGTGGGCTTGAAGGCCACATCGCACTTCAGGTCTATCCAGATGGTTGCCCAGGCACCGGTGTTGTTCACCACGCACCACTTGGTGTTTCTGTCGCCGTCAACCAGTTTGGCATAACCCTCGTCACCCGTAGCATCCAGCGTGTTATGAGGAGTGTTGTAGCCGATGGCGGTGAGCGTCTGGGGTGTGGGGTCAACGACAGGAGGCGTGACCGGTGTCGTCTTGCCCAGCATGATGTTAATCACCGCGTTCACGTCGCTGATGTCGACATTGCCGTCGCCTGTTACATCGCCAGCCTCGGTCTGCGTCGTTTTGCCCAGCATCATGTTGATGACCGCGTTCACGTCGCTGATGTCAACGTTGCCGTCGCCATTCAGGTCGCCCGGGATGGAGGGTGCTGGTGTATCGTTAATATCCAATGCCCTACAACCCGAGCGTTGGCTGGTGCTGGCGAAAACACCACTAGCGCTATTATAAACGAGATAGGGCTTTCGAGTCTCATTCATATAGTAGATATAGAAATTGTCTTCGCTGTCCAGTTCCACATAATTGAGGTCAGCCTCGTCGCCCGTGCCATTTACTATGGTGCAATTCCTCATATAGGCCTGGCGGCCACGGTTGTAAATATTATAGCCAGTCGGCTCATTGACCACAAAGCACCAGAGATAATTGTCCTCTGCCGATGGTACCGAGGAGGTTTTTACATAGATACTGTTCGAATCGGAGAATAGATACTGACCATCAAGCGTAATCTGATACCACTTGGTCGTCGACAATGATGGGTCGGTTGTCGGCTCAAACGGCAACTGAGGGAGGTCTGGATCTTCCACTTTCGTGCCGAAAAGCTGTAGCTCGGCCAGCTCGAAAACATAGAAGCCACTTTCATCGCCATTGATCTGCCGCACCTCAAAGCGGAAGTAGCGATACCCCTTGGTGGCGCCCATGATATCAAATGTGTAGTCAGTGGTGTTCTTGGCCTCCAGGCCACCACCATCAGTCACATGCGCCAATTCCGTCCACTCGTCAGTTATAAACTCCTTGCCATAGAGGACCCACTCCTTGGGGTTGCGGTTCGGGTTCATCGCGATGTCGAGACCTGTAGTTAAGATATATCCGTCGGGGATGAACCACACGTCGCTCTCAAAGTCCAGCCAGATGGTCTCCCAGGCCCCAGACCGATTATCCACGCACCATTGGGTATTCTTATTCTTGTCAATCAGCTTGGTATAGTTCAGGGCTTCAATGCTGCCGAGGGAGTTGTGTGGAACATGATAATCTAATGCTGTGAGGGACTCGTAGGGTATGGTAATGGGAGGGGTTAGGGGCTCGACTGTCACTTCTACAGCCGTGAAGGTTTTGAGATGCCCATAAACATTTGAAATATTACCCTGATCAACAGTGATGTACTTACGACGACCATTTTGTTCAGTACAGTAGATATAGAAGCTGTTTTCGCTCTCCACTTCGACATAGTTGATGGCAGCCTCGTCCCCTGTGCCATTTAAGTAAACGCCATCTCTCAAGTATTTTTGGGTGCCACGGTGAAATATCTTGTAGCCCGTCGACTCGGTGCCCACAAAGCACCACAAGAACTTGTCATCGGTCGAAGGGGTAGTTGAGCCTTGAATATAACTGCCATACATGGTGTACAGATACGTGCCGTCAGACTGAATTTGATACCATTTGGTCGTCGTTGCATATGGGTCGGTCGTCGGCACGAACGGCAACGACCACGCCGTTGCTGCCACCAGCAGCATGGCTAATAGGGATAAAATCTTTTTCATAATTTATTGTTCGCGATTTATTTAAGACACAAGAACATAAGAACAAAAAATGCTTCGCGGTCTATTGTCATATCTCGCCTGGCATCAACCACTCAGGCTCATTATGCATTATGCATTATGCATTATCATTGCGGAACACCCACCAGCGTCAGCTCGCCGAGCTGGAAGACGTAGTAGGAGCTGTTCCAGTGATCCCCGCCTCCATTCTCGATCACCTCGAAGCGGTAGTACTTGTACGCATTCGTCACGCCGTTGAACTCAAACGTATAGTCAGCAGTGTTGTTGGTGCCTAGTCCAGAGCCGTCGCTCACATGAGCCAGCTCGGTCCATGACCCACTCTCGCTGTTACGGCCATAGATTTTCCAGTTCTTCGGGTTGCGGGTTGGGCATGTGTGAGTGTCGTTGCCTGTGGTCAGGATGTAACTGGTGGGCTTGAAGGCCACGTTGCTCTTCAGGTCTATCCAGATGGTTTCCCAAGAACCAGATCGATTCTCCACACACCACTTGGTGGTTTTGTCGCCGTCCACCAGCTTGGCATACCCTTCGCTGCCTTCATTATCCAGAGCGTTGTGAGGGATGTTGTAGCCAATGGCGGTGAGCGTTTGAGGCGTGGGGTCAACTTCCGGTGGGGTGACCGGTGTCGTCTTACCCAGCATGATGTTGATGACCGCGTTCACGTCAGCGATATCGACCTCGCCGTCACCCGTCACATCGCCTGCATCGGTCTGCGTAGCCTTGCCGAGCATCATGTTGATGATGGCGTTCACATCAGCGATGTCGACTTCGCCATCACCCGTCACGTCGCCCGGGATGGCAGGCAACGGTGGCTCATTGGGGTCCAATGCCTTGCAACTACTGGGGTTGGTATCACCACCAAAAATATTACCAGAACTGTCGTAAACGAGGTACCACTTAATATTATCCATATAGTAGATATAGAAAATGTCTGCGCTGTCAAGCTCCACATAGTTGAGGTCCTCCTCGCCACCCGTGCCATTCGCGTTGAAGATACGCCTCATGTAGCCTTGACGGCCACGGTTGTAAATCTTGTAGCCCGTCGTCTTCTCGCCCACAAAGCACCAGAGGTAATTGTCCTCGTCCGAGGGTGACGAAGAGACATTTACTTTGTCTATGCTCGAGTCGTAGAACAAATACTGACCAGTAACCGTGATCTGATACCATTTCGTTGTGGATAAAGATGGGTCGGTTGTCGGCACAAACGGCAAATTGGGAGAGGTTGGGGAAGCAGGTTCTTCCACATACGTGCCTCGAAGCTGCAACTCGCCCAGCTGGAAAATATAGTTGTTATTTTCATTGCCCTTGATTTGCCGCACCTCAAAGCGGAAATAGTGATAGCCCTCGGTAGCACCCGTGATATCAAATGAGTAGTCGATGGCACTCGTAGCCTCCAGACCGCCACCATCGGTCACATGCGCCAATTCCGTCCACTCGTCATCTTCAAAAGTCTTGCCATAGAGAATCCACTCTTTGGGGTTGCGGTTGGGGTACCGGTGGGTGTCTTTTCCTGTCGTTAAGGTGTAGCCCTTGGGGATGAACCATACGTCGCTCTCAAAGTCCAGCCAGATGGTCTCCCAAGCCCCAGAGTTGTTCTCCACACACCACTTGGTGTTCTTGTCCTGGTCAATCAACTTGGCATATCCCTCATTGCCCGTATTGCTCAAGGCGTTGTGGGGAATGTAGAAATCAATGGGAGCAAGCGTGTTGTAAGGGACGGTGACAAGTGGCGTAGTCTCAACCTCCACCGCTGAGAAGCTGCCATCCCTATACCCAAGGTTTGTTGGGCCACTATGATAGAAAACCAAATAGTGTTTGCTAGAATCCTCGTAGTAGATATAGAAACAGTTATCATCGTCCCATTCAACATGGTCAATTTGACCAAAACTATAGGTACCAAAGCAATTCCCTAAACCCATATAGTACTGATAGGCGCGGTTGTAAATAGTGTAGCCAGTAGACTCATTGCCCACAAAGCACCACAAGTATTTGTCATCGGTTGTCGAGGTTGATGAAGCACAAACAATGCCATTATAGTAGTACAAATACCAGTTGTCTTGGGTCTTGATTTGATACCACTTGGTTGTTGGTGCCGTAGGGTTAGGAGTTGGCTCAAATGGCATCGACCGCGCCGTTGCTGTCACCAACAGCATGGATATTAGGAATAGAATCTTTTTCATAATGTATCAATCGCGTTTTTAGACTAAAAAGACAAAAAGAACAAAATGTTTCGCGTGCTTCGCGTTTTTTTCAAATCTCTCTGAGTGTCAACCAGCGCGCAGTTGTCTACCAGTCCGAAGGACGGTCTACCAGCCAGAGGCGGTCTACCAGTGAAACGGTCAACCAGCGCGCAGCGCGGTCTTAATTATCTTTTCCCAGCATAATGTTAATCACAGCATTCACATCGGCGATATCGACTGTGCCATCATCGGTCACGTCACCGCGAATGCCGCTCGTCGAGCCTCCGCCACCGCCAGAGCCGGCATCTTCAAAGATCATGACAAAGTCTTTCCAAACCGCCTTGTTCTGATAGCGCACCTTGCTGCCAGTGGGCACATGCAGGTCGCAGTAGCCGTCGACCGGCACATCCTGGAACACGCTCGCGTCGATGGTGATGGGTCGATCCATCAGGCTATAGAACTCGCGCATGGCGGTGCAGCCCTTGAAGGCCGAGTTGCCTATGCTCGTGATGGTGGCGGGAATAGTCACTTTCTCAAGCGCGACGCAATCGAGGAAGGCGCTCTCGGGAATCGTGGTAACCGTGTTTTCAATCTTTACGGTTTTCAGCGTGGGTTTAAGCTCGATGAGATATTGATTGATGTCGACTGCGACGCTACTGCTAATGTTCAGCGTTTCAAGACTGGTGCACTTCTCAAAGGGCCGCTCGTAAGAATAGACGTAGTTAATAATGCTCTCGACACCGCTGCCGATAGTCACCTCTTTCAGAGCAGTACAGTAGCTAAATTCGTGTGCGTTAATGATGGGGTTCTGAATGTTGGCGGTCTTTAAGGTGACTATGTTGCTGAATGTCGATTTGCCAATGCTAGTGACGGTGCTGGGAATGGTCACGCTTGTCAACTTAGTGGAGGAAAAGGCAGACTCACCGATGGTGGTCACCGACGCAGGTATCGTGAGGCTTGTCAGCTGAGTCTCACTAAAAGCACTTTGATCGATGGTGGTTACCCCGTTGGGTATCGTGATGCTGGTTAATCCCGTAGATCGGAACGCTGAACGGTTGATGGTCTTCAGCGAGGCGGGCAAGTTGATGCTTGTCAAGGATCTACAGCCATTGAACATATTCTGGGGAATTTCTTGGAGACCATTGGGAAGGGTGACATTGCTCAGTGAGGAGTTTGACATGAACACTCCGGTTCCCAAGTTTTGGATACTGGTGGGAATATTGGCTGTCACCAGTGCCGATCTCGAAAAAGCACTATTGCCAATGGTGGTAACAGAGTTCGGGATTGACACCGAAGTGAATGACGCTAAGTCGAATGCTTGTTGACCTATCTCGGTCAGCACACTCCCGGAGGCAAAGGTGATGCTGGTGGATGAAGTGTTAAAAAAGGCGAAAATGCCGATGGTCTGGATTGTTTTGGGAATGGAAATGCTTGTGATGAGTCTGCAACGGTAAAACGCAAAATCGGTGATGGCAGTGACAGAATAGGCTTTGCCGCCGTAATACACCGTCTCGGGGATGATGAGCTCGCCACCCAGATTTAGATAAGAAGCCTGAGAGGAATTTGCATCCGTATTTCTCTCAAAGGTTACCGCAACGGTATTGTTGCTGGTGATGTTGTAGCACAACTCACCTGACTTAAAACTGTAGGCATGGATAGCCGACCATGCGACAAGCAGCATGGCTGCAAGAGATAAAATTTTTTTCATAATCGTAAAGTTATTGGGTTAGTAATGATTTGCAAAACACATAACATATAATCCGCGACAAAGATAGTGAATTAAATTGAAAATTACAACAATTTAAACAAAAATTCTTTTAATTTTCAACCAAGCCCAAAATCGTAGTAGTTTCGTGTTTTT
>JAEEJI010000153.1 GCA_016281825.1 Muribaculaceae bacterium | reverse complement strand
CCTGATTCCATCGCGTCATTGACGCCAGGCAAACTGGTTGACGAGTTCAAGTATCTGGACTTGGGCAGCCTGGTGACCTCGTTGTCGAGCCAGTTGATTACCTTGGGATTGCGGATCCTTGCCGCGATTCTGATTTTCTATTTGGGTAAGTTCATCATCAACAAGGTTTATCATGTGGCGCGTGCCGTGATGGTGGCCAAGGGCTTTGACCGCTCCCTGATTTCGTTCTTGCTCTCGTTCATCAAAATCACGTTGCTGTTCCTGCTCATTATCACTGTCATCGGTGTGCTGGGCATCGAGACCAGTTCGTTCATCGCCATCTTCGCCAGTGCCGGCGTCGCCATCGGCATGGCCTTGAGCGGAACCTTGCAGAACTTTGCAGGCGGTGTGCTCATCCTGTTGCTCAAGCCCTACAAGGTGGGCGACTACATTGAGTTCGGCGATTTGAAGGGCACAGTGCGTGAAATCCAGATTTTCAATACGGTCATCAATACCTATAATAATGACCGCATCGTCATCCCCAACGGCGGTCTCGCGACCGGTTCGCTGAAGAACTTCAGTGCTGAGCCCTACCACCGTGTGGAGTGGCGTGTGGGCATCAGTTATGGCGATAACGTGGATACCGCCCGCAAGGTGGCGCTCGACATCCTTGCAGCCGACCCGCGCATCGTCCATACCGATGCCGATGTGAAGGAAACCGAGCAACCACAAGAGGCGCAACCCGAAGAGGAGGTGAAGGCTGACCCGTGGTGGAAACGCCTGTTCCGCTGGCACCGGCGCCGCGCCGAGGAACTCCGGAAAAGCCATGAGGCCCATCTCGCGACCCTGTTGCCCAAGCCTGACTATACACCCACGGTCAATGTCGAGGCACTGGACGACAGCCAGGTGACGCTTATCGTGAGGGCATGGACCGAGATTGCCAACTACTGGGGCGTGCTCTATGAAGTGAACGAGCAGATTTACAAGCAGTTCCCGCAGCACGGCATCCGCTTCCCGTTCCCGCAGATGGATGTCCACGTTAACAGTTAACAGTTAATAGTTAACAGTTAACAGTTAATAGTGAACAGTGAACTGGAATCTATCAGTTTAATTGAAATGAAGAAGTTATTGTCGATATTAACGGTTGTTGCCGCAATGCTCTTGTGTCAGCAGGCTGTGGGGCAGGTGATTAATTCCATCGGTGACGAGAATATGAAGGTACCGCAGGGGTTGAAGCCGCAGGAGAAGAAAGCGGTGAGCCCCTACATCCCCGACCTGGATACCGAGACACTCTATTTCCAGTACATTGATTCGGCCCAGAACTATATCTATAGCCACGACTGGCCCGTTGCCGAACAATGGTTGCTGGCAGCGATTAAGCAGGAACCCGATAATCCCAATAACTCGTTGCTGCTGAGTAATATTGCCACTTTGCAGCGGTATCAGGGACGTCTGTCCGATGCCGTGAAAAATTACACCCTGGCGCTGGACATGACACCCCATGCCGTGACCCTGCTGCTCAACCGTGCCGCCCTCTATGTCGAGATGGACAGCGTGAGGAGGGCCATCGACGATTATGAGCGCGTGTGCGAACTAGACATGTACAATACCGAGGCCCGCTATTCGCTGGGTGTGTTGGCGATGGAAAACGGTGACAACAAGCGTGCCGAGGACCTGTTTAACGAAATCAAGCGCATCAACCCCAATTCGGGCCTTTACCACGAGGGCATGGGGTTGCTGCACAAGCGTAACGGCAACCATGCCCGTGCCGCAGAACTGTTCACCCAGGTTATCAAGGTCCAGCCCAGCGCGCAGTTGCTGGGCAATCGTGCCGATTGCTATCTTGTGCTCAAGCGTCTTAACGATGCCGAGGAGGATATCCGCATGGCCCTCGAGATGGCGCCCAATGATCCCTATCTGTACTTGCTGCGTGCCAAACTCAACAAACTGCGTTTCCTGCGCGACGACATGAACCGCGACATCGACACCGCCGTTTCCCTCGGCTTGAGCCGCGACTACATCAACCGAGCGCTTAACGAGTAGGACAACCAATAAATACAACAAGTAGTAGGGCATCCGCATTGATGTGATTAAAAGCAACTCAAACAACTATTTATTGTTGTTCCGATTGTTTGAGTTCTCGTTAACTACTGCTATGTGAAATAATTGTTGATTTATTTGTGGGGTAACCATTCTTTGACTATCTTTGCATTCCGTAAAGAGTAAGTTCTGGTACTTACTATGGTCAAAAGTAAGCCTTGGCGCTTACTCGAGGCGGAAGTAAGCCGTTACGCTTACTGTTGGTAGTGTGCCACAATAATAAAACGTTTTGTATGATAATGGAGAAATATGCTGCAATATCGGCTGACATTGTCGCTTCGACCTCATTGTCCCGCGAGGCCTTAATCAGGCTGACGGGCGGACTGAAAGCCTTGCTTGACCGTGCCGCCCGTGACTGTCAGGGCTTTTGGGGACGCCTGGTCAAGGGCGACACCATCGAGTGTGTCATGGCCCGTCCTGGCGATGCCCTTCGTGTGGCGCTGCTGCTCAAGTCTTTTATCAAGTCGTTCGCGCCGACCGACGGCATTGCCGATGCCAAATTCAAGCAGTTCGGCCTGCGTCTGGCGATAGGCGTCGGCGGGATGCGCATCATCGACAAGTCGCTCGACATGATGGATGGCGAGGCCATCTACCTGTCGGGCCGCGCCCTCTCTGATATGCGTGACAAGACGAGCGACAGTTTCCAGATTGCCATGGCCGATGATGTGAGCCATGGCGCTTTGTCGGTCGTTTTGTCTTTGCTCAACCAGTTGATTAACAGGGCGACGCGCCGTCAGTGCGAAACCTTGTACATCAGGTTGCTCAGCAAGGACGATGCCGAGACGGCCAAGAAGATGGGCATTTCGCGCCCTGGTGTGAACCAGAATCTGCGTAATATGGGTTGGGATGCCATCGAGCGCTCCTTGAAGTATTTTGAACAACTTAATTTTGAAGGAGAATGAGCCAACTATTCTGGAATCTGCTGCTCGCTCATGT
>JAEEJI010000152.1 GCA_016281825.1 Muribaculaceae bacterium | reverse complement strand
TATGTGCAGATTGATGCCCCTGTGAACCCCGGCAACTCGGGCGGCCCTATCTTCAACGAGAATGGTGAGGTAGCTGCAGTGACCGTCGCCAAGTTCACCGATGCGGACAATATGGGCTTCGGCATCCGCATCGAAGACCTGAAGCAGTTATTGCAGTCGGTCGACAAGGTGGAGCGCGACAAGTTCCAAGTCCAATGCTACAGCTGCGAGGACCTGATTGCCGAGGACGAAGTGAACAAGGAGTACTGCCCCACCTGTGGCCAACGCTTGCCCGAGGGAGTGTTTGATCAGCACGAGTTGTCACCATTGGCGGTGTTCTGCGAGCGCGTCATCAAGCGCCTGGGCATCAATCCGGTGGTGGCGCGCAATGGCGAGGAGTCATGGCGCTTCCACAAGGGTTCGGCCGAGATTCGTATCTTCGTCTATGACAACGACCACTTCTTTGCCGTGTGCCAGAGCAATCTGTTACCCAAAAAGGACGTGCTGCCCGTACTAGAGTATATGCTCAGCACCGACTTTGGACCGTTCAAGATGGGCATCGAAGACCGCGACATCTACCTGCTTTACCGCCAGCACATCACCGACGTGACTGACATGAGCGAAAAAGTGGCAAAACAGGTAAGCGACAACCTTGTGAATCTGGCGCTGAAAGCTGACGAACTGGACAACATCCTTGTCGATAAGTTCGGCTGCGAGTTCTCGCAGTACAGCAAGGTTTAGGCTAATGCATAATTCATAATCTTTGCCGAGAAATATTTTTATTATGAAACGAGGGAAACAAATTTGTGAGACGCTGAAGGGAATCCGTCGTGAGATTGCCGAGGCGAATGAGATTGATTACAGCCCCACCCCTTGCACGCATGAGGGTGACTGCGCTGGAACTTGCCCAAAATGTGAGAGCGAGACTCGCTGGCTCGAGAGCCAATTGCGTCTGCGCCAGTCGCTGGGCAAGGCGGTGACCATCGCTGGACTGAGTCTGGGCGCAGCCTCATTGGTGGGTTGCAACAGTTGTTCGAAGCCTTTCCAAACGGTAGGCATTGTTGAGGATCCGAACCCACCGGTGATGGTGTCGGATAGTGACTCGATTGAGGAAGAGCTGCAAGGTGATGTTTTAATGGATCCTGACAGTTTCTGCAATCCTCCCAAAGAGCCGCAAGAAATTGACGGTGTGACACAACCCGAGGATCCGAACGACAACCGGCCTTAGATAATGCATAATCGGCCTCACCCCCACCCCCTCTCCAAAGGGAGAGGGGAGTATTGTAATCCCAAATTCGGACTCCCCTCTCCTCCCAGAGAGGGGATGGGGGAAAGGCCACTTAATTATTAATTCTCATGGCACCACTTATTGGTATTGTTCGGCACCGCCTGGCTACAGATGGTCAGGGGGTGACGACGTTGGTGGCATTTCATGGCTGTCCGTTGCGGTGCAAGTATTGTCTGAACAAACAGTGCCACTCGCCCAAGGGCATTGTCCGCACCATCACGCCACAAGAATTGGTTGATGAACTGGCGATTGACAATCTTTACTTCCTTGCTACGGGTGGCGGGGTATGCTTTGGCGGCGGTGAGCCTCTGCTCTATAGCGAATTTATCAGTAAGTTTTGTGCCTTGAAAGTACCCGAGTGGAAGGTCACCCTCGAGACCTCACTCAATGTGGCGCGACATCATCTGGAACGTGTGTTGCCACATATTGACCAGTATTACATCGACATCAAGGACATCAATCCTGTAATCTACCATGATTACACCGAGTGCGACAACCTCCAAATGCTTGACAACCTGCGCTGGCTGCTCGGCCATGACGGCTTAGCTGACCGCATCATTGTGCGATTGCCGCTGATTCCCGAATATAACACCCTGCAAGATAGAGACCATAGTAAAGAACTACTCGCCGAAATGGGTGTTGTCCATTTCGACGAGTTTGAGTATACGATTTGACTAGAGGCTCTAGACAGACTAGATGAACTAGATACTCTAGAAGGATTTCGTTATTGTGCATTGCAAAGTGCTTCGGCACAGCGTTCGCCGTCGATGGCTGCCGAGACGATGCCTCCAGCATAGCCTGCTCCCTCGCCGCAGGGATAGAGGCCTCGGATGGTGATGTGCCGCAGCGACTCATGGTCACGCGGAATGCGTACAGGCGATGAGGTGCGTGTCTCCACACCGATGACGATGGCCTCGTTGGTTAGGAAGCCTTTGGCATAACGACCAAAGATTGTAAACGCCTTGCGCAAGCGTGTGGCTATGAATGGCGGCAGCCACTGGTCCAACCGAGATGGTTGGAGTCCTGCGGGGAACGATGAAGGGGGAATCAATTTGGAGGGCTTACCCTCGACAAAGTCCTTCATGCGCTGCGCACCTGCTTGCTGGGTTTGTCCGGCTTCCTCAAAACATCGCCGCTCCAAATCCTCCTGGAAACGCATCACCTTGAGTACGCCCATGTCTTGATATTTGTCGGGCAGATCTTCGGGGTGAATCTCCACGACCATACCCGAGTTTGCCCAGTAAGTGTCACGCCGACTGGGCGACATACCGTTAACTACAAGTTGGCCTGGCGCACTGGCTGCGGGCACCACGACCCCACCCGGACACATGCAGAACGAGTAAACTCCTCGACCGTCGACTTGCGTGACAAAGCTGTATTCGGCAGCAGGCAAGTAGTCACCTCGCCCTGCTGGGTTGTGATACTGTATCTCGTCAATGATGTGCTGCGGGTGTTCCAGACGCACGCCGATAGCAATACCCTTTTCCTCAAGGTCGACCTGCTGGTCGGCCAGCATCTCATAAACATCGCGCGCCGAGTGACCAGTGGCCAAAATGACGGAACCGTCAAAACGCTCGCCCGTGGCACATTCCACGCCCGTTACTACTCCCTCTTTGATGATGAGTCGGGTCACGCGTGTGTTGAAATGCACCTCGCCGCCACAACACAAGATGGTCTCGCGCATCGCCTCGATGACTCGAGGCAGTTTGTCGCTGCCGATGTGGGGATGAGCGTCAATGAGGATGTCCTCATTGGCGCCGTGCTGCACAAAGATGCCCAGGATGCGGTCGACCGAGCCGCGCTTCTTGCTACGGGTATAGAGCTTGCCGTCGCTGTATGCACCTGCCCCGCCTTCGCCAAAGCAGTAGTTGCTGTCTGGGTCTATGACTCCCTCGCGCGAGATGCGCGCCACATCCACTCGGCGGTCGATGACGTTCTTGCCGCGTTCCAAGACGATGGGCTTGACACCTAGTTCGATAAGCCGCAGAGCCGCGAAGAGTCCGCCCGGGCCCGCACCAACGACAATGGCTTGTCGGTCACCATTGACAGGATGGTAGTCGATGGGTGGCACGAGGTAGTCGCGTGTCATGGGTTCGTCAATGTAGACGCGCACCTTGAGGTTTACCATGACGTTGCGCTGTCGGGCGTCAATCGAGCGTTTGATGATGCGCACACCCGTGATTCGCGACTGGGCGATGTGTCGCTCGCTCGCGATATAGTGGGCTATGTCTCTGTCGCTGGCTGCGACGCGCGGCGACACGCGGATTTGGAGTTCTTCTTTCACTTTATTTGAATTGAAAATGGCCGAGCCGTGGGCTCGACATAGTTAACCGAGACGATTATCAACACTGACTAGAGGCACTAGACATACTAGAATATCAAGAGAGCTAAACGGTCTCTATTCCTAACAGGCTTCGCTGGCTGCTTGTTCCCACTGTGTGAGAGTGTCTTCAAGCTCTTGTTGGAGAGATGCGTGACGGTCATAGATGGTGGGGTCATCGGTCTGACCCTGCGAGAGTTGCTGCTCGATGGCAGCGATGTCGGCCTCAAGCTGCTGTATGCGTTCCTCCAATTGTTTGACACGTTTCTGCGCTTGCTTGACGCGTCGCTCTCGCTCTTTCTGCTGCTCGTAGCTAAGGCGTCCCGCCGAAGGTGCATTGTCTTTAGCGGGCGACATGGGAATGTCGCCCCTACATGATTCCATCTGCTGCAACGAGTCGAGTTGTTTCTTCTCAAGGAACTCCCAGATGCCGCACAGGTGCTCACGCACGCGGTGGTCACCAAACTCGTAGACCTTTTGCACCATACCGTCAAGGAAGTCGCGGTCGTGGCTCACGACAATGACCGTGCCGTCAAACTCGGTAATCGCCTGCTTGAGGATGTCCTTGGTGCGCATGTCCAGGTGGTTGGTTGGCTCATCGAGGATGAGCAGGTTTACCGGTTCGAGTAGGAGTTTAATCATTGCCAATCGGCTCTTCTCCCCGCCCGAGAGCACCTTCACCTTCTTCTCGCTTGCCTTCCCACCAAACATGAACGCGCCCAGAATGTCGTTGATGCGGGTGCGTATGTCACCTACGGCTGCACGGTCTATGGTGTCGAACACAGTGATGCTCTCATCAAGCAGTTGCGCTTGGTTCTGGGCAAAGTAGCCTATCTTGACATTGTGGCCAATCTTCAGTTCGCCCTCATAGGGAATCTCATTCATGATGCACTTGACCAGGGTCGATTTTCCCGCTCCGTTTTTTCCGACGAACGCCACCTTTTCGCCACGCTTGATGGTGAAGGTGACACCCTTGAACACGTTGAGTTCGCCATAGTCTTTGCGCAGATCCTCAGCGATTACGGGATAGTCGCCCGAGCGTGGTGCCGACGGGAACTTCAGCCGCAGTCGCGAAGTGTCGACCTCGTCAATCTCAATGCGCTCGATTTTCTCGAGCTGCTTGATGCGGCTTTGCACTTGCACCGCCTTGGTGGGTTTGTATCGGAATTTCTCGATAAACTCCTCAGTGTCGTGAATCATCTTCTGCTGATTCTCATAAGCGCGTCGTTGTTGTTCAAGCCGTTCTTTTCGCAACTCAACGAAGTGCGAATAATTGACCTGGTAGTCATAGATGCGTCCCAAAGAGATTTCGATGGTTCGGTTGGTGACACGATCGATGAAAGCTCGGTCGTGGCTCACCAATACCAGCGCTCCATTACGGTTGCGCAGGAAGTTCTCAAGCCATTGGATAGAGTCGATGTCCAAATGGTTGGTCGGCTCATCGAGCAAGAGCACGTCAGGCTTCCGCAGCAGCAGTTTAGCAATCTCGACACGCATACGCCATCCGCCGCTAAACTCGCCCGTGGGCCGCTCTAAGTCAGTACGCTCAAAGCCAAGTCCCATGAGGGTCTTCTCGATTTCGGCATCCATATTCTCGCTCTGCAGCATGGTACGCACCTCGGTCTTCAACGCGAGGCGGTCGATAAGGTCCTGATAGGCCTCTGACTCATAGTCGGTGCGTGATGCGAGTTCGTTGTTGAGGCGGTCGATGGTGGCATCGAGTTCGTGCACATGAGTGAACGCCTTTTCGGCTTCCTGCCTGACGGTAAGCGTGTCGGTGAGGACCATCTGCTGCGGCAGATATCCTATGGTGATATCGCTGGGCCGCGCCACCACACCGCTGGTGGGGCTTTGCATCCCTGCAATGATTTTGAGCAAGGTCGACTTGCCCGCGCCGTTTTTCCCGACGAGTGCAATTCGGTCTCGCTTATTGATGACATAATTGATGTCGTCGAGCAGGACTTGGCTTCCAAACTCGACGTGCAGGCTCTGAATCGAAATCATGGTGCAAAATTACTACTTTTAATTGAGAATGGAGAATTGAGAATTGAGAATTATTATGATGGGTGATTATTTGGCGACGGCGGAACCGTCGCCCACAGAACAATCGCTTTAAATAATCTAGAAGCGCCGACCCTTAATTCATAATTCATAATTCTTAATTCGAAAAAGATTTGTATCTTTGTGGTTCATTTAGGAATTATGGATATCAAGAAACTATACAAGCATTATCAAGAGCATCCTGTCGTGACGACCGACAGCCGCGACTGCCCGGCGGGCAGTATCTTCATTGCCTTGAAAGGAGAGACCTTTGACGGCAACCAGTTTGCCGCCTCTGCCTTGGAGAAAGGTTGCTCACTTGCCGTGGTTAGCGCCCCCGAGGTGGCAGGTACTGACCCACGCATGGTACTTGTACCCGACACGCTGCAAGCTTACAAGGACCTGGCGCGTGAGCACCGCCGTCAGTTTAACATCCCCATCATTGGCATCACGGGCACCAATGGGAAGACTACCACCAAGGAATTGACCCGCGCCGTACTAGCCCAACGCTACAACGTCATGGCCACCGAGGGAAACTTCAACAACGACGTGGGCGTGCCCAAGACAGTGCTGCGCCTGCGCCCCGAACATGAGATAGCCATCGTGGAGATGGGTGCTAGCCATCCTGGCGACATCCAGACATTGGCAGCAACCGCTGAGCCCACATGTGGCCTGATTACCAATGTCGGCAAGGCGCACTTACAAGGGTTCGGCTCATTTGAAGGCGTCGTGCAAACCAAAGGTGAACTGTATGCCAACCTTGCGGAACGCCCAGATAGTATTATCTTCGTCAATGCCGACAATCCGCATCTGATGGGCATCGTGCCAAAAGACATCAAGACAGTTCTCTATACGCAGGATGCTTCGAAAGCAGCTCGTGTATGCGGCGAAGTAGTGGCATGTGACCCGTTCCTGCGTTTGCGCTGGCGCGAGGCCGGTGGTCCATGGCATGAAGTGGCCACCCATCTCATTGGCAGTTACAACCTCGACAACGTACTTGCAGCCGCGACGGTGGGACTGCAGTTCGGCGTGACGCCCGAACAGATTTGTGCCGCCATCGAGGGCTATGTGCCGTCGAACAACCGTTCGCAGTTGACCGAGACGTCGCACAACCACCTCATTGTAGATGCCTACAACGCCAACCCCACGTCGATGGCAGCTGCGCTCGACAACTTCTCGTTGATGGCAGTTTCTCCCAAGATGGCAATCCTGGGCGAGATGCGTGAACTGGGTGCCAGCAGCACTGAAGAGCATCGTCGTGTAGTGGAACGATTGGGCAACTGCCCGTTTGACCTGGTGTGGCTCGTTGGCGATGAGTTTGCCGCCATCGACTGCCCCTACCGTAAGTTCCATGGCGTGGAAGAGGTAAAATCGGCAATCGCCGCCGAGCATCCCGAGGGCTATTACATCCTCATCAAGGGCTCAAACGGCACCAAGCTTTTCCAGCTACCTGAGTTGCTGTAAACTGTAAGCTGTAAGCTACAAGTTCCCCTCCTATAGTGCATAGGAGGGGAACTTGTTATTAGGGTCTTAAGGGTTACACTTTCCCAAGCATGATATTAATGACGGCATTGACATCAGAGATATCCACACTGCCATCGGCATTGACATCTGCAGCTGGGAGGCTTTCGGCCTTGCCGAGCATGATGTTGATCACGGCATTGACATCAGAGATGTCTACTTCTCCGTCCCCATTGACATCGCCTGTGACTGTGGGTAGTTCGGTAACTACTTCAATGAGTTTATAGCAGTTGTCATAGTCGCCGACAGTACCTTCGGTAGAGCCACGTTTTGCCTCGACCATGATCAAGTACCGTCCCGGTTCAAAATCAATGCGGCTGGAGAAGTTAATGGTTTTTTGCTCACCGGCCGGGATGCTTTGGTTGCCCATGTAGAGGATTCCCCCATTGGTAAGTGTGTACTGACGCATGCGCACATACACATATCCGTTGTGTGCATCAGGTGCAGCGAGGGTGATGCTTCCCTGTAGTTTCTCTCCCTTGACAACAACATCGGGCAGATTGATTGCCACAGC
>JAEEJI010000014.1 GCA_016281825.1 Muribaculaceae bacterium | reverse complement strand
GAAGGCGTAGTTGTTATAGTAGTCATCGCCACCAGTGATCTCGCTAGTCAGTGGCGTGCCAGCGTGGTCGCCCGGTGCCCAGTGGATGGGGCCGCTCTGGTTGGTCAGGTCCAGGTACTCAATCACTGCACCGTCAACCCAACCTGGGGTGGGGGCGTGGTAGTCCAGTCCCCACAAGCCGTCGAAGCCATTGCGCCATGCGATGCCCGAACCGTCCTCCCAGATGTGCTGGTGATAGGCTCCCAACCGATGCCCATGATGCAAGTGGTAGTCGGCACGGATGTCCCACGTGCCCAGGTGGTTGCCCTCAAAGAACTCATCGCCCTTGTTGCTGCCGCCACTGCCCGGTATCAGTGCCTTGAAGAATGCCTCGGCGTCGGCCTTCTGCTCCACACGGCGCACCTCCTGGTTCTTCTCGTAGAACACATTGTCACCACCAAACTGACAGGCGGCCTGCATGCCCAGCGTCACCACCAACGGCTTGTTGGGGTTAGTGCGCAGGTGCAGGTATTTGTAGTTCATCCACCACCCTGTGGTGATGAAGTGATTCCAGTAGTTGTAGTGGTTCTCGAGCCACTTGTTGTCCCCGGGTTTGTAATAGCCCACCTCGCCATTGATCTGTACCCAGCCGTGGGTGAAGGGGATGGTCTGGAAGTTGACAAATCCGGCGCGAGCACCCACCAGTGGGCGGGCATTCGGACTCCACACCAGGTCACCGCTGCTCAGGCGGTCATCGACCATCGGCGATTCATGTCGCTTGGCGCCCAGCACCAGTTGCACGCCGCGGTACTTGCCCTCGACATAGGCTTGTTGCAGCCATGCGCGGGCAGGGTGCTGCGGATTCTCGGTGCCTGTAGGGAAATACTGATGCATCACATAGTGGTCACCCTCGGTCACTTCTTCCACATAATAATAGTTGTTGTAGTAGGTCGCATCCGATGCCCAGCCACCCCAGGCCTCTATGCCCGCGCCCCACGACAGGCGGCACGTGGTGTCCATCGTGTGCCACAACGCACCATGCAGCTGCGTGCCATACTGCTGGGTCACCGTTCCGCCCTGGTTGGCAAGGATGTAATGCGGCGCCAGCTCACTGTCGCCGGCATTGGCGGTGATTCCCGCCTCATAGTTCAGTTCGACTTGCGCCGCCATCGCCAGGGGCAACACCGCCGCAAGCATCATTCCGATTCTTCTCATATTATTCTCTATTCTGTCCTTATGTCCTACTGTCTAAATCATAAGTTTCAAGGCTGGAACGTGGCGACATGCCGGTTCTTCTTTTCGGGGAAGATGTCGGCGATGGTGATGAGCAGTGCCGTCTCCTCGACCTCGCCAAACTCGTGGTTGATGGCGGTGCCCAGGATTCGCATTGACGGCGACAAGCCCATATAAGCGTTGACCAGCGGTGGGATGTTGATGCCCTGTGCGCGAACAAAGGCGTTCAAGCGGCGGTAGTCCTCCTTGAAGTTCCCGCCGACGAAGAAGCCCTTCTCGGCCTCATCGCTGTGCGTACCCGCCAACGGCTCGATGGGGCGGATGAGACCGTCAGGGTCAGGGAAATAGAGATTGAGGAAATGCAGCAGCAGATTGCGGCAAATGCGGTCATAGCTGGGATACATCGTCATCTTGCCAAAGAGGTACTCCACCTCGGGGTGCAGCACCGTCAACGCGCCCAAGCCGTCCCATAGGTTATCCAGCGCGTAGATGGCGCGGCTGCCGGCGCGCGTCGACTGGTACTCTGGACGAATCCACGAGCGCCCCAACTCGATGGTGTGCGGCAGCATCTGATGCATGAAGTCTTGAGAGAAACGGAACATGTGAGCCGTGGCGATGCGCGGTGTCCCGTCGGGCAGCACACGGATGTCGCTGCCCAGGATGTAGCGGTAGGCCCCGATAATCTCGCGCGCCTCGGGATTCCACACCAGCAACTGACGGCACGGAGGATCCATCATGTCAAACTCGTCGATGTCGCAGTCCTTGCCCGTGCCGCCGCCGCCCGTGCGGAACGATATTTCGCGCAGACGTCCAATCTCGCGCATGACGTTGGGCGAGTTGAACGCGTCAACCACATAGATGTGGTTGCCGGCACGGTTGGTCGCGCGCAGGAAACGCTCGGGCGTGAGCTCCGACTCAATCAGGTTGATGTCGACGGCGGGGATGATTTCTTTTAATTCATAATTCATAATTCATAATTCATAAGTTCCCCTAGCCCCCGTTGTCCCCCCAGCCCCCTGAAGGGGGAGCAAACAGATATTCCCCCTTTAGGGGGTTAGGGGGACTGGGGCTGGGGGACTAGGGTTTGAGATGATAGACGATGTCGCGCAATGTGGCAGCTTGTTGTGCGGCTTGTGTTGCATCAAGCTTCTGCCACGAGATGGGACGGCCAACGTGGATGCCAAAGGTGGCGTCATGGTTCTTCAGTACCTCCCGGGGCAACAATAGTTGCTCAAAATTGAACTTGATGCCCAGGCGTTTGCGCCAGTTCGCCGCGCGATAGAAACTCTTGGAGTTTTGTCCCTCAAAGTAGATGGGGATGATGTCGCGGTGGTGCTGGATGGCGCTGGTGATGACAAACTTGTGCCATTTTAGGTCGGCGATGCTGCCATCGCTTTGTCGACGAGAGCACAGCCCGGCGGGGAAGGTGAGCATCTGGTGATTGCCGGCATATTCCTTTTCAATGAGCGTGGCACCCTGACGCGACTGCCGGCCAAACTTGTTCACTGGCAAGAAGATGCCGCGCAAGGGTTTCAGTGCCATCAGCAGGTCGTTTACTAAGAATCGTATCTCGCCATGGTAATGGTGACCGAACAGCGAAATCAGAGCCAGTCCGTCCAGTCCCCCCAGCGGATGGTTGCTGGCGAAGATGAACCGGCCCTCCTTGGGGATGTTTTCCATGCCGACGGGCTGCAAGGTGATGTTCAGCTCGTTGAGCACCACATCAGCCGCCTCGACATCGCGCTTGTCACCAATCTTGCGCAACATCGCATTGATGTCGTCCTGACACACCAACCGCTTTAGCCACCGTACCGCGAAACCGGGGATGTAGCGGTAATAGCGTGCAGCGCGCGTCTTAAGAACCTGGTCAATGTCTATTTGAATCACATCGTCTGCCATCGGTCTGTTTTTTGCCTTGAAAGAACAAAAGTACAAAAAAAACTGAGATAATGTAAAGTTTGGGGGCAAAAAAATGATATTATTGCTCATTATGCTCCTTTTTTGCCAAAAATGACGTACCTTTGTGGAATAAAATGACTATGACTAGACGACATAACAGATGGCTCATCAGTGCCGAGGTGGTTGCCCTCCTGCTGCTAGCGGGTGTGACGGCTTACTTGTTTCCCATTGACCAGGCAGCAAGAATGACTGCTGCGCTGGCTGTGGCATACGCCGTGCCGCGCTGGTTATACCATCGTGGCAACCACGCTACACTGGTGGGGCACGTTGTGCTGCTGGTGGCGGCATTGTGGCTGTCGGCAATAGCCATACCGTTTGTGTGGAATGTGACTTTGGGCAGCGGGGCATCGTTCGCCATGCCACACCTTATCGGCGATGCCTGCAATTACTATGATTGGGCATTGTCGCACTATGACGGCAGTTCCGTTGAACCTACTGTGACTTTTTGGGGGTACTCTGTCATCATTATCGCTCTGTGGAAGGTGCTGGGCGTGAACGTCATCTGGCCCGTGGCGGCTAATGCGATGGCGACCTTGCTCACCATTGTATTAGCGGGGAAGTTGGCGACACGACTGACCTTAGAGCATCGTGAACTTGTAGCGACGTTAACAATGGCGCTTCTCACGCTGATGGGCTTTTTCATGGCCGAAGGTGCGCAGATGCTCAAAGAGCCCTGGGTCTACCTCGCGATGACCCTGATAGCGTATGGCATGATGCCGGATAGCCCCCCTCACAGTTCCTCGCCCCCCCCAGCCCCCCCTAAAGAGGGGGGAGTGCAGCGTTGCAGCAGAGCCACCAGGCGGCATTGTGCATTATGCATTGTGCATTATGCATTAATCTATGCCCTCGGCTGTCTGATTCTGGCCGCCGTCAGGGCCAAGTATGTCAACTTCTTGTTCATCGGCCTCTTCATGATGCTGGTGGCAGGAGTATTCAGTGCAACAAACAAACAGAACACCCCCCTCTTCAGGAGGGACAGGGGGGAGCTACCAGGCTGGCGGGGGCTGTCAGGCTGGGGAAGGCTTACGCTACTGTTCGCCATCACCCTGTTTTTCTGGTGGCTAGGCATGGCGATGACCACTCACTACACAGTCGTGCAGCAAGTGCACAACGTCACCGGCGAGGGCGGCATGGAATGGATTTTCGCTCCTCGGGGCGTTTATCAGAACATCATTGGCGACTATTTCCTTTACCCCGTATGGAAAAAACTGCTCTATCTGCCTGCGACCTGTGGTGTGCAGTGGATTATCCCCTTCCCGTGGCTGCCTGAGGGCGAACAGGTTTCTTGGCTATCGGTTGTTCCCCGACTGCGGCTGGGGTGGTATGCCCTTTCGGGCGTGGTGCTTTACTTCTACCTCTTCCGCTCATGGCGACGCGGATGGCTGTGGGCTACCTGGGCGTGGTTCCCCATGGTGTGTTATGTCGGCATTGCTTACATGACCGCCGGCACTGTGAGCCGCTATCTCCTCGCCTTCCAACCCTGGTGGATGGCACTGGCCGCATTGACCCTGCTCACCTGCTGGAAGCTTCGCTCCTTCCGCCTCTTCATGCTCGCCTACCTCGCTGCCATCACAGCCATTCTCCTCACTTGTTTCTGCATGACATCATAATCTAACGTGAGCATTTTATCCAAAAATGCGATTAAGTGAGAGCAAACAAGAACTTGTTCTTGCTTTGCCGAACATGAGCATTTTATCCAAAATAAGTTGCTGATACACAAGTCCTCCCCTAAGCTAGGGGAGGTGTCGCGAAGCGACGGAGGAGTGTGTGACACCGCCATGCTCCTTGACACACGCCCCCACCCGCTCCCTCTCCTCCGGTCTTCGGTCACCTCCTCTCGGGCAGAGGAGGACTACACCCGCTCTTTCAGCATCAATGGGCATCACCTCTGCAAAACAAGAGCAAGCTCTCGCTCTGCGTTCGGCTCGCACCATTGGTCCCCTTTCCGAAAGGGGAGGGGAAGTATTAGCGAATCGCTGAAAAGTTACTGATGAACTTTGATGGTTTTGGTGTAATTTTTTCATCAAATCCGTCAAAGCCCGCCATGAGCCATCAAAAGCAACGAGGACAACAGGTGACAACTGTTTTTTTATCAACATGTTGTCTTTGTTGTCCTCGTTGTCTTTATGATAGGCTGCAAATTAGCGTTTTCTCTTCTTGCCAGATGACTTGCCGCCGGACTTGGAGCTGCTCTTACTTCGGTATCCACCGTCTACGCTTTAAGTTTCAGGGTGAGATTGCCGTTGTACTTAACGGAAAAGCAGAACCCGTGCTCTATTCATCTGTTCTGCAAAGTTGTGGCAGAGACATCCGTAAACAGCTCATTTTGTCCCTTGGCTCCACTTTAAAGTAATGTTTTTCTAGCGAAATAGCTTCTGTTAGAAAAAAATGATGTAATTTTGCGGTGTTAATACGCTGGTACTAACACTACATAAAGGCTACCAAAAGTCATTATACTCCTGTCAATTTGAAAACTTTGGACACTTTCGAGAATTGATAGCAGGGATGTATAGTGGTTCTCGTCGCATAGACGTGAGCCGCTCTTGCGTCGCTATCAAGGTAAGTCCAAAGACCTTCAAGTGAGGTGTAATCGGCTCACGCCTTTTTACTCTAAGTATATGTCAGACGAAGAATTCTAAACACATTGAGTAGCTAAAAACGCTCGAGATGATTTGAAGCTAAATGGATTGCTTTACAGATATTCTCTTATCTCAATTGTTTTTAGTAGATTTGCATCGTTTTAATCTGACTTGCTATGAAGAAAACAATAGTTTTTGCGCTGACATTACTCCTGCTGATTGGTTGTCGTCATAATAGGGTGGTTTTTCCACGGCTGGTGGAGCTGGACTCGCTCATCGCAATTGCTCCTGACAGTGCCGCCGCGTTGCTTGAGGCCATCCCCTCCGATTCGCTGTTTGATACCGAGGACCGCGCTTACCACGCTCTCCTCCTTAGTCAGGCGCGCTACAAGGCCTATATCCCCGCCACCAGCGACTCGGCCATCAATATTGCCGTGGATTACTATGTCGCTGATAACAAAGGTAGTTATGACTGCCGCATCCGCTCGCTTATCTACAAGGGCTGTGTAATGACAGAGTTGAACCTTCCCGACAGCGCCGTTTATTGGTTCAAAGCTGCTGAAGCCACTGCCAGTCCTGATGACCACGCTAATTTGGGGTATATATTATTCAGGATTGGTGACCTATATCAGTACGAATTTGTCGCTTCAAATCTTGCAATGGCGTATTACCAACGTGCCCTGCCTCACTTGAAGGAGTCGGGGCTATCGTTCTATGAGATGGCAAGTCTGTCTGAATTGGCCTCATTGTCAAGCTTGGCCAATGAATATACAGACTGGCATTATATGATTCCCGCGATGACGAAGTCATTATCACAAAATGATATGAACTATATCAGTGCTAATCTTGCCACACTAGGAATGAACTACTATTATAATAATAAAGACTACGATAGAACTATCGAATTATTATCGAAAGAGTTTAATATGCCTGTATCCATCGCGACGCGCTCTAGATGCCACTTGATTCTGGCACAAGCTTTTGCTGCGAAAGGGGATGTTGATTCGGCAAAGAAGCATTTAGATAAGTGCATTATCAATTCAGTCATAGATAGTATGCACTACTATAGAGCGTCAGCAATAATTGATTATGCTATTGGTGACATTGCCAGTTATTATGAGCATGACCAAGTCGCTGACGATATGGCTCACAACATCTTGATAGCATCTGAGGCTGCCAAGTTGAAGGATACAGAGGAGAGATATATTCTCCAATTGAGCGAGAACGAGAAGCAGATAAATAGCATGAAGGTAAAGCAAATGGCATTAACCATATTAGCGGCAATTGCTTTAATTGTGTTTTATTTATTGATTTGTAGGTACAAGATAAAAAGTGAGAATGAGGCCATAGCTACACTACGGGAGAACCTCAAAACGCATAGGTTTCACTCTTTGGAACAAGTTGAAATGAGCGAGAAGATGCGTGAAAGTATGACAAAACAGCAAGCACTGCTTCAGAAAATGATGTCGCTATACGAGCAAAATCTGCCTGACGAGAAATTTTTGCCTCAAATCAAGAAACTGCTGAAGGGATATAAGCCAGAGGCAGGATTCTGGCAAGACACATACCAGTATGTCAATCTACATTTCAGTAATATTCTAATCCGCCTCAAAGAGAATTACCCAAAATTTACTGAACCGTATGCCAAAGTCTTGGCTCTAGTATGTTGTGGCTGCAGCAACGCCGATATCATGGTCATAACAGGCTTGGGAAGTTTAGGAGTCGTACGCAATTACAAGAGCAAAATCACCCATGAGATTATGGGAGAAGAAATCACCATAGAGGAACTAATCGAGCGATACAGGGAAAGAAATATCGCAAAATTTGTGCAAGTTGAGCGCAATGCCAAAATGTTGAGTGTTGCCGAACGTAGCCTAATTTATCCAAATCCACCCCAAAAACCGTAACATTTCACATTTTTTAGCAACTGTATTTGCGCATTCTGAAGGCTCATTGCTGCCGGTGGAAAACACCAGTAACAATGGGCTTTTGGTATAGGCCATACCGAATAAATGCAAGCCCATTTTGCGTGGTCGAGATGTGAAATGTGACGTAACATTTTTGCAAACGATTCATTGTCAATGTGTTGCAAAATCAAATGTTACACCAATAATTTGGTGGCAAATTGAGTATAGCAGTACTTTTGCAAAAGATTTGACAAACCTCAAAAATTTAACAAAATGAAAACGCTGAAAACTATTATGCTTGTGCTGCTCGTTTTTGCAGCATCATCGTTCGGCAATGAACCGAATGGTACAAAAGACGAAAGACTGATTGATTTGTCTGGCACGGGTATCAGACCGCACCTGGTTGAACCCATTGCCACGTATTGCATTTCAACTCGCGCGTTGAGCATTCAGTTCGACGCAATGGATTTCGAGCCGTACACGCTTTCGGTTGAGTCGATGTACAACACATTGGACTACTACGTGACCACACCGTTCACCAGTGTCTACATCTCGCCCGACGTGGTCAACGTCAACCTGTACCTCGAGACCGACGGCGGCGACCTCTACTGGGGCTCGTTCGAAGCCACCGCTGCCGGCAGCATGGAGTAGGTAGCCCCCTTACCCTGCCGCGGGGGCATGTGGACGCGCCCCGACAACTTCATGATACCAGACCCGTCCACCCCGCCCCCCCGCGGCTTTCTTCAATGGTTTACCAATTTTGACATCCGAGGATTGTTTCCATTGTGCTGTCCAATAATAGTTCACTATTCAAAAAACACAGAAAATGAAGTCAAGAATCAGCATTCTTACATTGTTGTGCTGCTTGGGTGTGGCACAGATGTCCGCACAGT
>JAEEJI010000151.1 GCA_016281825.1 Muribaculaceae bacterium | reverse complement strand
GTTGCCTTGCCCAGTATCATGTTGATGATGGCGTTCACATCGCTGACATCGACTGAACCTTCACCCGTCACATCGCCCTGGATGGGTGGCATCGGAGGATCTACCTGCTTGCCACGAAGCGTCAGCTCGGCCAGCTGGAAAATGTAATCACCATCCGCGTTTGAGCCATTAATCTGCCGCACCTCAAAGCGGAAGTAGCGATAGCCCTCGGTAAGGCCCGTGATATCAAATGAGAAGTCGGTGGCGGACTGAGTGCCCAAACCGGCTTGCTCGCCATCGGTCACATGCACCAACTCCGTCCAGCCGTCATCGTCAAAAGTCTTGCCATAAATGACCCACTCCTTGGGGTTGCGTTCGGGGCGAGGCCCGGTATCGTTGCCCGTCGTTAAGGTGTAGCCCTTGGGGACAAACCACACGTCACTCTCAAAGTCCAGCCAAATGGTCTCCCAGGCCCCAGAGTTGTTTTCCACACACCACTTGGTGCTCTTGTCCTTGTCAATCAACTTGGCATACCCTTCATTGCCCGTGTTGTCTAGGACGTTGTGGGGAACAAGAAAATCGGTTGATGTGAGTGTCGGCTCAACGTAGATTTCTGGGACATACACATACGCGCCTCGAAGCATCAGCTCGGCCAGCTGAAAAGTGTAGTTGTCATTCGCGTCTTTGCCATTGACCTGCCGCACCTCAAAGCGGAAATAACGATAGCCCTCGGTGGCGCCCGTGATATCAAACGAGTAGTCGGTGGTGTTCTTGGCCTCTAGGTCACCGCCATCGGTCACATGCACCACCTCCGTCCAGTCGTCATTTTCATAGGTCTTGCCATAGAGAACCCACTCCTTGGGGTTACGGTTGGGATGGGTCTGGGTGTCGTCGCCCGTCGTTAAGGTGTAGCTCTTGGGGATGAACCACACGTCGCTCTCAAAGTCAAGCCAGATGGTCTCCCATCGCCCGGAGTTATTCGACACACACCACTTGGTGCTCTTGTCCTTGTCAATCAACTTGGCATATCCCTCATTTCCAGTATTGCTCAAGGTGTTGTGGGGAACATGAAAATCGGTTGATGTGAGTGTCGGCTCAACGATGATTTCAGGGGGCCTCACATACGTGCCTCGAAACTGCAGCTCGGCCAATTGGAAAGTGTAGTTATTGTTATTCGCTTCCTTGCCATTGATTTGACGCACCTCAAAGCGGAAGTAGCGATAGCCCTCGATGGCGCCCGTGATATCAAACGAGTAGTCGGTGGTGTTCTTGGTCTCCAGGCCACCACCGTCGGTCACATGTGCCAACTCGGTCCATTCGTCATCTTCAAAGGTCTTGCCATAGAGGACCCACTCCTTCGGGTTGCGGTTCGGGTTCGTCTGGGTGTCGCTTCCCGTCGTGAGGATGTAACTGCTGGGGATGAACCACAAGTCGGTCTCGAAGTCCAGCCAAATGGTCTCCCAGGCACCGGTGTTGTTTGAAACACACCACTTGGTGCTCTTGTCCTTGTCAATCAACTTGGCATACCCTTCATTGCCCGTATTGCTCAAGGTGTTATGGGGAATGTAGAAATCATTGGGAGACATCGTGTTGTAAGGGGAGATGTCAAGTGGCGTAGTCTCTACCTCCACCGCCGTGAAGCTGCCCTCCCAAGGCTCAGCCATAGTCGTCGGAAAACCCTGACCACGTAGGTAGGCAATGTAATATTTGTTTGAAGAATGCCAATAGTAGATATAGAAACTTTCATCGTTGTTACATTCAACATAGTTAATATAAGACGAGCCATAGATATCGTTCATGTCGCCTATAGCCATGTAGCGCTGGAGTCCACGGTTGTAAATATAAATATTGGTGCTGTCCTTCTCGTCGGTCACAAAGCAGAACAAGTAAGTGTCAGCGGTTGATGGGGACGATGAGGTCGTGAAACGGTTAGTGGACGATTCGTAGTACAGATAGTAGTTGTCTTGAGTTTTAATCTGATACCATTTGGTTGTCGATAAAGACGGATGAGGAGTCGGCTCAAACGGCAACGACCATGCGCTTGCTGCCATCAGCAACATCGCCAAGAGGGATAAAAACTTATTCATACTTGATGCCTATTATAGAGATAAATTATTTGTCATTTTCCGAGCATGATGTTGATGACAGCATTCACATCGGCAATGTCGACATGATTGTCACCCGTCACGTCTCCAGCGGCAGTCGCCGTGGCCTTGCCCAGCATCATGTTGATGATGGCATTCACATCGGCAATGTCGACAGTGTTGTCATCGTTTACATCGCCAGGTGTTGCATGATAGGCATGGCCTCTCAACCGCAACTCGGCCAGTTGGAACACATGGCTGCCATTCTCAGTGCCGCATAACTCATCCACCTCAAAACGGAAGTACTTATATTCTTTGTTGACGCCTTCAAGCCTGAAGTTATACTCAGTCATGTTGTTGGTGCCTAGGCCTGCTGCCGCACCATCGGTTACGGTAGCAATGAGTTCCCACTCGTCATCCCATACAGGCAATATTGTAGCATAGAGCTTC
>JAEEJI010000150.1 GCA_016281825.1 Muribaculaceae bacterium | reverse complement strand
CCCATCAGCGTGACCGCCATGGCGAGCAGTGCCGACGGCTTCAAGTGTTGTCCCAGCGCAATCCAAGCGGTAACAGCGGCGGAAATGGGCGCCAGAGTCATGAACAGTTGCCCGAACTTCGACCCAATGATGATGTAGCACTGAAACAGGCAATAGTCCCCAATGACATATCCCACCAGTCCGGAGAGCAACATCCACCCATAGGCCTCGCTGCTAGCACTGGCAGGCAATGGCGAACCCGTCACCACCCAAAATAGGATGGTAGCAAACACCAGCGCGAACGCCATACGCAACACATTGAGCGACAGGTTGCCCATTCGCTTGCTGCCGTACTCGCTGAGCAGCGCCGTCGCGGTCCACGAGAACGCCACACCAATGGAGATTATTTCACCCAGATAGTTCATTTGTGAGCGCAAAATTACGACTTTAATTCCAAACCACCAAAAACAGTGTGGGACGCGCCACAGGGGCGCATCCCACACTTGGAGTTTTTATGAGTTAACAAATATTGTTGCTCATTTTAGAATCCCGCATAACGTACGCCATGTACGAAGTAAACGGTTCCTGGGTCATCGGTAAACTCGATCTTGTACTCAATCGCATCGGTCGGCTTGCCATTGACGTTCTTACCACCATTCTTGATGATCTTGCCATCGAAAATGCTGCAGAACTGATCTCCACCATCAGAGGTGTACATGTAGACATGATCGCAAGAGAAGGTCTTTGCGTTGTAGTCAACAGACACTTTTACGGTATAATCCCAGAACTCACCGCCGTTGTCACTGAGCCACATGACATTATTATCATTGTTGGCCGTGTTGTAGGTCAGTGTATTCCACTCTCCCATTTCATATGGATCCTCAGCGAGGAGTTCGCCATCACTATCATAAGCATCGACAGTAACCACCCAGTGTCCGCACATGTCCTCTACTGCGGTACCTCCGGCAGGCTCGTCGGTTTCAACGCCGCAAGAAGCGAAGCCTAAACTCAACACGAGTGTCGTCACAAAAAATGAAATATACTTTTTCATAATTATCGTCATTTAAATGGTTACTAGTTACTGAACCTCGTGCATAACAATGTCCATAAAGACAGTTCCACCATAGCTAATGCTATAAGAAATGGTACTGGTTTCGGGATCATAAATACCATCTTCGAGGTAATCCAATGAATCGCCCCAAGCTCTGATATAACTGCTAATCAGCGTGATGTTGCCATCATTGTCAAGGCTAACATAACCAGACATCATACCGATGCCCGCACCATAATTGGCACCAAAACCACGAAGTTGCTCATACCATCCCGCCAAGAGGTCATTCACCTGGTAGAAGCCAGGAGCAAGCTTCTTGAAAGTGATGCCACTACACTGAGTTATGTAACCATAATTTGCAGCATAGACAGCAAATGGGTTCTTAGCTGCTCCATAGAGCGAAGCATTCATGTCGGTGTCATAAGTACCTGCCATATCTAATGTCACTGTCGGATCGCAGACACAAACCGTACGGGTGACAGAAGAGACATAGCCATCGCTTCCAGGTGCTGAATAGGTAACATAATAGAATCCCATCGTTTCAGGATCCACCTCATCTGCTCCTGAGACAATAATTTGGCTGGTAATGTCATTTGTCTCACCGGTGCTTTTGTTGTAGAGAAACGCCTTGCAACCCGGATCAACAAATTCAGTGCCAACAGGGACAATCATGAATTCATCACCCTCCATCAGGAGTTCAGCAAAATAGGTCAGTCTCGAGTCGGTCAGCTCATCGTTGTCATCGTTGCACGATGCCAGTGTGAGCATGCCAAGTGTCAAGAGACCCAACAAATATATTTTCTTCATAATTGATCGATTTTTAAGTTAGTTCTTATTTCTCGTCATTCACATTTACTTGGCATCCCAGAACACTCGGTCGCTGAGCAATTTCTCGGCTGGAGTATTCTTGTTGAGCTGACGTGCAGTGCTAGGATAAGGCACACGCTTGCACAGACCACCAGCCACGATAAAGTTACGAGCCGGCACAATCATATTGCCTGCGGTGTAGACAGTCTCATCCTCAAAGATTTCCTTACCAGTCTTAGGGCTAGTAGCAGGAACATCGGTGCGACGAACCTCGCTCCAAGCCTCCATGTGGTCACGATAGAACAAAGCAACCCACTTCTGCATGTAAATCATGTTCAGGCGTGCAGCATCAGAAACCTGCGAGTCCCACTTGACCTGGTTGCCATTGAGGAACGATCCAATGGCGACGTTACGCGAAGCGAAGTCGGCACGGACACCAGCCTCATAGGCGGCCTTTGCAGCAGCCTTGTCGCCCCAACGCAGTTGCGTCTCGGCGATGAGGAACTGCAGCTCACTCTGTGTGAACAGGTAGATGGGAGCAGCCATGGCAGGAGTATAGTCAATGGCACTCACGTCCTTGTTCTTCCAGTCAACACCCCACGACTTGTACATGGTCTTTGCGCCTGGAATCTGTCCAACATAGTCATTATTGGCCTCGGTAGGCATGATAGCATACTCGATGCGGGGGTCATCGGTGGCAAGATAATAGCTCACCAGCGGATAAGAAGCCACATGGTTCTTAGTTCCCAATGCGCGAGTCACATCATACCAGGGGTTGTACTGTCCCTCACCATTGCTGTAAACATCCCATGCCACATCACCAGTGAAGAAGTTACCCTTGGCCAAAGCGAGAGCCTTAGCCTGATACTCGCTAGCGTTGATGCCTGCATCAATCAGACGCAGATACATGCGCAGACGCAGTGCGTTGGCAAATCCACGCCACTGAGACACAT
>JAEEJI010000149.1 GCA_016281825.1 Muribaculaceae bacterium | reverse complement strand
TCCTGTTTTCGTCACATTTTTTAGACTACTTTTTAATGGTTTGAATTCCAGCAGATTGTAAATGAAAATTTGGAAAATTGGGTGTCCTGTGCTAAATTTGCACTATGTTTGTTCGCAGGAAACCCAACAAGTCCGGCACCACTAGTGTGCAAGTTGTAGACAAGAGCCGCGGCTCGTATCGTGTGGTCAAGAGTTTTGGCACAGGTAAGACTGATGCTGAACTGTTGTCGCTTGAGTGCAAGGCACGCGTTTACGTCAATTCTCTGAAGGGCCAGAGTCTGTTCGGCAGCGTTGAGGACGACCGGGTTGAGGATTTCGTTGGTACCATCAGTAACGGGCAGATTCAAGTCATCGGTCCGGAACTGGTGTTTGGCTCACTCTATGACCATATCGGTTTTGGTGCCATTAAAGAGGATATGTTCCGCCATCTCGTGGTAAGCAGACTGTTCAGTCCTGGCAGCAAGCTTCGGACAGTTGACTACCTGCTCAGATACCAGAGCCATCTGTACGAAATCAGCAGCGTCTACCGTTTCCTGGACAGACTGTGCGACAGGCGTGGCGGCGAAGGCATCAAGTCACAGGTGGAGCAGATAGCCTATGCCCACACGAAAAAGGTTGTGGGCGGCAAGATTGATGCGGTGTTCTATGACATGACAACGCTTTACTTCGAGGCATCAGAGGAGGATGACCTGCGCCGATGCGGTTTCTCGAAAGACGGCAAGCACAGCAATCCGCAGATTTTCCTCGGCGTGTTGGTCGGCAGCGGCGGTAACCCGATAGGCTATGACATCTTCGAGGGCAACATCTTCGAAGGTGACACGCTCATCCCCGTGCTGGACAAGATGACGGAAAAGTATGGCCTGGGCAAGCCTGTGGTAATCGCAGATGCCGGTCTTTTGTCAAAAAGAAACCTGCGTGCGCTGTCTGAGGCAGGGTACGAGTATGTGCTTGGCGCAAGGGTCAAGAATGAGCCGAATTACATCAAAGACAGGATACTTGCCATTGGGCTCGATTGCGGCCAGACCGCAGTGATCATGAGGAACGACGGCAGCCGGCTGATCGTGTCGAAAACGGAGCGTCGTGCGGCCAAAGACCGCTTCAACCGCGAAAGGGGGCTCAGAAAACTTCAGAGGCGTCTCGGATCTGGCAGGCTGACCAAATCCAACATCAACAACCGAGGGTACAACAAGTACCTGCGCATGGATGGAGAGGTCCACATATCAATCGACATGGGGAAATTTGAAGCGGACGCAGCCTGGGACGGCATCAAAGGCTATGTGACCAATACCATGATGGGCGAAAGCGAGGTGATTGAGAACTACAGCAACCTCTGGTACATTGAGCGGGCTTTCAGGATGAGCAAGACTGACTTGAGGGTGCGACCCATATACCACCGGCTCAAAAACCGTATAGACGCACACATCTGTATATGCTTTACCGCCTATGCCATCTTGCTTGAACTGGAGAGAATCCTGAAGCAGGCTCAGTGCTCAATCACCATTGACAGGGCAAGAGAACTGACCAAGAACATGTACCAATTAACATATACGCTTCCAGAGTCCCGGAGGGAGCGGACGGCCATCATGAAGATGGATGAAGACCAACAAACCATCTATGACTTGGTCAAAAAACACTGCCTCAAATGACTTGGGTGTCCCATAGACGAAAACAGGTGAAACAATGAAATCATAACACAATATTTCATTTTTGATGATTTTTGGGGTTTAGGAAGATCAAAAATACTAATCCCCACATTTTCTCGTTATAATAAATAATGAGAAATATAATAAGGAACATTGCCCTACTGATGATGCTTACCATCACAGCGATGGCAATGAATGGACAGATTAAAATCACAGGAACGGTTGTCGATGAGTTTGACAACCCCATTGAGTTTGCATCAGTGCGAATCCATGGCACCATGCTTGGCGTAAATACCGACCTGAACGGCAAATATGAGATTACCGTTCCTCAAAAAGACACTATTGAGGTGGTGTTCTCTTGCATGGGTTACAGCGATGTGAAGCGCCGCCTCATCAAGCCCGTGAGTCCTGTGAACTTAAGCCCCAAACTCTACAAGACTACTATCGAGCTCGCCGAGGTTCAAGTCACAGAGTATAAGAAGCAGACCAACACAATGCAGGACATTGATGTTGAAATTGCCAAGATGACTCCAAGCGCTAGCGGCAACACCGTTGAGAACGTACTCACCACACAGGCTGGCGTGAGCAGCAAGAACGAGATGAGCGCACAGTACATGGTGCGAGGAGGAACCTACGACGAGAATAGCGTCTATATCAATGGCATAGAAGTCTATCGCCCTCAGCTTGTCACCAACGGTCAGCAAGAGGGTTTGAGTATTATCAACGGCGACATGGTGCAGAAAGTGACATTCTCCACTGGCGGTTTTAATGCCGAGTACAGCGACAAGATGTCGAGTGTGCTTGATATCACCTACAAGGAACCGCAAAGCTTCGAGGGCAGCCTGAACGCAAGTCTTCAAGGAGGATCACTCACACTAGGCCACAGCAGCAGCAAATTTTCACAAATGCATGGCGTGCGTTACAAGCGCAACTCGTCGATGCTCGGATCACTGGAGTCGAAGGGCGAGTACGACCCACAATTCTTTGACTACCAAACTCACATCGTGTTCAAACCCAGCAAGAAGTTCAAAGTATCGCTGCTAGGCAACGTGTCGATCAACGACTACCGCTTCACTCCTGCCAACCGCGAGACAAGCTTTGGTACATCGACCAACGCAAAGTCGTTCCTCGTTTACTTCGATGGTCAGGAAAAAGACAAGTTCCACACCTATTTTGGAGCACTTCAGTTTAACTACAAGTTCAACGATAAAGGTACCGACCTCACCCTTACAGGTAGCGCCTACCGCACCGACGAACTTGTAGCCTATGACATCCACGGTGAATACTGGCTTGACCAGGCGGGCACCAGCGGCGAAGAGGGCGTGGGCGGAGAATTAGGCGTGGGCAAATATCATGAGCATGCACGCAATCGCCTGAAAATAAACGTTTATAGTGCGTCGCTCAAGGGAAATATAGGCTTGAACAACAACAATATCAGTTATGGCTTCCAACTGCGCCATGATGTTTTCTATGAGCGCTCACGTGAGTGGCAATGGCGCGACTCGGCAGGATACTCCCTACCCCACATCCCCAATGAGGTCAACGTAATCTACAATATGAGTTCGAGCAATGACTTGAGCACTAACCGCTTCTCGGCGTTCGTTCAAGACACCTACAAACTCTATTCAGGTGCTGGAGCTTTCACCTTCAACGTGGGTGTGCGCTATAGTTATTGGGATTTCAATAAAGAGTCACTCATCTCTCCGCGTTTCAGCATTGGATATGTTCCTGAGCGCAACAACCGTTTTGCAATTCGACTTGCAGGAGGACTCTACTACCAGTCGCCATTCTACAAAGAATACCGCATCCAGACGATTGACGAACACGGCAACTCGGTGATAACTCTTAACCGAAATATCAAGTCGCAGCGCAGCATCCATGTGATACTTGGCGGCGATTACTCGTTCCGTGCCCTGAACCGCCCATTCAAGCTTACCGCCGAGGCTTATTACAAGAATCTCAGCAACATGATTCCCTATGAGGTGGACAACCTCAAGATGAACTACAGCGGCGAGAACTCCTCTAAGGGCTATATCGCTGGTGTCGATTTCAAGATTTTCGGACAATTTGTAGAGGGCACCGACTCATGGATCAGCTTCTCGCTGATGAAGACACAGGAGGAACTTAACGGTGTGAAAGTGCCGTTGCCTACCGACCAACGCTATAGCGTGGCGATATTCTTCACCGACTATGTCCCCAAATTCCCACGCATTAAATTCAGTCTCAAGGGCATCATCAGCGATGGTCTGCCCACCACTGCCCCACTACGCACCCGCGACCAGGGCTACTTCCGTCAACCGTCCTACAAGCGTGTGGACGTAGGGGCATCTTACCTGTTGCTTGGTGAAGGCCACAAACCAGCGTCGGGATTTTTCAGCCACTTCAAGAGCATATGGCTGGGCCTTGACGTGTTCAATCTGCTCGACATCAGCAACGTGAGCAGCTACTATTGGGTAACTGATGTGAACCGCATCCAGTATGCAGTGCCCAACTACCTCACCCGTCGCCAAATCAACGTGCGACTGACGATGAACTTCTAGAAAATATCAAAACAAAATAAAAACATTAACCATTTAAATCAAAAAGACATTATGAAACCTTACGTAATTGGTATCGACATGGGCGGCACCAACACCGCTTTTGGAATTGTTGACGCACGTGGCACTGTAATCGCAAGCAGTTCTATCAAGACTGGCAAGCACTCGAAGATTGAGGACTACATCGATGAGCTCTACACCGAGATTAACCGCATAATCTTGGCTAACGATGCAGAAGGCAAAATCAACGGCATCGGAATCGGCGCGCCTAACGCCAACTACTTCACAGGTGTGATTGAAGATGGCGTGAACCTGCCTTGGCCTACTCCAATACCCCTTGCCGACCTCATCTCTAAGAAGTTTGGCATACCTTGCGTAATCACCAACGACGCTAACGCTGCTGCCATCGGTGAGATGACCTACGGCGCAGCACGCGGACTCAAAGATTTCATCATGATTACCCTGGGCACTGGCGTGGGAAGCGGCATCGTAGTGAATGGTCAGATGGTTTATGGCCACGACGGATTTGCTGGCGAGCTCGGCCACGTGATTATGAAGCGCAACAATGGCCGCGTGTGTGGCTGCGGACGCACTGGATGTCTTGAGGCTTACTGCTCGGCAACAGGCGTTGCCCGCACAGCACGCGAGTTCCTTGAGATTCGCGACGACAAATCTCTGTTGCGTGATTATGACATTGATAACATCACCTCTAAAGACGTATATGACTGCGCAGTGAAGGGCGATAAGCTGGCAATCGACATCTTTAACTACACCGGCACCATCCTGGGTGAAGCTCTTGCCGATTTCGTCACATTCTCTAGCCCTGAGGCTTTCGTAATCTTTGGTGGCCTCACCAAGAGCGGCGATTACATCATGAACCCAATACGCGAAGCCTTCGACAAGAATATCATGAAGGTATTCAAGGGCAAGGTGAAAATCCTCATCAGCGAACTCAAAGAGAGCGATGCTGCCGTGCTTGGAGCATCAGCCCTCGGCTGGGAAATCAAGGAGGACTAATCTATGTGGATGTAGCGACAAAGCGCACCTTCGTCCACTAGATAATCTAGAAGCTCTAGAAAATCTAGTAATTCTAGAAGAATTAGTAAAAACAAAAATGCACTCGCAAGTAGCGAGTGCATTTTTTTAGCTAAGGAAGAAACTGATTACTTAACAATCACCTTCTTGCCATTGTTGATGTAGATGCCAGGAACGCTTGGCATGCCGTTGAACTTCTGGCCCTGGAGGTTGTACCAGTTGTTGTCCTGCTTGTCGGTAGCAACAGTCTCGATAGCGCTGGGCTCAGACTCAGTAACTTTCAAGACATAAGATTTAGCCGCCTTATCAAGCTGGCTTACAAAAATCTCAAGGTCATAAGTACCAGCATTTTCCATGCGGAAGTTTGCACCGTCAACGAGATTTACTGGAATGCCCATTAAGTCGCTGTTGAGCAGGAAGTAGCCAACATCGTTGGCATCCACACCACCAAGCCATGTCCAGCTGCCGTCCTCATTAGGAACAATAACCTTGAACTCTGCGCCAGCCTCAAGCTCTACGCTAGATGCGGTAAGAACGCCATCAACATCCTCAAATGCGATGCGGCCACCCTCTTCGGTCTGGTTCCAGTCGTTGAAAGTACCAACCAAGTAAGCCTCGTTAATCTCTAATTCCTCCTCACCGATTGTCAGCTCATAGGTCTTGAAGTAGTTGCCAGGGAAATATTGATAGATGATAGCCTTGGTGTCGCTAACAACCTCAGCGTTGAGCCAGTTGCACTGGAAGCCGTTGGTTACGAAACCAGCAATCTCGGGAACAACAGCGATAGCCTCCTCGGCATTCTTCTCGGCGATAGCCCAAGCGTTGCCATAGTTAGGCAGAGTAGTGTAGATAACCAGGTCTTTGCCACCGAATGTCAGTGGGAAGCAGCCATTGGTAGCGCCCTTGTTAGGCAGAGAGAAAGAAGTGCCAATAAAGCCGTCCTCAGTGTCGTTCATAACCAGGTCAACAGCAGCAGCGTTGCGAGTCCACAGCATGTAGTGCTTGGTGCCATCGGCAGCAACGTAGGGGTTAACTACAGTGGAGCTGGTAGGAGCAAGAGTTGCGCCCTCAACAGGGAACAGAGCGATGTGGTCATGATCAATCTCGCCACCCAGGAATGGAACCTTGAGGATGCCGGTAGATTTGGCTGTAACGAGCCACAGGATGCCGCCCTCGTTCTCGTCCATCACATTGCCCTCGATGAAGCTGAAGAAGTCGCAACGTCCGTTCTCGGCCTCAAAG
>JAEEJI010000013.1 GCA_016281825.1 Muribaculaceae bacterium | reverse complement strand
TTCGCTCTAAGTCGTTCACGTTCGGCAAAATTTGAGCGAGCTCAATTTTGCTCTCACTTAATCACGGCGTTGAGCTTCGCTCTAAGTCGTTCACGTTCGGCAAAATTTGAGCGAGCTCAATTTTGCTCTCACTTAATCACGACTTTTTTGCCACCGCGGATCAAGAGACCCTTGGCATCAGCACCGACGCGCTGTCCCATCATGTTGTAGGTGGGAAGGTTGGCGTCATCCTGTGCTGCAACCACATTCTGAATACCGGTAGTAGTGACACCTTCCTGGCTCACATGGATGGTATATTCACCGCCAATGAATGCCAATTTGACGTCGCAGGTGCGTTCCTCGCTGCGCATGTTGTTGGCATTGACCATGACCTCGGCCGTGGTCTCATTCTGATAGACCTTTTCGCCATCGACAATCTGATAGTTGTCGGTCAGGTTCACAGTGATCCATTCGGGCAGTTCCGTGCCGTCGGCCTGAGTAGCCGTCCAGTTGGTCTCCAGCCCCAACTCGTCCTCGTAAGGTACACTCGACTTGAGCGTGTAGCTCTCGGTGATGCCTTCGGCGGGAGCTTCGAGGGTGTTCTCGTTGCCCATCTGCTCGTCAAACACATACTGGAATGCGCCGAGCAGACTGAAAGCGGCGTAAGCGCGGGCCTTAGTACCATTGGCATAGTTCACACCTGCTTGACGGAACATGCCCTTGACCTCATTGCCATCGGCATCGGTACCGTTGAGGATCACATAGTTGTGAGTCGGGAAGTCGACGGTAGTAGCGGTATAGTATGCACCCATCTGAGTCGTGGTGTCGTCTTCAGGGATAGTCACAGCCACCATGATTGGGAAGTCGATGGTATAGCCCTCGACCACCTCGCCGGTCTTGGCGTCAACCAGTTGGTCAAACAACATATAAACACGCGACGTACCAGCCGCCTCAAAGTTGTCGAAAGTCAACGTCTGTGTGCATAGCACCTCTTCAATGTCCTTGAGGTAGCCGTTGCTCTTGACCGACACCTTGTAGATGGTCAACGTGACGGGCTTGGTCAGTGTCGTCACCTCACGCATGTGGCATGCGAATCCGTACAATGCGTAGGGGCGTGCGGGTTTGTAGTAAAGTTCACCGAATCCTCGCAGCGACGTGTTGGTCATGTTGGTCGAGTTGCCCCAAGCCGTGTTCGAACTCTCATGGTTAGTGCAGTAACGGCCAGTGCTATAGTACATCGTACCGGCCTTGGTCGAGACATTGCACCAGCCATAATAGGTGTATTCAGAATTAGCATTACCTTTCAGTCGGGCATTGCCCACGCGCATATACTTCGGGCTGCCTGTCAACAAGTCAGTTACAGATTCACCTGCTTCATTGGTAGCAGTAAGTACTGGAGCCTCGATTGTGGTAGCGGTAGGATAAGCATAGTTCACCGTGATGTTCTCCTCAGTACTGTTGGTAAAGGGATCGACGAAGTCATACTCTTCACCCGATTTGACATACTTCCAGAGGTAGCTGGTGGCACCTGTCGACATATTTGTGAAGGTCAGATCGGCAAAGGCGGGCACGCTCAGTGCGGGATTGGTCAAGTTGTAGCAACTCTTGGCATAGCTCGAGAAGAAAGTGGCTTGAGGGACCAGATAAGCAGCAGCGGGAAGCTCGTCATCGTTGAGGGCGGGAGCTTTGAGAGTTCCCACTTCGGTATTCTCACGATCAACGGCCTGCTCAACCAGTTGTGCGCTGCCTGTGAGAGCAAACAGGGCAGCAACAGAAATCAGTAAAAGTTTTTTCATAAGAAATAATTATAATTTGGTTACTAAAAAATTAATTTTCGCAAATTTACAAATAATTGTTGAGGTTTCAACAAAAATCACGAGATTATTTTTTGTTAATTATGAAAGTGAGAGTTCCTTTATGAAGTGCGAAAGTACTCAGAAGGTGTATTTAAAGTAGTTATAGGGAGTTAAGTAGTTATAGGGAGTTAAGTAGAGTTCCCTTAGCCTTCTAGAGGAATTGTGAGGGTGAGGTCTGGGAGGAGGACGGCGGTCTCGGAGTCGGACTTGGTTGAATCCTTGGGTTTCCACGCAACGACGAAGCGCACGGATGCCGCAGTAACAGTGTATCTGCGTTCTTGCCATTGGGAAAGGGTTTGTTGCATGGCGCTGGACAGTTGGGCAACAGGGTGTCGGGTTGCGTCGTAGAAGATATTGTCAACAAGTTCCAAGGGGTCGCCGCCGCGGAGCTGCAGCACATCGCGTTTGTGCCACTTGAAGAAACTCAGATAGACATCGCGGTGTGATAGCTGCAAGACGATTTCTTCGGGCAAGGGGTACTGGTTTGGGTCGATGATGTGCCGATCGGCGGGCAGACAGTCAAAGCAGTTGCCGTTGGTGTGGACGAAGAGTCGTTTCTTGGCTCGGGTCATGCCCACATAGTAACGGCGCATGAGTGCCGCATCCTTGCCAAACTGGTCGGCAATAAGCATGTAGACATCGTCAAACTCCCTGCCTTTGGCCTTGTGTATAGTCGATACGACTACATCTTGGCCCGAGAAGTCACAGAAGTCCTCAACCGAAGACTCGAAGACGAACTCGCTGAAGTCATTGTAGTACTTGGTGCGGTTAATCTGCTCGAACACCTCGAGGCAGTTCTTCAGGTATCCGATGCTTTGGCTTGAACCATAGCGCGCCCATGTCGCCTGTTTGGCTTGTTGCCATGAGGCCTCTGTGATGATGGGTGTGGTTCGTCGTCGATCAATCTGCTTGAGGAAGTATTTCACTTCGGCCAGGTTAACAAACCTGAATCCATCAAGAGACTGGACAAGTTTGCTATTTATGCCCTTTCTCCGCAAGAGCGCTACGATGATGACCGCCTCTTCGTTGGTCTGGGTGAGCACGCATGTCGTCCCCGCCCCCCGCTGCTTCAACAAATGCTCGACCAGTGGATTGTACATATACAATGACCGATGGTGTGTGACCGACACCCATCCTGGGTGTTCACTCATCGAGATAATGGGCGTGCTTTTCAGCCTATGTCCCAGTGAGCGTGCGAAAGCGTTAGCAAAATCGACGACATGTTGTGAGCTGCGGAAGTTCTCGGTCATCTCGATGATGCGTGCTTCATAGTCTCGTGCCAGCTGTAGCATATACTTTGAGTCAGACCCACGGAACTCGAAGATGTTCTGATCATCATCACCAACTGCAATAACGCGCATATCCTCGTTATGTGTCATCAGAGCGGTAATCAGCCCATACTCCTCTTTGCTCATGTCTTGTGCCTCATCGATGACCAAAACGTGCTTGCTGATTCTGTTGGGTTCTACCTCACCCTGGTTGATGAGCGCTGTGGCTCGTGCGATGACATCCTTTGCTCCCTCGAGTGTTCCTATGCGTCCCAGCAAGTCGAAACAATAAGAGTGGAAGGTCTTAATCTCGACAAAGTGTGCGGCATTGCCAACGAGATCGATGAGTCGCTGCTTGAACTCGGTTGCGGCTGCACGTGAGAAGGTGAGCATTAGCAGTTGTTCGTGTTTGACATCCTCGAGCATGAGCAATGACGCCAGTTTGTGTACCAGCACACGTGTCTTTCCACTACCTGGCCCAGCCGCCACGACGATGCATCTCGACTGCTTGTCCTGAATGATGTCCATCTGACATCGTGACAATTGCCCGAAGAGTTGCTCATATTTCCCAGGCGTGACGTTTCGCTTGATTTCGTTGACTCGTTCTCCCTTGAAGTATTGCGCGACAAACTTCTTGTAGTCCATCTGGAAGTAATCCTGAACGAACTGAAGTGCAGCATCATAGTCTCGCACCATCAGATTGGCATACTCTCCGACAATGTGTATCTGCTGCATCTTCAGCTTATAAAACTCATCGAGCATGCGGTAATCCTCCATTTTGTATCGGAACTTGTTGTCCTTGATGCGAGTGATATCCATGGCGTTGTACAGAACCATAAACCCACCCTCTAGTTTAAGTGCTCCAATTTTGGAAAGATAGAGCAATGCCTCCTCGACATCCTCGAGGTCTATCTCGGTTTGCGATGCAAAGAGTGACTGATTGCTCTGTCGCATTTCTTTGAGCAGTTCGACGATTGAAAAGCACAGGGCATGTTTTTCGTCTTCGTCCTTATCGTGTTTAGCTGCGAGTTGGTATAGCCATTCGACTGCGAACTGGCAGATTCCCAGTCTTTTCTCAAATCTGTCGATGGTCTTTTCAGTGTCGGCCTGTCTGGACAATTCCAAGTTGTGTGCGGCATCCTCGGTTTTGCGCATATATCCTTTGACAGTGAGGAAGTAAAGCAGTGTGCGAATGTCCTTCTCGCAAGCTGTATTTATACCATTGTTCACTGCATTGTCGTTCAATTGCTTGTAGGTTATCTGCCACGACTTGTCGGGGATGTTGGTCAAGATATACCGTTCCAAGCGCGCAAATCGTTCAAGCAGTGCACGTGACTTTCGCTCGCTGGTGTCGTTGTCATAAAGATATGCCGTGATATCCTTAGAGTCAGCGAGTATGCCTTCTTGTCGCATGCGTTCGACTGCCGACACCACATCTTGTTTGGTTAGTCCTAAAATGTCGGCCAAGTAGTCGACACGCGACTCTGATTCTGCGTCTGTCACTTTGGCGATGGCCTTCTTTGAGATGAGCGACTTTATAATGCGCACCGCCCGCTCAAGCTCATCGGTACTGAACAGTGGCGACTCGGCGAGGCGCTGTCTCGCCTCGTCCATATTCTTGACTGTGATTCCCGTGGCATAGACATGAGGCACGTTGTTTCCTCGCTCAATATACCCACTCTGCTCCAATGCCGACAATGCAGTGCGCACGCGCGTCTCAATGTCTCCTACCGTGTCATCCCATCCCGCTTGCCGTGCGATTTCCAATGCCGAACAACACACCCTGGGTCGTTGTTTGGTGAAGTCTTTGACCGCCTTCCACACCTGTTGTATCTCGCTGATGCTAAGTTTGGTCTGATTGAGCAAAATGAAGTGTTTGTCCAAGTCGCCGTCGCTATAAAGCACAAAGCACTTGGCATCGAACTGTGGGTCACGTCCCGCTCGCCCAGCCTCTTGCACATAGTTCTCCAGTGAGTCGGAGATGTCATAATGTATGACTAGTCCCACATCCTTCTTGTCCACCCCCATGCCAAAAGCCGAAGTGGCGACGATGATTCCCACTTGGTCGGTCATGAACGCATCCTGGTTGGCAACCTTCTGGTCAGAATCCATTTGCCCATTAAAGGGCAAAGCCTTGAATCCGTCGCGCGACAATCTCGTCGCCAACTCCATTGTACGCTTCACGCGTGAGACGTAGATGATAGTTGGACAATGATGTTCGGTAACCAGTGCCCGCAGTTTCTGATACTTGTCCTCGTTAGTATCGGCATGTATGACAGCATAACGTAGGTTTTTTCTTGTTGCCCTTGAGGCGAACAGTTTCAGTTCCAGTCCCAAAGTGGTCCTAAAATAGTCGCAGATATCTTGTATCACCTTCTGCTTGGCCGTAGCCGTGAAGCATGAGACTGGAATGGGCTGGCCAAGTCGTTTAGCCTGTTGGTAATTGCTGATGAACTTGCCTATGTATAGATAATCAACCCTAAAATCGTGTCCCCACGACGAGAAGCAGTGAGCCTCATCGATGACAAATCGCACGACATGGCGTCTCATGAGAATGGTCTCGATGGTCTTGGAGCGAAGCATTTCGGGTGCTATATAGAGAAGTGATGCCTCTCCGTCATTCACACGTTGTATCGCCAACGCGCGGCTAATGGGGTCAAGCATACCATTGATAGTCACTGCATCGATAATACCCCGGTCTGCGAGATTGTCCACTTGGTCTTTCATGAGCGACTGCAATGGTGAGATGACCACAGTCAATCCGTGCATAGCCTGCCCAGCCATCAGTGCCGGCAACTGGAATGTGAGCGACTTGCCACCGCCCGTTGGGAAGATTGTCAACAACGACTTACCATCGACTGCCGCTTGCACTGCATCCTCCTGCAAACTCTCGCCATCGAATGTTCGAAATTGTGTGTACCCGAAGAAATGCTCCAGATTATGATGTATGTCCAACTGCACATTACAATAGTCACACTTTTGTTGACATGGGGTGTGACGCAGTAAGTGGATCACGTTCTCCACCTCTGGGAAGTTGCGCAACACCCATCCTGGAGTAATCGAACGCTTGTCGGTGGTGTCAATCAGTACGAGGGCGTATGCCAGTTCAACGGGATATTGCTTGATGATCGAGTCTAAGTCGGCATGTTGGCAGATTCTGCCATGATAGAAATCTCGAATAAGTGTCGATGGCGTTTCGTTGGCACTTGATGCTCCCACCATGCTCATAAAGCCGCTAAACTCTAGAACCTGGGTCAATAAAGCACTGAAAATGTATTGTTTGGTCACAGGCAAAGCGTTCCAAGCTTCAATCTCGTCAAACAGGAGTTCGCGCGCCTTCTTGCAGTCGTTGACGGGGTTATTCATCTCGTCACTGACCAGCTTTTCGTCCTTGACCAGTCGGTGGTAGGGTCGTTCGGGAAAGAGCAGTGGCGAGAGGTAGAGCGTGTCGACTAGCATCCATGGCTGGTCTGCTTCGCCGAAGAGATATTTTGCATCGTGGTGTATGATGTTATGCCCGCACAGATAGTCAATGCCATTCAGGAAGTCAAGCAACGCCTCTCTCGAAGATTGGTGAAAGACGGCATCATCATGTCGTAGTGCCCCAATGTCTTGCACCTTGTGGTTTCTGATGCCCACTTCTGCATCGACAAGTGCATAGCGCTTGGGGTCACGACCAGCAGTGTTCACGTTGCCGGTTTCATTGCGGTTAATAAATCTGCTCCAAAATGACATGTCAGAAATATAATCTAGTCAACATTAACATCAAGCATTGATGGTTGGCAGAATCAAAAAAGATATGCAGGGTCATTTTGATCTGCCGATCGTTCCTGTCCTAAAAACATGGCATAGTAGACGGGCATATAAATGACTTTGTCCCGAATGGATACTTCTCGTTCATTGGACAGAACCACTGCATTATTGACATGATAGTCAGGTGTCTCCAACAGGTTGCTGAGGGCACTGTGCAGAGTGTATCCTTTGCCTGACTTGACTTCGACGGGCAGAATGCTCAGGTTATCATAGTCGTCAACCAAGAAATCTACCTCACCTTTCTGACGATTGTCATAATAGAACAACCTTAGGCCGTGTGACCTGAGCTCTTGAGCCACTACACTCTCATAAACCGCTCCGAGGTTAATGCTACGAATATCCTCCAGAACAGGCCGCAAATTGTGATGAAACAGCTGAGCAGTCAACAAACCGACATCATTTAAATAGAGCTTGAGAAGATTCTTTTGAACCGATTCGGCCAATGGGAATTTGGGGTTGCTGATAGCATGTACATCTAGGACTATGCCTGATGAAATCAGATATTCAAATTCTTCTTGATAGCGATTAAACCGGTCACCGTTCTTCCCTTGAATGTCCTTGGCAACAATGCGCTTTTTCTTGTTCTCCATCTGTGATGGTATCATGTCATAAATGCGCTTGATTAGCAGGTTTTTTGCCTGTTCTTTCTCATATTTAGCAGCGTCTGCACCATACAAATCTTGTATGGCATTTTGAATCTCACGCACCTTTACGATGTTGTGGCTATCCAGATACTCATTGACCGCGTCTGGCATCCCCCCCACAAGGAGATAGCGTCGGAAGAGATTGAGCAAATGTTGGTGTTGGCTCTCGGTCAATCCCTGCTTGTTGAGGAAGCTATTGTGCAGTTGCTTAATGGCCTCGTCACCAAATCCATTGGCAATAAGAAATTCCTCAAAATCAAGTTGATACATCTCCTTGCGGATAATACTGCCAACAGGGATTGAAGTTGTCTGTCGCAGAGAGATACCTAACAGACTACCACTAGCAATGAAGCGATACCGATTATCTTGCCTAAAAAATTTCAGTAAGGTTAGGAACTGCGGATAATGCTGTATCTCGTCCAGAAAAATGAGTGTGTCAGTAGCGTCGCCAAGCCTTGCGCCAGCCACCATGCTCAATGTCAAGTAAAAATCTTCGGCAGAGTGTATGTTCTTAAACAATTGCTCATGTTCATCGTCCTCTACAAAATTCAATTCGATGAAATGCTTAAACAATTGTTGCCCCACCACACGGATAATAAATGATTTACCCACTTGGCGAGCGCCCTCAAGAATGAGAATCTTGTCCGAATTCCCTTTTAGATAGTCTGTTATATATGACTGAATTTTCCTGTATAACATCGCCTTTTACACTTTTCAAATGATTTTATGGGTGCAAAATTACACTTTTCAAATAAATTTGGCAAGGGAAAAGTACACTTTTCAAATTATTTTAGTGTAAAAGGTCAGTTTTCAGTCTTCAGTTGCCTGTTTTTTCCGAGGCGGAGCCTCGGACTACACTAACGGCGCTGCTCTTGGGAGTCGGGTCTTTGGTCAAGACTAATTGCTAGAAGCCGGTCCATTGCTGGCGCCAGATGTAGCGGGCGAGCTCATCCCAGCGGAGGATGGTGGCGCCGAAGAAGTCGGCGACGTAGCCGTTGAGCATCTGCTGGGCTGCCTTGGGGTCGGTGGCGTTGAGGCTCTGCCAGGTCTGCTCAACGAAGGGGAGTTCGCGCATTCCCTTGTCGACAAAATAGTCGCGCATTGGCTCGAGTTTCTTGCGGTAGGTGCCCCAGCGGACGGTAGCCAGACGGTTTGCCTTGCGGTAATGCCAAAGTGCAGCATCGTCGCGGTCGGTGTGCTGGCCACAGATTTGCAGCATCTTGGGCAGTTCGGTGGTGCCGCTGAAGATGGGGAATCGTGGGCTTTCGCCGGGGTTGTCGAGCGCCATCCAGCAGACGCCTCCCACCTCGTCGGGCAGCCAGGAACGCAGCTGAATGACGGTGCTGTAGGCGCACCACGAGACGCTGACGGTGCGGATGTTCTTCATCGCAGAGTCGCCCTTGGCATAGTAAATGTTGATTTCATCGGGCCGCATCCAGGGGTTGCTCACGGGCGAGACGATAGAGTCGGGCTCGTTCTCGACCAAATTGCCCTGCTTATCGCGGCGTTTGGGGTTGGGTATGCGATTGCGTCCGCTCAGGTTCTTGTCGGTGCCCTCATAGTAGCTTCCCAACAACTGCATCACTTGCTGCGGGCTGACCTTGTTGTCAGGTTTGACGCTCAGGGGGAGTTCCTCGACGGTGTCGCTCAAGCATAGTGAAGGTGCCAGGACATCCATAATGTAGTGTTCGCGCACGCTGTAGTTCTTGGTCTGTTTCATGTAGTTTCCGCCGCTATATACGCGCCAGAAGCTGAACTCGGTCTTTCCATCCCACAATTTCAGTTGCTTGGCCACGTCAAAGACATTATCGCTGGCCATGAAGTAGTCCTTGTCGTTGAGGTCGAGTCGTCCGATGCGCGAGATATTTGCCGAGACGGCAATCTCGTCATCGGGTATGCGCTGTGCTGCCCACACGCCCCCAACCCTCTTGGGTCCCTCGCCAAAGACCTCGAATATCCAGACCTCGTTCTTGTCGGCGATGGTGAGGCACTCGCCACTGTCTCCATAGCCGTACTGTTTGACGAGCTGCCCCATGAGGCGTATGGCATCGCGTGCTGTGGCGCATCGTTCGAGTGCGATGCGTTGCAGCTCCTCGATGGTGAAAAGTCCTTTCTTGTTTCGGAGTGTGTCGCGGCCTCCAATGGTAGTCTCTCCTATCGCCAACTGCTTCTCGTTGAGACAGGGATATGCGGTGTCGAGGAATCGGTAGGTGTGTCGCACCTGGGGGATGACGCCGCGCACATGCATCTTGGTGCTGTCGAGTGGCGACTGGGTGTGCATACGTTCGCTGTAGATGGCGGTGACGGTGTCGCGGTCGTAGTCGCGTGCGGGTGTCATGGTCATCCAGGTTCGGTACCAGGAGTCACAAGTGTGTGATGTCATGACCGAGCCATCGGTCGAGGCGTTCTTGCCCACCATGATGCTGGTGCATGAGAGGCGATTCATACCTTCGGGGGTTGTCTCATCGACTTGCGCCATTGCAAAACACAAGGCGCAATGGAGGATGCAGAATGTGAGAAATCTATTCATAAGAGTTAAGAATTAAGACCGCGCTTCGCGCTGTTAGAAAATTCAGTTTTCAGTTTTCAGTTACGAGTGAAGAAGTGGAGAAGTTGAGAGTTAATTGAAATATCGGTTGTTTAGTGGTTCGTAGATGGGTTTATTGGCTTTGATATGGTCAAGCCATGAGTTGATGCTGTCGCAGAGTGTTTGATTGTCCTTACGCAAGACCCATGCCTGGAACTGCGAAAGGCTGATGTCAACCGAGACATCGAGTCCTTTGAGTTTGCTTGCCATCGCTCGTGCTATGCTCTGGTTGACGACGGCAAATTTGATTTCTCCTGATGCCACTCGCATCATCAATTGTTCGGCGCCATGTATGGAGTCGGTCATGACATGTATGGTGTCTCCCATCTCTCGGCTGAGTCCCTCGATGCGTTCTTTCATGGGCGACCCCTTGACGACCCAGACGGTTTCGCCTGCGAGTTGGAACTGTCTTCTCACTCCCGTGGTTGCCTGTTGCACCAGCACTTGTTTATCGATATAAATCGGACTGGTGAAGAGGTAACGCTCTCGTCCTGCTGCAGTCATAGGGTACTGCGCCACCAGTACGTCGTAGACGCCGTCATCCAAACCCTCAAGTCCCTTGGCAAGTGTGACGATGGGATGGAAGTTCATGGGGCGTCCGCTGAACTGTGACACCAACCGTAGCAGGTCGTAGTCAAAGCCTCCGAGCGTGTCATCGTAACTGTAGTAGGTAATGGGCGAATATTCGATGGCGATGTCCAAGGTGTCACCTCCGCTGGGTCTGTCATCTGCCAACACGATGGGTTGGTCACAACGGCTGAGCATGACCATCATCGCGATGGTCAACGCCAACAGTGCCACGTAGAGTACTGTTTTGCCTTTGATGGCTGTATGTCGTTCTCTCAACATGGTTTTCAGTTCTCAGTTTTCAGTTTTTCCGAGGCTCTGCTTCGAACTATGCTAATGGCACCGCAACTCCTGGTCTTACCTCTTAATTCTTAATTGAGGAAGTCGACACTGACGCCGATTTGGAAACGGCGTGGGTTGAGTGGGTAGTGGGGAATGGCGAAATAGTCATTGCCTCCGAAGAGTTTTCCGTTAGCATGGGTGTAGACGATGAAGAAGCGTGCCTTCTTCATCTTA
>JAEEJI010000148.1 GCA_016281825.1 Muribaculaceae bacterium | reverse complement strand
TGGCTCACCTCGGCGTCATAGTGATAGACGTTGCCGAACTCATAGAGCCGCAGGTTCTGGTTCTTGTGGTTGATGTTGCGTGCCACGCTCTCCAGTCCGCCAAAGAGCAGGGTCTGGCGCATCACGCTCAGGTCGCTGCTCAGCGGGTTCATGATGTGCACGCAGTGCGCCTCGGGATAAGTCTCACACTCGGTGTAGTAGGCCACCGGGGTAAGCGAGTTGTTAATCATCTCGTGGTAGCCAAGCGAAGTGAGTTGGTTGCTGATGTGTTCCTGCAGGTTGTCGGCAAAGTCGACTTGGTCCTGCTTGCTCAGGCTCACATGCATGCTCTGCGTGAACTCGATGTTGTTGTATCCATAGACACGGAGGATGTCCTCGACCACATCGCAGGGGCGCTGCACGTCCACGCGGTAGGTGGGCACCTCGAGCTGCAACTTCTCGTCATCCTCGGCAACAATCTTCATCTCTAGACTAGTGACGATACTCTTAATGGTGTCGTGATCCAACTCCTTGCCGATGAGACCGGTCACATAGTCGTAACGCAGTTCGACGAGGAAGCCGGGGAAGTCATGCGCCTTGACATCGACGATGTCGCCGCATATCTCACCACCCGCCAGCTCCTTGACGAGCATAGCGCACAACTTGAGGTTGTAAACCGTCTCATTGGGGTCGATGCCGCGCTCAAAGCGGAATGATGCGTCGGTGTTCAGGCCGAAACGACGGGCCGTCTTGCGAATCCAAGTGGGATGGAAGTAAGCGCTCTCCAGGAACACGTCGGTGGTTGTCTCGGTCACGCCCGAGTCCAGTCCACCGAATACGCCGCCGATACACATCTCGTCCTCGGCGTTGCAGATCATCAGGTCGCGGTCGGTGAGCGTACGCTCCACGCCGTCGAGGGTGACGAACTTAGTCCCGGCAGGTGCCGTGCGCACGACCACACGGTCGCCCTTGACCTTGGCGAGGTCAAAGCAGTGCATGGGCTGTCCCATGCCCAAGAGCATATAGTTAGTGATGTCGACGATGTTGTTGATGGGGCGTTGTCCCACGGCGAGCAACCAGTCGCGCAGCCACTTGGGGCTCTCCTGTACCTTCACGCCACGTACGGTAATGCCGCTGTAGCGCGGGCATGCCTCGGTGTTCAGCACCTCGACAGGGATGCCGCCATCCATGCGGTCAATCTTAAAGGCTTCCACACTGGGTTTGGTGAGGATTCCCTTGCGGCCGTTCTGTTTGCACCAGGCTGCCAGGTCGCGTGCCACGCCATAGTGTGATGCTCCGTCAATGCGGTTGGGCGTCAGGTCCACTTCAATCAGCCAGTCATCCTCGATGCCATAGTACTCGGCGGCAGGCGTTCCTACCACAGTGTCCTCAGGCAATACGATGATGCCGTCGTGGCTAGTACCCACACCAATCTCGTCCTCGGCGCAAATCATGCCCAGCGACTCCTCACCGCGCATCTTCGAGCGCTTGATGGTAAATTCCTGATCGCCGTCATAGAGCTTGGTGCCCAGTGTGGCGACAATCACCTTCTGTCCAGCGGCAACATTGGGGGCGCCGCACACAATCTGTACGGGAGCCTCACCATTGCCCAAGTCGACGGTGGTGATGTGCAGGTGGTCACTATTGGGGTGGTCAACGCAGGTGACAACGTGTCCCACGACCAGGCCGCGAAGTCCACCACGAATTGTCTCGACACGCTCAAGAGCGCCCACCTCGAGTCCGAGCGAGGTCAATGCTACGCTCACCTCCTCGGGGGTGAGGTCAGTGTCGATGTAGTGTCTTAGCCATTTGTAAGAAATGTTCATATCTTTGTTGTTAAGCTGTTGGCATTTAGCATTTAGTCATTAGCCTTTGAGACTGATGATTTTTTTTCAAGCTGCAAAGGTACAAAGAATAATTGAGACTGGAGAATTGAGACTGGAGAATTTTACAGCTTTCCCCTTTTTGGGGCAAGAATTATTGCTACAATATATGACAACATATAAGCTGCACAACAATAATTCAAAGAACCACACATTTGTGAAAACAATCGATAATAATGCCTGGATTCAATGGTAGATGGTTCACAAACACTGGAGCACTAGTGGTCAATAATCCATCATAACCGAATTAATCGGTCATAACAAGTGCTTATGAACTAACAACATTCCCAGTGGCATCTACCCATGCGCTGCCGTTCCACCAAACAGGCTTTCCCAATGTTGTGTTAAATGCCTGTTGGCCGATAGTCAAACTGCCTACCCATGTTGGTAGAGAGCTCAGCTCTTGGGTGCTTCCTACCAAACAAGGGATTTTCCAACCACCACCGTCCCACCATACGGGTTGCATCAGGCATGGTGATATCCCCATCAATTTCGCCCAAGATAACATAGGTACAATTGGGCTTAAAGAAGCCAACCGCTCGCATTCCGTCAAACAGATTGTACTTATATTTGATACCCGTTGCAGCATTGATATAAGTGTCAATAGCGTTACAAGGCTCAATTTGAGCAGGGGCGGCATCTTCAGGAATGCAGCGAATTTCATCTGGGTGGCTAGGGTCATAGTACCAGTCGCCTGGACTTAGCTCAAACGTATGACAGAGCAATAGCCTAGAGGTCTACATAGATAATCAAACGAAGAACCCATAGATTTTAAAACTCGAATAGCCATATCATATTATTTATTGCTAACAAAAATTAATAAGCTAGACGAAGGCCTATGTCATAATAATGCGTATCTGGTTCATAATCTGCCCGACACGACACGCGGCATCTGTCTATATCGGAAAACCCTCCTCCACGGTAAACGCGACTACTATACCCATAATCAGGAGTAGCCAGTGGGTCGGTAACGTCATCATGCGTATAAAAGTTGTATTTATACACATCCTGACACCACTCACACACATTGCCGCTCATATCATACAAGCCTAACTCGTTGGGCTGTTTAGTGCCAACGGAATATGTAGTTCCATGACTGATATATTGGTTCCATGCCACATCATTAATTGCA
>JAEEJI010000012.1 GCA_016281825.1 Muribaculaceae bacterium | reverse complement strand
TCAGGTAGCACCCACGCATAGGATAAGTAGTAATCGTTTCATAATTTTTGTGGGGGGGTGATTAGCTCAGTTGGTTCAGAGCATCTGCCTTACAAGCAGAGGGTCGGCGGTTCGAATCCGTCATCACCCACAGTCTCAGCGTCAGCTGGGACTTTTTTTGTATATAATACCCAATAACTAGTAAAATTTTCAGATAAAAGTCCTATCTTTGTAGCCTAAACAAAAAAGCTACAACGATGAAACGACTCACATCATTTTTAATCTTGGCTCTTGTTCTGGTGACAGGCATCTGGGCGCAAGTCACTATCGGCAGTCAGCAGTATGCAGCCGATACCCTCTTTCGGCGCGTCGTTGGGCCTGGCATGACAACCACCATCGTCCGTCTGCCCGACTATCCACTGAATATTTACGTCACCGAGACCGACCTCAACAACCCCCACAACCGCGTGGAGACAACTTTGGGCTACGGCACATTGGGTCGTACCGAGCGCCTGCTCGATGCCATGAAACGCAACCGCACCGCCACGCGGAGGCCCATCGTGGCATGCAATGGTAACTTTTGGTGCGTATCCAGCGAGATTCCACCGGCATACTTCGAACTCGGAACGCCTTATTGCTCTGTCATCCGCAACGATTCCATCTATGTGAATGCCGAGACCAATGCCGACAACTGGTGCTATGGTCCTACCCACACCGGCGGTACGGCCATCAGCCGAGACAAGACTCTTTATTTCGACCTCATCATCCCCAGCGCCACTATCGCCAGTGCGAAGTGGAGCAATCCCATACCCTTCACCACCGTCAACCGACGCTGCCTGATGGATGCCATCACCTTGTGGACTCCTGCCTATAGCCGCACTCGGCAGTTTGAGGACAATTGGGTGACCTATATGGAAAAAGGCGAGGCGCATGCCGACAACTATTACCTCACCCTCAAGCCCGGCAGCCGTTGGGGCATCAACGCCGACATGACTTTTGTCGTGACACACATTGTCAACGATGCCGACCGTCAGACGCTGGGCAACTACGATGCTTGCTTTACCGCCACTGGCAACCAGAAGGCTGCGATGGCGCAGCTCGCTGTGGGTGATGAAATCACCATTCACTACAGCATGGCAGTGGGGTGGGGCGAGGGTGTCACTCCGCAGTACCCCGAAATTGAGAACATGATCGAGGGCCTTGCCCTGGTCATGCAAAACGACACACTCACCTACCGCAACTACGACGACGGCTATAATACCAAGACCTACTCGCGCACCTGTTATGGAGCCAGTGCCGACGGCAAGCACCTGAGCATGATGGTCATCGACAAGAGCACCAGCAAGAAGTATGGCACATCGGCAGGATGCAGCACCGAGACCGCTTGCCGCATCCTCAAGAGCCTGTGTCCCGACGTGACCAATATCGTCACCATGGATGCCGGCGGGTCTGCGATGATGGCATTAGGGGACCAGGTCATCAGTACGACCACAGAGGGCACACCGCGCCCCGTGGCATGTGGATGGATGGTCGAGGCAGTCGGCGAGGAAGACAACGAGGTGGCGAGCATCGCCTTTGACGACTGGCGCGTGCAGGCACCCGTCTATTCGTCCTATATGCCCCGCATGCTGGGATATAACCGCAATGGCGAACTCGTCAGTGAGGATGTGAGAGGTTTCACGCTTACTTGCGACCCTGACTTGGGCATTACCGATGGAGCTACCTTCATTGCAGGCGGAAATGCCACCACAGGAACGCTTACCGCCACATTGGGCGGTATGACTGCTACCGTTCAGGTCACCACGATGGCGGCGCAGCCTGCCATTCTGGTCAGACCCATGTTGCTCATCGATGACCGTGACTATCCCGTCGAGGTCACCGCGACATTGGGGCAGAACACCTATTTTTATGACCCTGCTCGCCTTTTATGGACCATCGATGACCCTACTGTGGCGACTATCACCAACGGTACCTTGCGCGGCATGACAAATGGCAATACCCAACTGCACTGCCTCATCGGCGAACTGCAGGATGAGGTCGAGGTGCGTGTCGAGATCAGCGACACTCCCTACCAGTACCAGCCGTGGACCGGCTGGACGCTGAAGGGCTCGGGAGCCAGCAATCTCACGCTGGCCGAGGATGGCACTTTGAGCTTTGACTATTCCGCAGGCCGCGCGCCGTACGTTGATTTGAAAAAAGACGTTACCTTTTATGGCTTGCCCGACACGATTGGTCTGACCTTCGTCAGTTCGATTCCCATCGACTATGTGCAGACCGACCTTCGCAACCAGTTGATAACCAAAGCGCACTATGTCAAGTATGGCGAGGACACGGGCTACGAGGCGGGACAGCAACACACCGTCTTACTCGACCTGGCCGAGATGGGTGGTGTAGACCAGGTGAGCACCTATCCGCTCACGCTTCACGACATCAAGTTCTCCACAAGCAAGACCGGCGAGACCGGTCCACAAAGCATTCAGCTGAAGTCTCTCTACGCCCACTACAGTTCTAACCAACATGGTGTCACGGGTGATGTGACGGGCGATGGTCAGGTGGACATCGCCGACGTGAACGCCGTTATCAATGTGATGCTCGGCCTCACCCCCAGCCCCTCTCCTGGGGGAGAGGGGAGTCCTGCGGATGTCACGGGCGACGGCGTGGTCGACATCGCCGATGTCAATGCCATCATCAACATCATGCTCGGGAAGAGGTGAGAGTTTTCAGTTTTCTGTAGTCAGTTTTTAAAGTAAGAAATAGAATCCAATGAAAAGAATACTTATTGTTGCAGCATGGATAGTCCTGGGGTGGATGGCCTCTGCGGCTCAAATCACCATCGACAACAAGGCCTATGATGTCGACACCATCGTTCATCGTCAGGTGGGGCCAGGCGTGGTCAATACCATCGTGCGTCTGCCAGGATATCCCTTGAACGTCTATATCCTCGAGACTGACCTTACTCATCCCGCCATCCGTGTCGAGGCTACCATCGCTTATAACACCGTGGGAAAGACCGAGGCACTGGTTCATGCCGCACAGCGGCAGACGACCGCCACCCGTCGGCCTTTCGCCGCATGCAATGCCAACTTCTGGATTGTCAGTGGCAGTGGGGCACCTCTCAATCAATATGGAATAGGGACACCGCTGGGATGTGTCGTGCGAAACGACACGACCTATGTGAACACCAACACTAGTGTCGACGCATGGGATGGTGGACCCGACCGCACGGGAGCCACTGCCATCACCCGCGACAACCGCGCCTACGTGGGACGGTTCATGTGGTACGGCAAACTCTCATCGCCAAAGATTTCGGGCGAACTTGATTTCTACAATATCAATCGTCGATGCCTGAACAACGACCTGGCTTTGTGGCATGTGGGATACACCCGCACACGCCCCTTCGAGGATGATTGGGTGGCATATAATGAGCGCGGTAACAACGAAGCAGACAACTATTACCTGATGTTCAAGCAGGGAAGTGGTTGGGCGGTGAACCACCCGATGACATTGGTCGTGTCGAAGATTGTCAAGGGCGTTGACCGCCAGACGTTGGGCAACTATGACGCTTGTTTCACTGCCACAGGTACTTATAAGGACTTGCTGGCCAACTTGGAGGTGGGTGACGAACTTACCGTGAGTTCGCAGTGGCGTACCAACGACCCCGACTGCGATCAAGTGTTCCCCGACATTGAGAGCATGGTTGAGGGCAATGCCTACATCATGCACAATGGTGAACTGACCCAGCGCAACTACAACGAGACCTACAATTCGCAGGTCTATTCGCGCACCTGCTACGGCACCAGCACCGACGGCAAGCACCTCTATATGATAGTCATTGACAAGAGCACCAGCCGCCTTTATGGTTCATCGTCAGGATGTTCCACTGCCGTGGCTTGCCAAATCCTGAAGGCACTCTGCCCTGATGTGACCGAGATGGCAAACTATGACGCAGGTGGTTCGGCCGAGATGATGGTTGACGGCGCCATCATCAACACCACCACCGAGGGAACGCCCCGAGCCGTGGCTAGCGGCATGATGCTGGTGGCTACAGGAGAGGTGGACAACGAAATAGCCTCCATCGCCTTTGAAGATTACCAGGTAAGGATGCCCGTCTACTCATCCTATCACCCCACGATTTGGGGCTATAACGCGCGAGGCGAAGTGGTCAGTAAGGACGTGCAGGGGTTCACCCTGTCATGTGACCCAGCCATCGGCATGACCGAGGGTGATGTCCTCACAGTCGGAGGAACGGCGGGGCAAGGAGTACTTACTGCGAATTACAATGGCATGATAGCCACCATTCGCCTGACAACACTGCCAGCGCAACCAGCCATCATGGTGCGTCCCACTATTGTCATCGATGACCGAGACTATCCTGTCGAAGTGACTGCAGAGGTTGATGGAAAGACTTTCGGTTATGACCCTACTAAACTGCAATGGACCATCGACGACCCCGCTGTGGCGACCATCATCAACGGCACTCTTCGTGGTGTGACAAATGGCACTACCGTTTTGCATTGCCTCATCGGCGAGCTACAGGATGAGGTGGAGGTGCGTGTCGAAATCAGCGACACGCCCTACCAGTACCAACCGTGGACCGGCTGGACGCTGAAGGGCTCGGGAGCCAGCAATCTCACGCTGGCCGAGGACGGCACTTTGAGTTTTGACTATTCCGGTGGCCGCGCGCCGTACGTTGATTTGAAAAAAGACGTTACCTTTTATGGTCTGCCCGACACGATCGGTCTGACCTTCGTCAGTTCGATTCCTATCGACTATGTGCAGACCGACCTCCGCAACCAACTCATCACCAAGGCGCACTATGTCAAGTATGGCGAGGACACGGGCTACGAGGCGGGACAGCGACACACCGTCTTGCTCGACCTAGCCGAGATGGGCGGTGTGGACCAGGTGAGCACCTATCCGCTCACGCTGCACGACATCAAGTTCTCCACGAGCAAGACGGGCGAGACCGGGCCACAGACCATCCAGCTCAAATCGCTCTATGCCCACTACAGTTCTCACCAGCATGGTGTCACGGGCGATGTGACGGGTGATGGTCAGGTGGACATCGCCGACGTGAACGCCGTCATCAACATCATGTTAGGCCTCACCCCCAGCCCCTCTCCGGGGGGAGAGGGGAGCCTTGCAGATGTCACGGGCGACGGCATGGTCGACATCGCCGATGTCAATGCCATCATCAACATCATGCTCGGGAAGTAAGTAGTTAAGTAGTTTAACGTGAGTTCGACGAATTTGTTTGTTGATAATCATTGCGTTAGCAACTCCCCCTCTAAGTTAGAGGGGGTGTAGTCCTCCTCTGCCCGAGAGGAGGTGGCCGAAGGCCGGAGGAGAGGGAGCGGGCGGGGGCGTGTGTCAAGGAGCAGGGCGGTGTCACACACTCCTCCGTCGCTTTGCTCGTTGGCACGTCCGCTCGAGCAATGCTGAGGTGCCGCCATATTTATCTAAAATGATAGAATACAGGTCAGAATGTCAATGCCAGGAACAGATTAATGCCATAAGGCAAAGGTAAGAGTTCCTTTTATTCTTGTGTTTGGCTAGCAGCGGCGGCTTGAAGGAGGGCGAGGAAATAGGCCAGACCCTCGTTGAGCGACATGAAGCGATTCTCGTCGGGCTCGTGGTGCATGTGTTTGCGCACGGCGGTCTCGGGATGGAACTGCACGCCCAGCACCCAGCGCTTGTCGGGGCGCTCAATGGCCTCAAT
>JAEEJI010000147.1 GCA_016281825.1 Muribaculaceae bacterium | reverse complement strand
GCGGGTGGTGATTGCCATCGTGCTGGGCATCCTGTTGGGTAATGTTCTGCCCTTGTGGTGTGTGCGTCTGTTTGTGACTTTCAACAGCGTGTTCAGCAACTTCCTGTCATTCCTGATTCCGCTCATCATTGTGGGTCTTGTGACCCCTGCCATCGCCGACATCGGCAAGAGCGCTGGCAAGTTGCTTCTAATCACGGCACTGATTGCCTATGGCGACACCGTCTTCTCGGGGTTGTTCTCCTATGGCACCAGCGTGAGTGTGTTTCCTTACCTGATAGACCCTGCCACGGCGGCACAAGCGGTTGCTGACGAAGCCAAGATTGACCCGTTCTTCACCATCGGCATTCCGCCGTTAATGGATGTGATGAGTGCGTTGGTGCTCTCATTTGCGATGGGTCTGGGTATCGCACATTTCGGTTCCAAAACGATGAAGCGTGGTTTCGACGAATTCCGAGATATCGTCGCCAAGACCATTGAGGTGGCACTTATCCCGCTGCTGCCACTTTACATCATGGGCATCTTCATGAGCATGGCGCACACGGGTCAAGCATGGCACATTGTCAAGGTTTTCATTTCGATTATCGGGGTCATCTTTGCCATGCACATCATCTTGCTGGTGGTGCAGTACTGCATCGCCGGTGCGATCACTCGCCGCAACCCCTTCAAGGCGCTGATGACGATGATGCCCGCCTACTTTACGGCATTGGGCACATCGAGCAGCGCCGCCACCATTCCTGTAACGCTCAAGCAAACCCAGCTCAATGGTGTGCGTCCCGGTATTGCCGGATTTGTGGTGCCATTGTGCGCCACCATCCACCTGTCGGGCAGTGCGATGAAAATTACCGCCTGCGCCGTGGCGCTGATGCTGATGCGGGGACTGCCCATCGAGTTCGGCACATTCATGGGATTTATCATGATGCTGGGCGTGATGATGGTCGCCGCTCCGGGTGTCCCTGGCGGCGCCATCATGGCCGCGCTAGGCGTGTTGCAAAGCATCCTAGGTTTCAATGCCGAGCAACAAGCCATGATGATAGCACTCTATATTACGATGGATAGTTTCGGCACCGCCTGCAACGTGACGGGCGACGGTGCCATTGCACTGATTGTCAATTCGCTGCACCCGTCTACAGAATGCGGGGCTCCGGAATCTCCTGACCTCGACAGAAGCGACGAATAATTTGGCGGTCATCGCCCAAGTAGATGAATCGCTCAAGGCGATGCAATGGCGAGTAATCGCTGTGGTTCAAGTCACTATCATCGACCACCAGCGCGTCAAACTCATATCCCGGCTCAAAACTGCCCACCTTCCCGAAGAAACTGCCTCCCGACTTAGTTGCCAGCCAGAATGCCTCGGACAGTGACAAGAAACGTTTTGTCTTGTCACGTTGGTAGTGCATCTTGCTCACTTGTATGGCATAGACCATCATGCGCAACATGCTCAAGTCATGTCCTCCACTGATATCGCTTCCCAGTCCCACTTTCACGCCCAAGTCGAGGAAGGTGCGTATGGGAATCAAGCCTGACGACAGGTTGATGTTTGACGTGGGGCAATGCGCCACCACCACGTCATTGCGCTTGATTAGTTCCAATTCCTTACCTTGTGTCCACACACAATGCGCCATGATGGTGGGTGTCTGCCCAAACAGGCCATATCGGTTGTAGGCATCGCCATAGTTGCGGCTCTCTGGTTCCAGTTCGCTCACCCATGCGATTTCGCTGGTGTTTTCTGACAGATGGGACTGGACGGGCAACTGGTGCTTTTGCGCCAATATGCCACACGCCTTGAGCATAGGCGGCGTGCATGAGGGAATGAACCGTGGGGTGATGATGGGCTTGACCAATGCGTTCGGGTCGTTAAACTCTGCTATCAGTGCCTCGTTTCCAAGCATCGCCTCCTCAACGGATTCACGCAAGGAAGGAGGACAGTTGCGATCCATGTTGACCTTGCCAACAAGCGCTCCCATGCCTGCCTCGCGGAAGATGTTCATCAGCAGTCGTGTACTGTCGAGATGAATGGTGGCAAATGCTGCGACGCGCATCGAGCCGAAACGCCACAGGTCGCGCACGAAACGCCGATACATCCGCTCGGCATAATGGACATCGGCATACTTCGCCTCCTCAGGGAAAGTGTAATTCTCCAGCCAGGGCAGCAGTTCCAAGTCCATGCCGATGGCCTGGTTGCGATATTGTGATGCGTGCACATGCATGTCAGTCATTGCAGGAATCAACAGATGGTCACCAAAGTCGATAACTTCGGCGTCTTGTCCTTTCCATTGATCCATGTTGGGCGCGACAGCCAGGACTCTTCCTTTCTCTACCGCAACACAGCCATGTTCCAAGACTTCAAAACAGTCCTTTTGCTTGGTGAAAATAATATCACCTCTATATATCTTCATAGTTGTCTGTTTTTAAGTATGCTGCAAAGATAGTTATTTTAATTAAGAATTAAGAATTAAGAATTAAGAATTTTCTGGGTCGCTACTCATTTTAATTAAGAATTAAGAATTAAGAATTAAGAATTAAGAATTTTCTGGGTCGCTACTCATTTTAATTAAGAATTAAGAACCTTTAGCTAGAAAAAGTTCGCAGCATGAGTCACCGCGTTAGCGGTGGTGTGCGAACAGCGAACCTTTTTCAATTAAGAATTTTAAGGCTCTCTAATCATTTTAGAGATTTTTCTGACTTTGTTTTTGGCCTTTCGCTCACTTATTCGTACCTTTGCAGAGTACAACCCAACAATCGTACAAACCTAACACTTCTGATATGAAAAAGCTAGTATTATTCATGACGCTGATTGCGATATGTATGTCGCTGTCGGCACAATATTACCCAGAATTTGTCCCTGAGATGTATGACCGAGAAGCAGCCGAGTTGCTGCAACAGCAATTTGCCCAAGACCTGAAGAACCGCACCGCCAAACAACAAGTGTTGTCGGTGAAAAAATGGTTGCTGGACGAAGACTGCCATTGGACCAACGGTTTTTTGCTGTTCCAACTAGTGAGCAATCCCGAAGACCGCACATTTAGCATTTTCCCCCAGTGTGGCTATGATGGAGACCATATTAACGACCCCATCCGTGCGTTGGCTCTTAAAGGCGGCAAATTACGCAAGGAAGAAAAAGGTCAGGGAACGAGCTACACCGTGGAGCGTCTAGGCAACTATGTGATGCTGGTCGAGCGCAACACGCAGGGGCAGCCCGTGAGCGCATATTACAATGTGTCGAATGAAGAAAACGACAATCACAGTTGGGTCCTCAAAATCCAAAAGGTGTTTGCGGGCAACTATGCCACCAACCGAGGAGATCATGCGGTTTTCGGGCCTAAGATGGACTTCTATACGGGCGAGTCTTGGCACACCGATCCTGGGATTTTCTATTCCTTCCGTTATGATGACAAGAGTTCTTCCCCCTCGTTGAGGCTGCTCTATGCTGCCTCGCGCGTCAGTCGCGGCGACCCCAGCAGTCCAGGCTACAAGGCCAATTTGCCTGGCGGTGGCGGGGCCGGAGCCTTGATGGACCCGATGGAGTGGCAAGTCACACCCACTGTAGAAGGTCTGCGGGTGCACGTGGTGCGCGACGAGCCGTTTGTCGACCACCTCCCTCGGGTTGAGGACAACTCGGTGGTCACGTTTGAACAGAGCCCCTACGAGGGCATCCCGGGCAAGTGGGCGTTCGCCTCGGTGATTCCGCTGACGCATCAAATTCTGAAACTGTTCCCCAAGGAGGTGCTCACGCTGATGCGCGGCGAGATTTATGCGCGCCATGGCGACACATTCAGCGACCCTGCCACGCAACGCTACTTCAATGCCCAGCCGTGGTACAAAAAGAGTGGCAAACGCATTGTGCTGACCGACATCGAGCGGTTTAACTATGCGTTGATCAAGCAAGTGGAAAAGTCCAAGTGACTCTCGGCAATAAAATGAAGCTATTCAGAAAAAGTCTTAATTCATAATTCTTAATTCATAATTCTTCACTATCTTTGCACAAAATCTTTTTATTCACTTTTTAATATTTGAGATCCTATGAAGAAATTTCTTACCCTTTCTCTGATGGTCTTTGCACTGATGGCACAGGCCAAGATCTACACGCTGCCTCAGCTGGCAGAGCTCGTTCCTGCTCTTGAAGACGGCACGGGTGTCACTGTCCTTGAAGACGGTTCGTATGTAATCAATCTTCCCACCTCGCTTCCCGAAGGCACCACCGGCATCGGCTATGATGACAACAACATCGTGCTGAGCAAGAATTACTTCACCATCAACGGTGACCTTGTTGTCAACGCGGGAGAGGTGCTTCTGTTCGGCGGCTCGGCCACCATGGAAATCAATGGCAATTTCACTGCCACCGATGCCACCTTCGGTGCTGCTGAAGGCTCAGAAGGCACAGCCAAAGGCTTCCGCATGTACACAGAAGGTGTGTCGGCCACACTGAACAACTGCACATTCAACTATGTAGGCATCAACTATGGCAACGGCACCGAGGAAGGCTGCTTGATTGCCCGGAGATGCCTCTTCAACAACCACAACGGCAAGAGTGGCAACGCCGTGATTAATTTCACCTCATTGAGCAAAGGCAACCTGGTTGAAGACTGCAGCTTTGAGGCTCCCGCCCTGTCGGCCGTGGGCAGTGGAGCCAATGTCGCCTGTGGTATCAATTTCAAGAACAACTACATCAACAAACCCACCACAAGCTCTCGCCTTTATCCTGGCATCAACATGAGCGCTACAGGTCCTTATGACATTGTCATTGAGGGCAACGAGGTTCATGGTCCTGCCGTGGAAACGCGCTCGGGTGGTATCGCCCTGGCTTGTCTGTTGGGCAACCCGCCGACAGGTACGCTCTATGTTCGCGACAACTTCGTCGAGAACTGCTCATACGGCATCACGCTGACCGGCCCAGGCAATGTGGTAATGGAAGGCAACACAGTGTTGAACAACAAGTACATTGCCAACCCCAACCTGGGCGGCAGTGGTCTGAACATCACCTGCAACTCTTCGGGCGAGGGCATCATCGCCAAGGCTTACATGAAGGGCAACCACATCGAGGGCAACATCTGGGGTGTGACCGTCATCGGCAATGTCGATATCAATGCCGGCAAACTGGTTGAGGAGGAAACCCGCCGCGTGTTGGATCCCAGCGATGAGGACTACAACCCTGGCGAGAACGAGTTTGTTGACAACACCGGTACAGACGAGTATCCTCACTGCGACTGGTTCAACAGCACGAGCGCAGATTCCTATGCCCAGGGCAACTTCTGGAGCGTAGAGGTTCAGGACGAGGAGCACATCATGCAGAACGTCTATACGAGTGGCGGCAAAGTTTATGTCATGCCCGCTGGTGGCACCAATACAGCCATCACCGATGTCAAGAGCGATGTGAAGCAGATCAGTGGCCGCTACAACCTGCTGGGCCAGCCCGTTGATGCCAACTATCGCGGCATCGTCATCGAGAACGGCAAGAAGGTTGTGAAATAGTATAGAGTTAAGAGTCTAGAGTTAAGAGTCTAGAGTACTTGTTGCTGGCTTTTAACTCCATAGCAAAGGCTTCCTTTGATGGAAGCCTTTGTTGTATCATTGGTTTTTTTGCTATATTTGCAGCAGAGTACCCCTTAATGAGCCCCAGAGGGGCTAGCTGAGGGCGTGTGTCTACCAGTCCGAAGGACGGTCTACCAGCCAGAGGCGGTCTACCAGTGAAACGGTCAACCAGCGCGCAGCGCGGTCTTAATTATTGCACCGGGACGCCCACTAGCGTCAGCTCGCCGAGCTGGAAGACGTAGTAGGAGCTGTTCCAGTGATCACTGCCTCCGTTCTTGATTACCTCGAAGCGGTAGTACTGATACGCCTTCGTGATGCCGTTAAACTCAAAGGTGTAGTCCGTGGTATTGTCATAGCCCATACCGCCTCCACTGGTCACATGAGCCAGCTCGGTCCACGACTCGTTCTCGTTGTTACGGCCATAGATTTTCCACCCCCTCGGATTGCGGGTCGGGCACATTTGGGTATCGTTACCCGTGGTCAGGATGTAGCTGGTGGGCTTGAAGGCCACGTTGCTCTTCAGGTCTATCCAGATGGTTTCCCACGCCCCAGACCGATTCTCCACGCACCACTTGGTGGTTCTGTCGCCATCCACCAGCTTGGCGTACCCTTCGCTGCCCTCATTATCCAGAGCGTTGTGGGGGATGTTGTAGCCGATGGCGGTGAGCGTTTGAGGCGTGGGGTCAACTTCCGGTGGGGTGACCGGTGTCGTCTTACCCAGCATGATGTTGATGACCGCGTTCACGTCGGCAATATCGACTTCGCCGTCGCCCGTCACATCGCTGGCGGTGGGCGAGGCTTTGCCGAGCATCATGTTGATGACGGCGTTGACATCGGCAATGTCAACCTTGCCGTCACCCGTTACATCGCCGCGGACACCAGTCGACGTGGTTTCTGCCCTAAGTTCGCAGTCAAAGTAGGCCCCGCCCCAGTTCTGCTGGATGTAGATGGCAAGCACGTTGTCGCCCGCACGGAATGCCGAGGCGGGGATCACCGTTTCTTCGAGGCCTGTCTCCCAAGTGCCGTTGTTGGGGAGATTACTCCATCCGTCAGCGTGGAGCACCTCCTGGCCGTTGACATACACCCAGAGGTTGTCATCGTGCACATAGCGCAAAGTGTAGGTCGCAGTGGGGTCGACACGGTCCAGATGGAACGGGCGCCGCATCCAGTAGCAGTTATATTCGCCATACCAGTGTGAGTTGTACATCAGCGAGGTGTATGGCCCCCCGGTGTGGCCCACACTGGCTGTGGGCATCGTCAGGTAGTTCCACTGGGTGTCGTCGAAATTGGGTGTGTTCCAGCTCTCATCGGGTGCATCGGGCCAGGTCTGGTCATCATTGCGATATCTAAATTGGTATTTGACACGATAGGGGTTCACTTGTCCGTTGTCGAGCAAGATGGTCACATTTTCAGCCTTGCCGCACGCCGAGCATACACCATTCACATAGGTGTGATTGTCGGTGGGAGGAATGTAGTAGTAGTTGAGTGCGTTGCATTCGGCGCATTTCGAGACCTGTGTGCCATGCACGCCGCAGGTTGGTTGGGTGGTCTCTGGCAGGAGCCAGGAGTGTGGCTGCTCATT
>JAEEJI010000146.1 GCA_016281825.1 Muribaculaceae bacterium | reverse complement strand
GACTGTGTGACTGTGGGGGATGAACATCGTCATGCGCCAGCATTCCCCCTTGTCGTCACGACAATAAGTCAAGCCGTCATCGGACTTGACCAATGACAACACGCGGCGGTCGATGTCATCAACACCCTGTGCCACCAACTTGCTGCGGATGTGACGAGTCACCACCTCAATGTTGTGCTGTAACAGGTCAATGTCAGTAAAGATGCCGGTATTGACCCGCTGCAGCACATAGTCGGGGGTATCGCCGGCAGTGATTACACGATAAGTGTCATTGATGAGCCCCTGCCCCAGCGGCTCAATCTGCACGACCTCACCCACGATGTCGAAGTGAGCGACAATCTGCTTCAGTTCTTGTATTGTATCACTTGGCAAATTCATATTTGAATCCATTGATTCGGTTCCACGCGCCTCGGGTGAAATCGGGAATCTGGACAGGAGCTGAATTGTTCTCGAGCGAGAGGCGTGTCAGTTCGCCCAAGCAGCACCATTCGGCCATGTCATAGACATCCATGTCGAGCGGCAGTCCGTTGCGCAAGCAGTAAACTAGACGATAGTCCATGATATAATCCATGCCGCCATGTCCGCCCACGCGCCGTGCTGTCTCCTGCAACTCCTTGACCCAGGCAGGTGTGTAGCGGTCAAGCATCTGGTCACGCAAATCGTTGGGCAGCGCCCTGTGCGCATTGAGATTCTCATGATTCTTGGCATCGTCAGGCAACTTGTCCTGTCGGAAGAGCAACTGCCCGACAGGATATTTGCTGGCATAACCATCGGTACCCACTATTTGATACATCCGGCTATAAGGCCTAGGCGTGAGCACATCGTGCTGGATGAGCAGTGTCTTGCCATTGACGGTATGGATTATCGTCGAGGTCTGGTCTCCATTCTGGAAGTCATCACAAGGCTGGCCGGTCATCTTCTGCACCACTTTGGCGCCATTGACCGGCTTGGTGTCCATGGCCACGAGGTAATCCATGCGGTCGCCACGGTGAATGTTGAGCACCTGGCAGTCGGGCCCGATGCCGTGGGTGGGATAAACATCGCCACGATACTGGCGATTATAGTCCAGTCGCCAGTTCTGCCAATATTCCTCCCAAAAGTCATCGAGGTTGTGCAGATAGGCTCCTTCGACATGGAGCACCTCTCCGAAGAGTCCCTGCTGTGCCATGTTGAGACACGCCATCTCGAAGAAGTCGTAGACACAGTTCTCGAGCATCATGCAGTGCTTGCGGGTGCGCTCGCTGGTGTTGATGAGCTGCCAAATCTCGTCAAGGTTCATGGCGGCAGGCACTTCGATGGCGACATGCTTGCCATGCTCCATGGCGTAGAGAGCGATGGGCGCATGATGAACCCAGTCGGTACAGATATAGATGATGTCGATATCATCATGGTCGCACATCTGCTTATAGACCTCGGTCGAGCCGCTGTAGCCTGCCGCGCGTCCTCGTCCGTGCTTGGCGAGCAACTGCTGGCACGCCTCGACGCGGTCGGGCTCGACATCACACAATGCCACCACCTCGGTGCCAGGAATCTGGCACCATCGCTCGACTGCGCCTGGCCCCCGCATGCCCAATCCGACAAATCCGACCCGCACCACCTCTAGCGGCGGCGCGGTCATGCACAGGGCGTCTTGCTGTCCTGCGGGCCGATCGGGCACAACGGTTGTCAACATCTGTTGCGCACTCAAATTGCCCGAAGCCAGCATTAGCGCCAAGCACAAAAATAACTTACTTTTCATCTATTCAAGATTAAATTGCTTTCTCCAATATTGCTTGACCGTGTCGTTTTGCATCAGATTGACAGCCACTTCGAGGCGTTCACGGTCTACCTCGTGTTCCTTGACGGCATCAATGAAGAGGCGGTAGACGCGGCTGTCTTGATGCTCATAGAGCCACTCAAGCATAGGCCAGGGAGCAAGATCCAAGCGTTCGAACAGCGAGAAAGCATAAAGTGTTGAAAGCAGCGACTGCTGTGACAATGCAGCTTCATTATACTCGGCAAAGTATTCATAACCCGACATGGCATTCTCGTCACTGACAGGTTTCCATGAGAGCATCTCCAAATGGCGGCGCACAATATCATCGTTGTTAACATTGGGCAACGCGTACTCCATATCATATTCCTTGATGATCCCAGTGACAGGGTCAACTTGATAGAAATACTTCGTATAGTGCCGCCACAACTGTTTCGTTTCTCCGCCATGGGTGGGGCGCTGTACCATGGTCAGGAAGTGCTCAACGGTAAACTTTCCGTTGTCCTCGAGCCACATTTCCGCCGAGTCCACTCCCAAGTCCATGGCATTGTCATGCTCGTTGGCATACAAGGTGTTCACGCCCGCCCAAGTGCCGGCATCCAGCATGTCCATGACGATGCCATCGGTATCGTAGGTGATCAGCACCACGGGCGACTTGTCGCCATAGTACACCTGGTAGAGCAACAGGGTGACCTGGTCGCTGATGGTGTCTACTCCCAACAAGATGGCGGGTGTTCCATCGGCATCCACTCCGCACAACCGCTTCATGCCCAGTGTCTCTGCCTCCTCGGCGGTGAGCCAATGGCTATGGCTGACCGTGTCGCGGAAAATGGGGAAGTTGATGCATTCAGACATCAACAAGGTGTCGGGACTGATGCCCATGTCGGTGAGGAACTGCAGGGTGCGTTTATACTGCGCCAATTGACCCACAGCAGCGTTCTCTCGACCGCCGCCATTGCCCCCAACGCATGCTGCCATTGCCAGCAGTGCCAAGCCCAAGGACCAAATCATGCATCGCCTCATTGCTCCCAGCCTTTGATGATTGAACGGATATACTGCTGCTCATCGGGCGTGAGCGGCCCAAGAGCCTTCTCGACCGAGGGACCATACCAATACGAACCCTTCTTGAAATAGGGCAGCATCTTGTTGTCCTTGCCGCGATGGTCGCACATCCAACGCAAGAAGCGGGTCGGGTTGGCATCGAACAACGCATTGATGTCCATGTCGATGTAACTGAGGTCCACACTCTTGTAGAACTGCTCCCACTCGGGTATGGCCTTGTTATATATATCCATAACCCGTGGGTCGCCCACCGACTGCTCGGCAAAAGCCGAGAGGCGCATGTTCATGTAGATAACCTCGTCAATGGCACTCTTGTTCCCAAGTCGCGCGTCCTCCTTCTGTTCTTTGAGTACAAAGTGGCAGTCCTTGTCGATGTCATAGTCCTGATGCCACTTGACAGTCCACTGCGGAGCATTCCGGGTGTCGGTCTGAGGATCATAGACCAGTTCCTGAAAAGAATAGGTGATGTTGAAGTGACGCTTACCATTGAACTCCACCTCGTGAATCACCTCACGCATAAGGTTTCCCTCGTAGGTCTCGGGGTTGACCGGCCACATACGGTGGCAGTCCCGGATATACATGGCATCGCAGGGCTTGCCCTGTGCGTCGTAGGTGGCCATCGCCGCGTCGCAACCATCTCCGGTGTGTATCGCATAGAAGCAGAGGGTATGCTCGCCGTCTATGTCGCGCACCGCCAGCAGATTAGTGGCACCCATCTCCTCGACAAAGTTCTCGCCCAAAGGCGTGGTGAGCAATTTGCGTTGTTCATTTTCGAGCATCGG
>JAEEJI010000145.1 GCA_016281825.1 Muribaculaceae bacterium | reverse complement strand
GTACCAACTTTTATGTCTTCATCGGTAGAGTTACACGAAGATACAATGACTGCCAGCAATGCCGTCAGGGACAGCATTGCCAGCAATCTATTGCGAAATATCATGCAGCGTCTTATCATCGTTGTTTTTTTTGTTTTCTAGGATGAACTAGTTTGAACTAGGTTGAACTAGTTTGAACTAGTTGGAACTAGTTTGAACTAGGTTGGACTAGGTTGGACTAGGACATGCTAGGATTCACTAGGATTCACTAGGATTCATTAGGAGGTTTAGGATGCCCAGGTTGCCCTGGGACATCCTTTTATTCCTATTCTTTAAATCTCGGGCTCGAGGATCAGACCTTCCTGCCATTCGAGGTTCACAGAGGTACCAATCTCGATACCGGGGCTGCTCAGGTCGGGCACACCGTTGGTGGCATTGCCAAGACCGCCAGGCACGTTCGGGCCATCGGGATAGGTGCCGTCTGCATTGGGCAGGATGGGCACGTCAACCTCGCCGTCGCCGTCGGTATCCCAACCGGGACCGCCGTGATCGGGATCGGTGATGAAGGTATCGGGAGTACCGTCGCCGTCGATGTCATAGGGATCGGGAGTACCGTCGCCATCCACATCCACGCCAGTGGGCACACCTGTATCGGGATCCTTGATGTAAACATCGGGTATGCCGTCACCGTTGCGGTCGGCAAAGGTTTCACCGTTCTTGATGGTGATGGTGAGCTTGGTCACGTGATCCTGCATCACGATCTTATCCAACGTGCCGGATAAGTAGTTGGAAGCCGTGGTGGGATCCAGCTTGGCGGTCAGGTAGAAGGTGCCGCCTGCGGGAATCGTACCGTCAGCGCCCATGAAGGCATCGCCGCCGTTACGCAGCTCGAGTGCTGCATAGACAACCTGATTGGCCTTGGTCTGCAGAGCCAGTGTCTGGTTGGCTGTTGCCGTGGTGCTGTTGGGCTTGGCAATGATTGTGCTGCTGGCCATCTTTTTGTCGTAGATGGTCAGGTTCTCATTGCCCAGGGTCACGAAGTCATAGCCTACACTGCTCTGACCACCGATGAGCATACCCGTCAGGGTATAGCCCTCTCCAACGGATACTTCTTCGCCATTACCGTCATAGAAAACACCTGCGGGCATGGTGATCTTGGTCTCGATACGACCTACACCGTACTGTACGGGCAGCTGCAGGGCAACAGACTGTGTGTTGTTCTCCACCACACTGGCTGCGCCATTATAAACGCTATTGATGACGCCTTCCCAGTTACCGGCAGAATCATAGTCGGGAGACTCCTTCTCGGTGCTGGCCTTCAGCGGGGTGTTCACATAGTACCACAGGGCAGCGGGATAAGCATACTTGGTGTTGTCGAAACGGTTGCCAATCCAGTAGTTGCCGGTGATGTCAACGAAGGTGTTGGGATTCGTGCCGGTCACGTTCCAGCGGATGCGTGCAGCACCGTCGGGCAGACCGATGTTTGCGGGATAGCCGGCATACTGGCTCTTCAGCGAAGCGGGGCCGCCACTAACGGGAGGTGTAGAGGTGCATGCAGCCTCAATCTTAGCCTTGATGGCATCAGCCAGGGGACGTGCAGCGTCTGTGCTCTGCACAAAGGCCAGTGAGTTGTAGAGGTCGCTCAGCATGACAGCCAGCGAGTTGGAAGAACCGGTGGTGATGCCGATGAAGTTCTTGTAGAGGGGAGCCAGGATCTTGTTGGTCGTAGTCCTCCACTCATTGTCGGGAGCGGCTACACCACTGGCGGTGGTGTTGGCGATGCTGGCAAGCAGGGTTACGATAGCCTTGCCGACCTCGTTGTTGGCCTGACGCTCGTTGCTGGTGTTAATGCGCTCCAGGCTGAATACGATGTCGCTGGGTGTCTTGAACTCAGACTCCTCGAGGCCGTAGGTATTCAGGATACCGAACTTGAACTTGTCGTCCATTGAGGTAATTGCCTCCTCAGCTGTATTATCGATAGCCTTACCATAGAACAGGAAGTTAGAGGTACCTACGGGAACGAACTGGTCAGCATAAACCTTGTAGTTGATGGCACCAGGCATTCCAAGGGTGGTGATAGCGCTCAGACGCAGGATGTCGCTCAGCTTCGTAGATGTAGCAGTGGGCTCAGCGCCAAAGGAGAACAGACGGATGTAGTCCAGGCCACGGAACTGAGTTGCACTACCCTCGTTCTGTGTCACTTCGTTGCTCATACGGGTGCCGCTCACCACGGTGCGGGGCAGAGAGATTACAAACTCGGGCTTCACACCCAGGTTGCCGTTCTGGTCAACGACCACGTTGCTAGGCAGTTCGTCGGAAGAGGTACATCCGGTGAATGCCACTGTGCCGGTCAGAGCTATCGCTGCCAACCAAGCAAATTTAACTGTCTTTTTCATCTTCATTTTTGGTTCTTTTTTTATTATTAATTATTGTTTTTATCTGGTTTGACTAGTTTGACTAGTTGGACTAGTTTGGCTAGTTTTTCTTTTCCTTTCTTATCTTAGAGCGGTACGTCCTCGAATGTCATGCCTTCGCGCCAGATGAGATCCACGCTGAGACCGAAGGAGGAGTGCGGCACCAGTATGTCAGGCACACCGTAGGTGGCTGTAGCCAGGCCGGAGGGGGGCTTGGGATTGCCATATTGGTCC
>JAEEJI010000011.1 GCA_016281825.1 Muribaculaceae bacterium | reverse complement strand
TTTTCTGTCACCTTAAACCCCAAGGTCACCCCTGGCTTCCCGTTAGGAAATGTGATGCTCTGTGTTGCCCGGACTTTCCTCTCGGCGGCCGTCTCCAGTAACGCCGAGCGACAAGCCACCCAACTGGCGGTTGCAAAGGTACTATATTTAATTGAGAATTGAGAATTGAGAATTGAGAATTATTGTGTAGCAACCGCTTTTTGTTGTTAACGCGGTTAAAAAGGAGCGGTTTGATGCTTAAAAAGTCCAAAAATAACGGGTGATGGCATTGATGTTGCAAATAAATGATGTACTTTTGGCGTTGTAAAGCAAAAGTTAATTTTAACGATTGAAAAATTTAAAACGGACAAATATTTAACATTTAAGATTATGAAGAAGAATAGTAAAATTGCCTTGATGCTCATTGGAGCATCGTTGTTGGGCTCCGCCACGACTTTAATGGGCGAGAGCGCCCTGCGCAGTGCAAGCCATGATGTAGACACCTTCATCCCTGGCAAGGAGACTGCCAGTATGGACGACAGTTTTGTTCGCACGGCATCGAGCCGCAGTGCCGCGATGTCATCGGGCGTTGACTTTACGGTTGTCGCTGAGAACACCATCAACAGTGTTGTAAGCATCAAGAGTTTTGAGACTCCTAAGCAACAACAGTACTACCAAGGAATTGACCCGTTTGAGTTTTTCTTTGGTCCCGGCTTCGGATTTGGTAATGGTCAGCGCGGTCGCCAGCAGCAGTCACCCCAAGAGAAGGGTGAGCCCCAGGCCAAGGGAAGCGGTTCGGGCGTGATTATCAGCGACGATGGCTATATCGTGACAAACAACCACGTGATAGATGGCGCCGAGAAGCTCGAGGTGACTCTGAACGACAACAGCAAGTACAACGCGACTGTAGTTGGCACCGACCCCAATACCGACATTGCCTTGATCAAGATTAACGGCGCAAAGAACCTACGCCCCATCACGTTTGGCAACAGTGACAACGTGAAGGTTGGCGAGTGGGCCGTCGCTGTTGGCAACCCGTTCGGTTTCAACTCTACGGTAACCGCTGGCATCATCAGCGCCAAGGGTCGCGGCCTTGCCGAGAGTTCCAACATGGGCATCAAGTCGTTCATCCAGCACGATGCAGCCGTAAATCCCGGAAACAGTGGTGGCGCGCTTGTGAACACCGCCGGCGAACTCATCGGCATCAACACGATGATTTACTCCACCACAGGCAACTACTCTGGCTGCTCGTTCGCCGTTCCCAGCAACACGGTAAAGAAAGTGGTGACTGACATCAAGCAGTATGGCACAGTCCAACGCGCAGTGTTCGGTATCCAATACACCGAGCTTGACGCCGACAAAGCCAAGGAGCACAACATCACTGCCACGAACGAAGGCATCTATGTCGCCAAGGTCAACGACCGCAGCGCCGCTATGGAGGCTGGCCTCGAGGAAGGTGACGTAATTGTAAAGATGAATGGCGCCAGCGTGAAGAACAGTGGCGAGATGCAAGAGCAGATGAACAAGCTTCGTCCCGGTGACAAGGCCGAGGTGAGCTACTACCGCAACAACAAGTTGCGCACGACGACAGTTACGTTCAAGAACAACCAAGGCAACACCAAGATTACCAAGGGCAGCGACATGACCTCGTTGGGCTGTGCGTTCACCGAGTTGAGCGACAAGGAGAAGAAGGATTACAACATCTCGCACGGTGTGAAGGTCGCCGGACTGACCGCAGGCAAGTTCAAGAGCAACGGTATCAAAAACGGCATCATCATCACGCACATCAACCAGCAGGCAGTCGACAGTCAGGATGACGTTGAGCAAATCTACAACCAGATCATGCGTTCTCAGGATGAGGACAAGGTGATGGTGATTACAGGTCTGACTCAAACAGGCAAAAAGGTCTATTATGCTGTTGACTTGAGTGACGTGGAAGAGTGATTGTAGTTTATAGTTTATAGTTAATAGTTAATAGTTAATAGATTACAGTTAACTGTAAACTGAGAACGGATAACTGAAAAAAGTTGGCCTTCGGGTCAACTTTTTTCAATTTTTGGGGTTACTTGGCACGGTTTTTGCTATTATAAAAAAGGCGTGCTAACGTCACGAGATCACTTCATATTCACTCTATAACACGAATTACACACATGAGACAGATTAAGATTTCCCAGCAAATCACTAACCGCGAGACCAGTGCACTGCAGCGATACCTGCAGGAGATTGGCCGCATCCCTATGTTGTCTTCCGAAGAGGAGGTAGCAATCGCCCAGCGCATCCACGAGGGAGATGAAACCGCCGTTCAGCAGTTGGTTGCAGCCAATCTGCGTTTTGTCGTGTCGGTCGCAAAGCAGTACCAGAACACCGGCATGAGCCTACTAGACCTGATCAACGAGGGCAACTTAGGTCTGATTCGCGCCGCCCGCAAGTTTGACGAAACTCGCGGTTTCAAGTTCATCTCCTATGCCGTGTGGTGGGTTCGCCAAGCGATGCTCCAAGCTCTTGCCGAGCAAGGTCACATCGTTCGCTTGCCACTGAACCAAGTAAACATCCAAGGCAAGGTAAACAAGGCAATCAACGCATTTGAGCAGGAGAACCAGCGCAAGCCCTCGATTAGCGAGCTTGTCTCCCTGACAGGCATGAGCGAGGAGCGTGTATTTGACGCGCTAATATCTCAGACCCGCAAGACCTCGGTAGACGCACCTTTTGGCGACAGTGACGAGGGTTGTCTGCTCGATGTACTTGCCGACACCGATACACCGAGCACCGACGCCAACATTCAGCGCGAGGGTCTATCACACGAGATGCAGCTATCGCTTCAGAACCTTCAGCCTCGTGAGCGTGACATCCTGATGTTGTCGTTCGGCATCGGCGGTCCCGAGCTTTCTCTTGATGAGATTGGTGCCAAGTTTGACCTGACGCGCGAGCGCGTTCGTCAGATTCGCGAGCGCGCCATCCGACATCTTCGCGGTCAGAACAGCCGCAACTTGCGTCCCTACCTTTAGGAGTCAGTGGATAGGGTGCTACGTGGGTTAAGGTATCAGGGCTCGCAATTGTGAGCTCTCAGATGTAATAGCTGCTAATTTTTGTGAAATTAGCGGCTATTTGTGTTTATTTTTTGGTGGTGTAAAAAAAATGTAGTAACTTTGCGTGCTTTAAACTCTACATCACTGTAAGATGAGACAACTCAAGATTACAAAATCGATTACCAATCGTGAGAGTGCGTCGCTCGACAAGTACCTCCAGGAGATTGGCCGCAAGGAGCTAATCACTGTAGATGAGGAAGTTGAACTGGCTCAGCGCATTCGCGAGGGTGATCAAGTAGCACTTGACAAGCTCGTTAGCGCCAATCTGCGCTTCGTTGTTTCGGTGGCCAAGCAGTATCAAAACCAGGGATTGAGTCTTCCAGACTTGATTGACGAAGGTAATCTCGGCCTGATTAAGGCGGCCCAGAAATTTGACGAGACGCGTGGTTTCAAGTTTATTTCTTATGCTGTCTGGTGGATTCGCCAGTCTATTCTTCAAGCTCTTGCCGAGCAGGCGCGCATTGTCCGGCTGCCTTTGAATCAAGTTGGTTCTTTGAACAAGATAGGCAAGGAACTGTCGAAGTTCGAGCAGGAGCATGAACGCCGTCCATCGGCCGAGGAGTTGGCCGAGCGCCTAGACATTCCTGTAGACAAGATTAGCGACACTTTGAAGGTGTCGGGTCGTCATGTGAGTGTCGATGCTCCCTTTGTGGATGGCGAGGACAACAGTCTACTTGACGTGTTGCCCAATGACGATAGTCCTATGGCTGACTCAACGTTGACCCAGGAGTCATTGAGCAAAGAGGTGAACCGCGCTTTGGACCAGTTGAATCCTCGTGAGCGTGACATCCTGAAGATGTTCTTCGGCATCGGTTGTCAAGAGATGACGCTAGAGGAGATTGGAGCGAAGTTTGACTTGACTCGCGAGCGAGTGCGACAAATCAAGGAGAAAGCCATCCGTCGTCTGAAGGGACAGAAGAGCAAGTTGCTCAAGTCTTATTTGGGCTGACGTACTACAATGGCCAAGAGTATTAGTAATGGCTGCCCGAAGAAGGCAGCCTTTTTTTTGAGTAATGAGCAACCCTGCGACCAAACGTCTAGAATATATTGATGTGATGCGTGCCTTCACCATGTTTCTTGTGGTGATGCAACATGTCGACTCGTTCGTTTTGAGCGGGTTCAATTCTCCAGTATATAAGGTTTTGCTTTTGATACGCATGCCGATGTTCTTCTTCATCAGTGGTTTCATCGGCTACAAGGCCTTGAACGAGTGGACTCGCAGTTTTTATGTTCAGCGGTTGCGCAAGAAGGCTTTTGTTCAGTTGATTCCAGCGACCATCTTCTTTTTGCTTTACTCTTTGGTCTTCGGTATCAATCCGTTGTCAACTTTCTCGGCTAACGGTTTTGAACGATACTGGTTCACCTATGTGCTGTTCTACATGTTCGTGATTTACTATACAGTATCGGTGTTAATGCGTAAGTTTCGCTGTAGTTCCACGAGTCAGTTGTTATTGTTGATAGCCATGTCTTTGTCGATGTGGTTGTTGTTTGTTCAATGCCAGCGTCATGGTGTCAATTGGGGCTTGACGTCTCTGTTTTACATTGACCGTCTGTGTCACTATTATGTCTTTTTCGTCATTGGCCTTTTGTGCCGCCATCACTTAAGCCTATTCCACCATTTCATCAATCATTGGGCCGGCATCGGCATGTTGTTGCTGTGTTTTGGTGGTTGCTTGACACTGATATTTACTCCCTGGCTGACGACAAGAGCCCCTGGCATCATCAATTATGGTGTACAGATGCTTGTGGTATGCCAACTGGGTATATTCTTGGTCTACTTCTGTTTCTACCGGCTGCGTCACATTCTTGCAAACGGCAGCAAACTGAGCCGCGGGTTGGCATTTGCCGGTCGCCGCACCCTGGATGTTTACTTGATCCACTACTTCTTCTTGGCTCCGTTGACGAAAGTTCACATCACTTCGGGTCCCTTGTATGTACTAACCTCCGTCTCGCTGACAGTATGTGCGTATCTGTTGTGTTTGTGCGTGAGCCGCGCCATCCGCATCAGTCCTACCCTAGCGCATTGGATGCTCGGTGCGAAGAAAGAGGGCTAAGCCCTAGACATCTAAACAATGAGCCACACCCCAATTGGGATGTGGCTCATATTATTTATTTGTCAGTTTTGAACTTACTTCATCGACTCGACATACTTGCGTAGCGCGTCATTGTCGGGATCGTGCTGCAACCACTTGCGGTAGTACTCCTTGGCCAGCGACTTGTCTCCGAACTGGAACTCATAGTTGGCCAGGTAGTTGTAGATGTAGCGGTAGTAGCGGTCGTATCCACTCTTGTCCTCCTTTGCATCGAGGATGCTGAGGAGCTCTTTATAAGCGGGCAGAGCCTTACCGGTAATCTTGTCTCCCTCGAGCAGCTTAGCCATGTTAGCCTTTTGGTTGACGATTTGGACGTTTCCAGGCACCTTCTGGTCAGCCTCGGCGAGGTACTTCTGCGAGCGTGCGATAGCGTCGGCCTTTACGGCTTCGTCTTGCGTGTCGCTAGCGAGGAAGTAGAGGTAGCGCGAGAGCGTGAACACATCGTTAGCCTTAGCCATTCCACCGTCATAGAGTTTCTGGTAGTAGCTGGCAGCCTTCTCGTAGTTCTGTGCTCCGGCATACGAGTCACCCATGTTGCGGATCAAGTCCTCGTTCTGGGGATTGAGCTCGATAGCCTTGTTGTAAGCCTCGATGGCGGCCTCGGGTTGTCCTGCCTCTTGGAGCGCCTTACCATAGTCGGTGTAGTCGCGTACCTCATAGACAGCATCAGCGGGTTTTGCCATAGCGAAGAACTGCTGGCCTGCCTCTACAGCCTGATCCCACTTCTCGAGCATATCGAGGTTGTAGAGCTGCATGCGACGCATGTAGAAGACCTTCTCGTCACCAGCGTTGAGTTTGCTGATAAGGCTGGTCGCCAGGTCATAGCTCTCTTGGTACTTCTCGCCGAAGAAGAGTAGCTGGACATAGCGCACCTCATCCTGTGCGAAGTGGTTGGGGTTCTGGATATACTCTCCGTACTTCTCGGCAGCCTTGACGCCCTGGTTGTCGCTGTAGTACTTCTCGGCAAGCTGGCGCTGCACGAGAGCCTGGTTGGGCGACTTGGCGTTCAGCTCCTCGAGGCGCTCGATGGCCATCGTGGGGTTGACGTTGAAGTAGGTATTTGCGTACTTGACATATGCCTCAACATTGTTGGGATCGTTGGTGAATGCCATCTCATAAAGTCCGGCAGCGTCGCCCCACAGTTTCTGGTCAGCCTTCATGTCGCCTGAGAAGATGTGGCTGTTGGGGTCGTTCATGTTCCACTTCTGGGCATTCTTGATGCACTTCTCGATGTCCTTGGCATAGGTGGTCGGATTTGCAGCATAGTAAGCGCGTGCAATCTCAATCTCCAGCTTGGGGTCTTTCTTGCTCATCTTGCGCACTTGGTCGAAGAGAGCCTTGGGATTGCCGCCCTTCTTGAGTTCGAGCGCAGCTTGTCCGACGAGGTTGTAGGGGTTGTTCGCGTCGGCGCTGATGCCACGGTCGAAGTAGCTTTTAGCCTCGTTGAGGTTCCCCTGCTTGAGCGCGATTTGTCCCAGGTAGTAGTATGCCTCGCTCTTGTTGGTGCTGGGCGCGTTCAGGTTCCTTTCGAGCAACTCCTTGGCGTTGTCGAGCTGATCCACCTTGTAGTACTCGATGCCATCCTTGTAGCTCTGTGCCGAGCCACTGATGACTGCTCCTGCGAGGAGGAGACCTGCGATAAAGAATTTAGCTTTCATTGTCTTTTAGTTTTATGGAGTTATTAATTAATTTTCGTTGTTTTGTGAGTGTAATTGCAAGTTGCGTGCCAAACCAATGGTTTCTGCATCAATATTATCATCTATTCATCGATTTAACATCGGTTTGTAATCATTCTCAGTTTTTTAGTGTCATTTTACTGTTTCGACATACCTGACTGGCTCGGCAGCGGGAAGTATACCTGTTTGGAGAATGATCTTCTGTCCAATAACTCCCGTGAGGAACGAGAAGAAACCGTGGTCTAGGGTTCCTCCGGCACTGGCGTCAATGGCCCAGATAGTACGGAACATGGGGTACTCGCCTGTATTGATGTATGCCTGATAGGGCTTGCGTGCGGTGATGGCATCATCGGGCCGTACTGCAAGCACCTTGATGCGGTCGGTAAAGTCAATCACACTGACCTCGTTCTTGTTTTTAAGTTCGTCGACGCGCTGCTCCATGGTCTTTTCGGTCGCCTTCATATCGGAAGTGATCCAACTCACGCCGACAAACCCAATGGCGTTCTTGTTGCCCATGACTGCCTTGAAGACATCCTCGCTCGATTTCTGAGCAAAGACGCTGATGGTATTGCCAAAGTCACGTCCCTCGGTGAACTGGTCCTTTAGGTAGTGCACCAGTCCTGAGCCTGACTGGTCGAGAACAATCTTGATAGAGTCACGCTTAAGAGTGGTCGGGAAGAGGTCTCCCCACTTGCGTGACTTCCCAGTAAAGATTTCCTTCAGTTCGGCCATCGACAGTTCGTCGATGTCATTGGCTGTGTTCACGATGACAGCAACCGCATCAACTGCGATTTTGCGTGATCGGTGCGCCCTACCCTGCTTTTCCAAGATTTTGCGCTGATCGTCGGTGAGATCCCGCGATGTGATGATGAGGTCAACCTTACGGTGCATGAGCGAATCGAGCGCTGCCGCCTCGTCGGTGTAGTCAACCATGATGCTCGCGTCGGGGTAGCTATACTCGAACACCTCGACCTCCTGGTCCAGGATATTACGGAAGCTCTCATCGCAACTAATTTTCGCGATGCCGCTAGTACTGGTGTTTGTCGCCTTTTTCTGTTGGCATGCCACAGTGCATAGAGCGATGACGGCGACGAGTATTAAAGAGAATTTCTTCATTATGCCACATTTCTACAATTGAACTTACAAAGTTAGCACTAATCGCGGGTTCATCAAAATAATTCTTGAAGTTTTTAGAATTTTTACAAGAAAAAAGCCGCAGTGCATGATGCTCTGCGGCTTTTTCGTTAAAAGAGTCAGGATATTAGTTGGTTCCCTGGAGTTTGAAGTTCACAGGCAGGGTGTACCATACCGACACGGGCTGACCGTTCTGACGTCCAGGAGTGAACTTGGGCAGCGACTTGCAGACTCGGACAGCCTCACGGTCGAGGTCCTTGTCTACCGAGCGAGCCACCTTGACTTCACCCACTTGACCGGTCTTGGTGACGACGAATTGCACAATCACCTTACCCTGAACATTGTTCTCCTGAGCCATTGTCGGATACTGAATGTGGCTCGAGATATACTTCATCAGCGCAGCTTCGCCGCCGGGGAACTGCGGCATCTGCTCGACGCTCTTGAAGATTTCTTCTTTCTCCACTTTCTTCTCCTCTACTTTCTTCTCGACGACGACTTCTTCCTTGAGTGTACGGGTGACGTTACGGTCCTCAGTACCCTTGTCATTATCTTTCTGACCGAAAGCAGTGGTCGTTTCCTTCAGCTCATCCTGAGTCTTAATTTCGTCCTCGGCTTTCACCTTTTCATCCTCAACGATTCGGAGCTCAGTCACCTTGACGGTATTCAGGACCTCCTCGGGGAGCACCTCAGGTTTGGGTTGCTCGAGACGTTCCTGCTGTTCCTCTTCGGGTTCCTCATTCTGCTCCATATCGATGAGCACCTCCTCTTGTTCGGCCTGCTCTGCTAGTCTTCTTTCAGCCAGATACTCCTGCACCTTAGCGATAGAGACAGCCGCAGCCACGACGAGGATAGCCCCGATGATGGTGTAAAGCATAGCCTTATTGTGACGCTTGGTCGAGGTGGTTCGCATTTCATATGCGCCAAAGTCCTTATTCTTTCCCTCAAACACAAGGTCGCACCATTCACGCGATGAAAGATCTACATCTTTTCCCATAATCTTAATGCTTTAGATAGTTAAACATATAAACCAATCATCACTCATTACTTCGCTTCTTGACCCTGCAGCAAGATCATCATGGCCGAGTCAACCTGGTTGATGCGGTCAATCTGATAACGACTGATGCTGTTGATTTGCATCTCGTCGAGCACGCTCACGACGTGAGCGTAACTTGCATTAGGTGTGGCCTTAATGATCACAACTGGACGTTTGAGCGTGGAGTCATTACGGATCTCCTTCGCCTTAACCTGGTAGATTGAGTCATTTTTCTCCTCATTGTTACTGAACTTCATTTCTTTCCAGTCTTTCTTGAGTGCCTCAATCTTAGCCACAACATCCTTGTTGCGTTCACGCAAAATTTCACGAACTGCTGGCAGAGCACCACCGGTCTTGTTGCCAAACTCGACTTGTTTCATCGGGTTTTCCATTGTCTTTTCGGTGATGGCCTTCAACTCCTGTCCCGTTGGGGGCATTCCGTCGAAGAAGTACAGCATACCCTCGTCGGGTTTCGAGAGCCCCTTATCGTCGACCTTGCCGTCGATGATGATGGTGACAGCCTCGGACTGCTTGACCTTGTTCTGCTGTTCCTGCTCAACCTTCTCGTTTGACGGCAAAGCGATCTGGAGCGTCTGGCTCTTGATCATCGTCGTACACAACATAAAGAAGGTGATCAGAAGCATGTTCATGTCAACCATAGGAGTGAAGTCGATACGGGTATCGAACTTTTTCTGACGACTTTTAGTTTTTGCCATATCTTATTCCTCCTCTGTTTTTAGTGCTGTCATCAGGCTGAACTTATTCATCTTCATTGTCTGTAGGTTATCCATGACGACATTGACGACGCTATAAGGTGTAGTCTGGTCAGCTTTGATTGCAATACCTCTACCTTTCACCATAGTCTCCTGCAACTCTGGGTTCATGCTGTTGTAGGCCGCTCGAATCCACATTTGGAATTCGTTAGGGGTGTCCGGATTTTCGTTCATGTTGATGGGTATTCCCGCTTTTTCGAGTGCTTTGTCTCGTTCATCCACGGGCATATCCAACCACTTAGCCATTTGGTTCATGGGCACACCGAATGCGTTTTGTTTTGAGAACGCGTCAATCTGCTTAGCCGTGAACTTGACTGGGTTCGACGGGTGCATCTTGTTGTATTCGGATGCCATGTTCTTCAGCAGGTCGGCTCGCACAGTCTCGCTTTTGAGAGTCGAGTCCTTGCTACCAAGTACCTCGAGGAACACTTTACCTTCTGGGCTCACGAGCACCGACAGCAGGTTTGCGTCGGGCACCTTCTCCTCGCTGACCGAGGGGGGCGTGATAACGGTAATAGGCTCCTTCTGAAGGAAAGTAGAAGTCAACATGAAGAAAGTCAACAGAAGGACGGTCACGTCCGACATAGCGGTCATGTCGATACGTGTCTCTTTTTTCTTAATTTTGACTTTTCCCATATTTCTTACAACTTGTTGGGTTTAATTGTTTCTGTTAATTAAAAGATGTGTATCGCCGGATAGGGATTAGTGAGTAGCGGCGAAAGTAGAAACGATTGAGAATCCCAGCTCATCGATAGCATAGGTCATGTTATCGATCTTGTTGGTGTAGAAGTTGTAAGCGATAAGAGCAAGTGCAGCGGTAGCGATACCGAATGCAGTGTTCACAAGTGCCTCAGAGATACCGGTCGAGAGCTCGGTCGAGTCGGGAGCACCCGAAGCAGCCAGAGCCTGGAACGACTTGATCATACCGAGCACAGTTCCGAGAAGACCAATCAGGGTACCGAGGGTAGTCAGTGTAGCGACGATGGGGAGGTTTTGCTGAAGCATCGGCATCTCAAGTGCAGTAGCCTCTTCAAGTGTCTGCTGGATGCTGGTGAGTTTCTGCTCCTTCTCGAGGACAGTGTCCTGATCCATCTCTTTGTACTTCTGGAGAGTTGCGTAAACAACAGCACCGACAGTACCTTTCTGCTTGCGGCAGAGTTCCTCAGCTTTGTTGATGTCCTTAGCACGGAGGGCGTCCTTGACGTTCTCGACAAACTTGGTGATGTTGCCGCTTCCCTTGGCCTTTGCCAGAGCGATCCAACGCTCTACGGTGAGCACGATTACAGTAAGCAAGCATGTCAACAGCACAGGCACGATGATACCGCCCTTATAGACAGTTCCGAGCAGGTTCAGTGGCGGGTTGGCATTGTTGCCATCCTTGAAGTTGGCGCCATTACCAAAGACGAACATGTAGATGCACACTGCGAGAATGAAGCAAATCAGAATGACGATTGACGCACTCTTGATGCCGCCTACGTTGCTGCTGACTTCTTTTTTGTTAGCAGTCTTAGGCGCGGGAGCCTGAGGCTTCTGGATGTTTGTTTGTTCAGCCATAATTTTAAGATAAAATTAAGTTGTTAAAAAAAGATTAATTAATAAAGTTATTTGTCTGTGTTTAGTTCAGAAGAAATTTGTTGTCGTGGCAAGGTGCTAAGCAAGTACCACGAAAAGCCCTCATCTGTCAGCCTTATCTAGTTGTGGCTCACAAGTTTGGGTGTGTGAAACGGTTCTCCAT
>JAEEJI010000144.1 GCA_016281825.1 Muribaculaceae bacterium | reverse complement strand
CTGTTTGGGATTGAAGTTAATGATGAGGAGGAGGAGATTTTTCGGTCTACCATTGAGGATATGATGCAAATGAGAGCCAAGTATCAACAATGGCGAAGGGCCAGAAGCGGGCGATGAGATACGTCGGTAGGCATTTTTTGGTGTTGAGGTGGTAGCCGAATGAGATTTTTTTTGTAATTTTGCAGCCTGATTGGGAAAAATGGTATTTTTCGAATGACTAAATTGTTGAATAATATAGGTTTAGCGGCACTTGTCATAACCCTGTCATTGGTCTTGAACTCTTGCTTCAAGGACGAGCCACTGAACGCCGAATGCGACATTGAACAGGTGTCGATACATGTCGCCAACCCCACCGAGGTGTTTTTTCAGGTGACGGACACACCGAAGCAGGTGCTCTATACCGACAGTGTTATCAATTTCAATGTGCGTTCGCACGCCGACTTGACCTCGCTGGCTCCTCGCTTTGTCCTGACCGAAGGCGCGACGATTGTTCCTGCTGACGGTTCGGTGCAGGACTTCAGCCAAGGACCAGTAACCTACACTGTCACCTCACAAGACGGCCAGTGGCACCGCCGCTATTATGTGAGCTTCACGCCTGTGATGGTGACCGTGAGCGACACGCTGACTTACGACTTCGAACACTTCGAGCTAGACAGCAAGACGCAACACTACTATGTGTGGCACAACACACTGGCTGATGGCTCGCTGGGTAATGACTGGGCAAGTGGCAATCTTGGTTACTATGCAAGCGACATGTACGCTGCAGTCGATAGTTATCCTACCGTTCCTATGGCAGACGGCTACGACGGCTACGCCGTACGGTTAACAACCCGCGACACAGGACCGTTCGGCAGACAAGTGGGCAAACCCATCGCTGCTGGAAACCTGTATATCGGTGAGTTTGACTTGACTCAAGGCTTATCCAAGCCTCTCCTGGCCACTCACTTTGGTCTCCCCTTTGGCAAACGCCCCGTTAAGCTCACCGGTTATTATAAGTACAAGCGAGGCCCGAAGTTCATGGTATTGAAGGACAAACAATTTGTCGAGGATCCTAGCCGTCAGGACGAGGGTTCCATCTATGCCGTGTTCTATCGCAACCACGATGCCCAGGGCAACCCTGTGATGTTGCTTGGACATGATGTGCAGACCAATCCCAACATCGTTGCCATCGCCAAGATGCCCAAGGTCTCAGACACCAGCCAATGGACACCCTTCGAGATAGAGTTTAACTATACCGAAGATGTTGACATAGACTTGCTAGAAAATATGGGTTACAACCTGACCATCGTGTTTGCCTCGAGTGTCAAGGGAGACCTATTTGAGGGTGCCATCGACAGTGAGTTGTGCATTGACAAGGTGCGGCTGATTTGTAGTAAGGAGGAATAATTCAATGCATAATGCACAATTCACAATGCATAATGAATTCTTAAGATGAAGTTAAAAATAATAACGACTATATTATCATTGTTGCTTGCTGTGGAGCCGGTGATGGGCCGCACGGTGGTTGAAACAGTGAAGAACACCTTCAGCGAACGATTGCAATATAGCGTCCGCGTGGGCTACAACGTGGGTGGCAATATGCCACTGGGCATGCCCGAGGAAATTCGCGCCTTGAACAGCTATACCCCGCAGCTGAACCCCGTCGTTGGCGGAGATGCTCTGCTTCCCATCAACGACCGCTGGGCTGGCTACATTGGCTTGCGCTTTGAGAACAAGGCGATGAGCGAGGATGCCAAGGTGAAGAACTACCACATGGAGATTAGTAAAGGTGGACAAACATTAGCTGGCATGTTCACTGGCGATGTGACCACCAAGACCTGCGAATGGATGCTCACCCTACCCATCCAAGCTGTACTTCACTGGAACAAGGTTGACTTGCGTTTAGGCCCATACGTGTCCTACCTGATTAACCGCGAGTTCAGCGGGTGGGCCCACAACGGCTATCTGCGTGTTGATGACCCGACAGGCGCAAAAGTGTTGTTGGGTGAAGGGCCTAACGAACGTGGTGATTATGACTTTAGCGAGCACATGTGCCGTTGGCACTTCGGCATCGGATTGGGGGCTGATTGGCACTTTGGCAGCCGCATGGGAGCCTATGCCGAGCTGAACTGGGGTATGACCCCTACGATGCTAGGTGACTTCCACACCATCGAGCAGAAACTGTTCCCCATCTACGGGACGTTGGGGTTAACGTATAAGTTGAAATAAAGCCTCACCCCCTACCCCCCTCCGGGGGGAGAGGGGGGCAGCTGATGACTGAAATAAATTCAAAACCAACGAACGAAAGAACTTATTACTCGAAATTATTAAATTAAAACATAGAAGAAATGAAGAAGATTTTAATGCTTATTGCCATGTTGGTTTGCATGATTAGTATGCAGGCCACGACGGTGACTGTTGCGCCTAACGGCGACGTTTGTACTGTGACAGTCGATGGAACATCTTACGACAATTTGCCTGTTACCACTCAAGGTGACATCCATCTGGTAACTATCAAACGCGAAGGCATTTCGCTGCTGGTGCGTTACACCGACACGAACACTATTTCGGCCATTGGCACCATCAATGACCAGCCCGTCAATTATAAGAGTAATACCGTTGCCGCTTACGCCAAATCTTTCCAGATTCCCAACAGCGATTTTGAAGAGTGGACATCTGCTACGACTGAGCCCAAAAAATGGCATGGATTTAACAGTGCAAAAGGTAGTCTTGCTAGTATGGCAGCTGGAACTTTGGGCATTAGCGATGAGGTACGACCAGGATCTTCCGGCACATCTAGTGCCCTAATTGAATCAAGCACTTACATTGTAGTCAATAACGGAACTATGACTAATGGTCAACTTAATGCTCAAAGTATGACAGCAGCTAACACTTGGAACCATAGCGAAATGGACCAATCATCCAGCGCTACAGACAAAAATGGAGACAAGTTCTACACGGCTCTTCTTGCAAAGCCAGATGCCATCAAAGCATGGCTCAAATTCAGTCAAGGCACTGCCAATTCGAATTATCCCTATGCCACCTTGAGCGCAGTACTTTTTAATGGTGAATACTACCAAGACCCTGAGCCCAAAAAAGGAGACAAAAGTGCTATATTTGGCGGCACTACTTATACTGATGACGATGTGGCCAATGTTGCCGCAAGAGTTGCCGCCAAAGCTCAAAATCCACAAATCACCACAGGAGACTGGCGCGAATTGAACATTCCGTTCAACTATACAAACGTTAATAACGCCAAGGCAATCTTAGTTACCGTGTCTACTAATGCTACTCCCGGACAAGGCAGTGATGGTGATAAGGTTTGGGTTGATGACATGGAACTGGTTTACAATGCTGCAATAACCAACATCGCTCTGAACGGTGTGACGCTAGAGGGCTTTAACTTCAACGCCTCCACCAAGAGTTATGACTTAACTTACAGTGGCGAGGTGATGAACATCACTGCCGACAACTTTGTCGTCACGACCGAAGGTGTGAGCGCAATCGTGGTGAAGAATGTCGAGAACTTGGGTTGCGGCAACTACCGCATCGCCATCGGCGTGACCAGCCCCGACTTCAAGAATGGTGACCTGTACACCATCAATCTTACGCACAACCCACTCACCGGTAAGCTTTATATTTTGGGCGATGTCAACGGCAAGGGTTGGCATGCCAACGATGCCCTTGAGATGACCGCCGCCAATGAAGACCAGACAATCTTTACTGCTAAGGTAACCACATATTCTCAAAATTACAACTACTTCAATTTCACCACCAAGTTGGCTGAAGATGACAACGATGGCGGATGGGCGTACATTCTTCCCTATCGCATCGGAGCTCCAGGCGAAGGCACAGATCCTTCTGCCATGATTGAATCAGAAGACTTGGGAACTACCTTAGCCTTGGGCGACTGGGGCAAGACTCGCGCTTTCATACTTCCCGCCGGTCACTGGACATTTACTGTAGACGTGACTGCCCGCACACTCATTGTCGAAGAAAACATGCCTGATTACCTCTATATCTTGGGCGATGTCAACGGCAAGGGTTGGCATGCCAACAATGGTGAGGAGATGACCCCTAATGATGCACATACCGTCTTTACTGCCGAGGTGACTACAGCAGGTGAGTACAACTACTTCCGCTTTACTACCGAACTGGCAGAGAACGATGACGACGGAGGTTGGGCATTCATCCTTCCGTTCAACATCGGTGCACCCAATGCCAATCAACAAATCACCGCTAGCGACTACGGCACTGCCCTGACATTGGGCGAATGGGGTCAAGGCAACAACTTTATCCTGCCTGCCGGCCAGTGGAACTTCAGCCTTGATATGGAAGCCCGCACGTTGACCGTGAGCAAGATTCAGGAGTACCTGCGTGGTGACGTAAACGCCGACGGCATGGTCGACGTGGGCGATGTCAACGTCATGGTCAACATCATCTTGGGCAAGGACACCAACGACTACGAAGGTCGAGCAGACCTAAATGGTGACAACAATGTTGATGTGGGCGATATCAATGAGCTTGTCAACATCATTCTGGGCAAGGACTAGTTTAACAGACATAAGAACATAAGGCATGAGTTAACCACCAAATACTTGTGTACTTATGTTCTTCTGTCATCACTTGAAATATTAAAAACTCATTAATAACAAACAACAATGAAGAAATTTATCGCAATGGTAGTGGCCGCTGCTTGCACTTTGGGTGCTATGGCCACAGAGTATACAGGCAAGCTTGGTGTAACTGTTAATGGAGAGGGTGGTTCACAAGAGGCCACAATTACAATTAATCAAGTGACCGACTCCACTTATGATCTGGTCCTCAAGAATTTCATGCTCAATATAGGTGGAAGAACCACAGCTGTTGGTAATATCGAATTAAACGACATCAACGGCGAAACGGATTTTGGCTACACGACCATTAAGACTGACACCGCCATCGTAATTACCGAGGGCGATTTAGAGGATATTCCTTTGTGGTTAGGCCCGATGCTAGGAGAAGTGCCTCTGAAAATGACCGCCTCATTCAACGATCAAGTGTTAAGTGTGAACATTGCTATTGACATGATGGAGGCTATTGGTCAAATCATCAATGTTGACTTCATCGGTACAAATCCCGAGGCCGCTCCTGGTCCTCAGGGCAAGAAGGGTGATGTTACTGAAGACGGTGAGGTCGACATCGCTGACGTCAACGCCGTAATCAATATCATGCTGGGGAAAGAGTGATGTAGTCCCCCCTCACTCCCCCCTAAAGAGGGGGATGTTTGATATCGGCGGCTCGTTTTGTGGCTCGTTTTGTGGCATCTTGTCCACAAAATGTCCACAAAATGAGCCGTTTTTTCGTCCATGTGCAAAAAAAAACGTACCTTTGCAGTTTGGAAATAAAATAATGACTAAAAGATGAATAAACTAGCACCAACATACGACCCGAAAGCGGTCGAGGACAAGTGGTACCAGTATTGGGAACAGCACGAGCTGTTCAAGTCTACACCTGATGAGCGCGAGCCTTACACCATCGTGATTCCGCCGCCCAATGTGACGGGCGTGCTGCATATGGGCCATATGCTCAACAACACTATCCAGGACATCCTGGTACGCCGTGCCCGCATGGATGGCAAGAACGCGTTGTGGGTACCTGGTACCGACCACGCCAGCATCGCCACCGAGGCCAAGGTGGTGAAGCGCCTTGCCGAACAAGGCATCCGCAAGAGCGACCTGACGCGTGACGAGTTCCTGAAACACGCTTGGGACTGGACGCACGAGCACGGCGGCATCATTCTGCAGCAGTTGCGCAAGTTGGGCGCATCGTGCGACTGGAGCCGCACGGCGTTCACCATGGACGAGACTCGCAGCGAGAGCGTACTGCGCGTGTTTGTCGATTTGTACGACAAAGGCTACATCTACCGTGGCCTGCGCATGGTCAACTGGGACCCGAAAGCCCAGACCGCGTTGAGCAACGAGGAAGTAATCTATAAGGAGGAGAAGAGCCACCTTTACTACCTCAAATATTATGTCCATGGGCTGGAGCACCTCGAGAACGAGGAGGCACTCAAGGCCGAGGGCAACATCATCCACCACGACGAGAAGGGCTACTATGCCGTAGTCGCCACTACGCGTCCCGAGACCATCATGGGCGATACCGCCATGTGCATCAACCCCAAGGACCCGAAGAATCAGTGGTTGCGTGGCCGTCAGGTGATTGTGCCGCTGGTGGGCCGTGTCATCAACGTGATTGAGGACCGCTATGTCGACATCGAGGTCGGTACGGGCTGTCTGAAGGTTACTCCGGCACACGACCCCAACGACTATATGCTGGGCAAGACGCACAACCTGGAGACCATCGACATCTTCAATGCCGATGGTAGCATTAGCGAGGAGTCT
>JAEEJI010000143.1 GCA_016281825.1 Muribaculaceae bacterium | reverse complement strand
GAAACCATCTACAACGCCTTGCTCGAGTTGACCCGCATGCATATCCTGCACTATATTCCCCGCAAGCGCACACCCTACATCATCTATACCAGTTCGCGCGAGGAGGCCCGCCACGTACTCCTGCCAAAAGCAATCTACGAGGACTTGAAGCAGCGCATGGAGCAACGCATTGAGGCCGTGTTGGACTACGCCTTCAACGACCAACAGTGCCGCGAGGCTCGCATGCTGCGATACTTTGGAGAAGAGAGCAAAGACATCTGCGGGCACTGTGACGTGTGCATCGACCGCCGCAAGCGCGAGAACACCCAACCCGCCGACGTGCAGAGCGGCAGCCTCTATATGGCGCAGGTCAAGCCCCGCCGATTGGAAGACTTCCTCCACACACTGTCTTTCCCTAAAGACGAGATTGTGAGCATGGTAGCGTTCCTTGTCGACGAAGGCCACCTCATCCACCGCGCCGACGACACCTACATCCACCCTCAGCCCCTAGATTAACCCAAAGACAAGCTCTATTAGAGCCTAACGGCTAAGCACCTGCTTGATTACTAGTAGCAACAATGCGGAGACCTCTGCTTGTTAATAACTTTTGTGGGGCGTTTTTGGAGGTGGAGTGGGGAATTTGTAGTAACTTTGAAGAAAATTTCGAAACTACACACTCACTCGCATTACACCAATTATGATATGACCCCCTTCGTTCACCTTCATGTGCACTCGCAATACTCTATCCTCGACGGCCAAGCGTCTATCAAGGGGATGGTAGACAAAGCCAGGGCCGACGGTATGCGCGGCATGGCACTCACCGACCATGGCAACATGTTCGGTATAAAAGAACTTCATGACTACTGCAATAAAGTCAATAAGGACCTTGAGGAGAAGGACAAATTCAAACCCATCTTCGGTTGCGAGGTCTATGTCGCGATGACCGACATGCACGAGCATATTGACAAGCGTGACATCGGCCGTCACCTCATCCTGCTCGCCAAGAACCTTCAGGGCTACAAGAACCTTATCAAAATCGTGTCTAACGGTTGGACCGAGGGTTTCTATAGCCATCCTCGCACCGACAAGAGCCAACTGGAAAAGTACCATGAAGGCATCATCTGCTGTTCGGCATGTTTGGGCGGCGAGGTGCCACAGCTGATCATGAACGGACAGATTGACAAGGCACGAGAGGTGGTCCAGTGGTTCAAGAGTGTGTATGGCGACGACTATTACCTGGAGTTGCAACGCCATAAAGCCACTGTAGAGCGTGCCGCCCACGACACCTTCCCGAAACAACAAGAGGTGAATGAAGTGCTGTTGCAGTTTGCCCGCGAACTGGACATTAAGGTCGTCTGCACTAACGACTCCCACTTTATCAACGAGGACGACGCCGAGGCGCACGAGCGACTCATCTGCGTGTCGACCGGCAGGAAGATGAGCGACGACAACGTCATGCTCTACACCAAACAGGAGTGGTTCAAGACGCAAGCCGAGATGAACGAGGTGTTTGCCGATATTCCCGAGGCGTTGCAAAACACCAACGAGATTCTCGACAAGGTGGAGTTCTACAGCATTAACCATGGCCCCATCTTGCCCGACTTCCCATTGCCCGACGGCTTTGACAACGAGGATGACTACCTGCGCTACTTGGTCTATGAGGGCGCCAAGACACGTTGGCCCGACCTGGATGATGAGCACCGCGAGCGCCTGGATTTCGAATTGGAGACAATCAAGAACATGGGATTCCCAGGTTACTTTCTCATTGTGCAGGACTATATCAAGGCTGCCCCCGCATTGGGGTGCTCAGTCGGTCCGGGCCGTGGCTCCGCGGCTGGTTCAGCAGTGGCTTACTGCCTGGGTATTACCAATATCGACCCCATCAAGTATGACCTCCTCTTCGGGCGCTTCCTCACTCCCGACCGCATCTCGTTGCCTGATATCGATGTTGACTTTGACGATGACGGACGTGCCAAGGTGCTGCAGTATGTCACCGACAAGTATGGCGCCGACAAGGTAGCGCACATCATCACCTACGGCACCATGGCGGCCAAGTCGGCCATCAAGGACGTGGCGCGCGTCGAGGGCCTGTCGATTGACGAGAGCAACCGCCTAGCGGGGATGATTCCCGGCCGTCCCAATGACATGCCTGAAGAAAAGCCCGGCAAGAAGTACAAAATCACCATTGAGAACTGCCTCAAGTGCTTCCCCGAATTTGCCGCTGAGCTTAACAATCCCGACCCGCTGGTGTCAGAGACCGTACGTCTGGCCGAAAAGCTCGAGGGCAATGTGCGCAACACGGGTGTCCATGCCTGTGGTGTCATCATCGGACGTGATCCTATCACCGACTGGGTTCCAGTGAGCACTGCCACCGATAGTGACGGCTCCAAGGTGATGGTCACGCAGTATGAGGGCAGTGTCATTGAGGAAACGGGTCTCATAAAGATGGACTTCCTGGGACTGAAGACCCTGTCTATCATCCGTGACGCGGTCGAAAATATCAAGATCACGCGCGGCATCGACCTCGACATCGAGGCCATCCCCATCGATGACCCCAAAACCTACAAGCTCTACAGCGAAGGCCGCACGACAGGAACCTTCCAGTTTGAGTCGGCAGGTATGCAGAAGTACCTCATCGAACTGCAGCCCAGCACATTCGAGGACCTCATCGCAATGAACGCCCTCTACCGTCCTGGGCCCATGGACTACATCCCCGACTTCATCGCACGCAAGAAGGGCGAGAAGCCCATCGTCTACGATTTCCCCTGCATGGAGAAATACCTCAAGGACACCTACGGCATCACGGTCTATCAAGAGCAGGTGATGTTGCTCTCACGCCAGTTGGCGGGCTTCACCCGCGGCCAGAGCGACACCCTGCGCAAGGCGATGGGTAAGAAGCAAATTGAGAAGATGAACCACCTGGAGGGCTTGTTCTACGAGGGAGGCGAGAAGAATGGCTTCGACCATGAAACGCTCAACAAGATTTGGGAAGACTGGAAGAAGTTTGCCTCTTATGCTTTCAACAAGTCGCACGCCACCTGCTACAGTTGGGTCGCATACCAGACTGCCTACCTCAAGGCGAACTATCCCAGCGAGTACATGGCAGCTGTGCTGAGCCGAAACCTCAATGACGTGGACAAACTCTCAAAGTTCATGGACGAGTGCAAGTCGATGGGCTTGCGTGTGCTGGGACCCGACATCAATGAGAGTTTCAAGTCGTTCAGTGCCAACAAGCAAGGCGATATCCGCTTCGGCTTGGGCGGCATCAAGGGTGTGGGCAGCAATGCCGTCGATGCCGTAGTAGAGGAGCGCAACGCTGGTGGACCGTTCAAAGACATCTTCGACCTGGTTGAGCGTGTCAACCTAGGCTCGTGCAACCGCAAGGCCATCGAAGCCTTCGCACTAGCCGGAGCATTCGACTCGTTCAGCGAGGTCACCCGCGAGGCATTCTTCGAGAAGAACCTGCGTGACGGCATGACCTTCAGCGAGACCATTGTAAAATTTGGGCAACGCTTCCAGGCTGGGCAGCAGTCGATGCAAAACACGCTGTTCGGTGACCTGGAGCCGCTGGAAGTCGCCAAGCCCGAGATACCGAAGGCCGAACCTTGGAACATCATGGAACGCCTTAGCCGAGAGAAAGAGCTGGTGGGTATGTACCTTTCGGCACATCCGCTTGACCCCTACTATATGGAGGTAAAATTTGGCTGCAACACCACAATGGCCAACCTGCCCAACAAGAACGACAAGTTGGACCAGGAACTCACATTGGCGGGACTGGTGGTCGACTATACCGTCCGAATGGGCAAGCGCGGACAGTTTGGCATCCTTAAGGTCGAGGACTATACAGGTACCTACGAGTTCATGCTCTTTGGCCAACAATTCATTGACTATAATAAGTATGGCATCATCGGCACGCCCATCATGATTCGTGGAGCTTACCAAACGCGCTATGGTGGCGATAAGAAGGATGCCAGGTTTAACATACAGTCCATCTCGCTGCTTGAAGAAATGAAAGGGAAGACCGTGCGAAACATCCGCATTTCGATCAATGACGACGAGCTGGAGCAGGCCAAATTGCTGAAACAATTCATGAGCAGCAAAGAGGGCGCGCCTTGCGACCTTTATTTCCGTGTTCAGGATGTGGACCATCGACGTCATGTCGACCTCAAGTCAAAGAAACCCATCATGCTCAGTAAGCGTCTCATTGACACCCTGCGTGAACTTTCCTTACAATTCAAAGTAAATGTTTTCTAAAATTCTTGTCCGTTATAGAAAACTTTATATTAAATTTGCACATTCAAATTTTCAAAAACGAAAAACTTATTATCAATAAAACATTTATGGCATTCGTATTTACAGATCAAAACGCAGCTCAAGAGATCGAGTCGGGTCGTCCCGTAGTGGTAGATTTCTGGGCAGAATGGTGTGGCCCATGCAAGGCTGTGGCACCCATTGTAGACCAACTCGCCGCCGAGTATGAGGGCCGTGTCCTCATTGGCAAGTATGATGTGGATGAGGGCACTGACCTCGCCGTTGACTTCGGTGTGCGCAACATCCCCACCATCCTCTTCTTCAAAGACGGAAAGATGGTCGACCGCCAGGTAGGATCTTCTTCTTATGACGACCTCAAGGCCAAGGTTGACGCCTTGCTTTAAAAGCAGGCAGCAACCACAACAATCACGCCACGTCTCTACAACCCTGTAAGGACGTGGCGCACTTTTTTTCACTTAAGTTTCCGAACAATGCCAACATTCAGTACTGACCGCAACAGAAAACTCAGTACTGCAAAAAAAGTGAGTACCAACCAACAAATGTGACATCTTTTTCGTACTTTTGCAAATTATTACTAACAAGACGAGAGATATAATTCTCAGTGAACAAATGAGCATCATTCTAGGCATAGAATCGTCCTGTGACGACACATCGGCGGCTGTAGTGCGCGACACCCTGTTGCTGAGCAATGTCATAGCCAGCCAACGGGTACACGAACAGTATGGTGGGGTAGTACCTGAACTGGCATCGCGCGCCCACCAGCAAAATATCGTCCCGGTGGTGAGTGAGGCCATCCGCCAGGCGGGCATTGACCGCAAGGATATTGACGCTATCGCCTTCACGCGCGGACCGGGGCTTCCAGGCTCCTTGCATGTGGGTACCTCGTTCAGCAAAGGGCTGGCTTTGGCGCTCGATGTGCCACTGGTCGATGTGAACCACTTGCATGGACATGTGTTGGCGCATTTCATCCAGGAATCACCCGATGCGCCTGTACCAGAGTTTCCATACCTGTGTTTACTTATCTCGGGCGGAAATTCGCAGATTATCCGTGTTAATGCACCCGATGATATGGAAATCATGGGTCACACCATCGACGATGCCGCTGGCGAGGCGTTCGACAAGTGCGCCAAGTCGATGGGCTTGCCTTATCCGGGTGGCCCAGTCATCGACGAGTTGGCACAACAGGGCGATCCCGAACGGTTCAAGTTTGCCAAACCCCACATCCCGGGCTATGACTACAGTTTCAGCGGACTGAAGACCTCGTTCCTCTACACCCTGCGTGACGAACTGAAACTGAACCCCAATTTTATTGAGGAGAACAAGGCCGACCTCGCAGCATCGCTGCAGAAGACCATCATAGACATCCTCATGGACAAGTTCGGCAAAGCCATCAAGGACACGGGCATACGCACCATCGCCATTGGTGGAGGCGTGGCGGCAAACTCAGGCATGCGCCAGGCGGTGCAGACATACGCCGACCGCCGTCGGCTCAAGGCATTTATCCCCAAGCGCTTGTTCACCACCGATAATGCTGCAATGATCGCCATTGCCGGCTATTTCAAATACCAACGCAAGGAGTTCTGCGACATCACTGCGCCCCCTTTCGCCCGAGTCAGTATATAAGCATATATGAATTATTCCATCATCGTTGTTGGCGATGAAATTCTCATCGGCCAAGTACAAGACACCAACTCGGGCTTTATCGCCCGACAACTGACCCCCTTCGGTTGGCAGGCGGTATCAATCCGCACGGTCGCCGATGATGGGCAAGCTATCTTCGATGCTATCGATGAGGGCTTTGCTCATAGCGATGTCATCCTCATGACTGGCGGACTGGGTCCCACCAAAGACGACATTACCAAACCCACACTGTGCCGCTACTTCGGTGGCGAACTGGTCCACGATGAGGCCACAGCTCACAATGTTGAGCAGATTGTTTCGGGGCGGCACCTGAAACTGAACGATTATACCCGTGCGCAAGCCATGGTACCATCATCGTGCCGAGTCATCCAGAACCAATGTGGTACTGCGCCATTGATGTGGTTTGAGCGTGATGGCAAGGTGCTCGTGAGTATGCCTGGCGTGCCTTACGAGACCGAAACCATGCTCGTGCGTGAAGTGATACCACAACTCATGGCGCACTTCCATCACGACATGGACATAGAGTTCCGCCATTTGATGGTGACGGGCATCATCGAGAGTGCTCTGGCGATGACCCTTGACGACTGGGAGCGCCGCTTACCGCAATGCATACACCTGGCTTATTTGCCCCAGCCTGGCATCATCCATCTGCGCCTCACGGGCCAGGCCGCAGACAAGCAATGGTTAATGGCCGAAATGGATCGCTTGGTGGCTGAATTGCACCAAATACTGGGCAATCACATCGTTTGCGATGAGGACTTGCCGTTGGCGGGAATTGTTGGCAATATTCTGCGCCGTCGTGGACTGACCTTGTCAACTGCCGAGAGCTGTACGGGCGGGAACATCGCTCACGAGATTACTGCCGTCGCGGGTAGCAGTGACTACTTTGTCGGTGGTGTGGTTTCCTATCATCGAGATGTCAAGCAAAATCAACTGGGCGTATCGGCATCTGACATTGACCAGTTTGGCGTGGTCAGTCAGACCGTCGCCGAACAGATGGTGACGGGCGTGTGTCAGTTGTTGGGCACCGATTGCGCAGTGGCTACGACAGGTGTGGCCGGGCCGGGTGGTGGCACGCCCGAGACACCTGTTGGCACGGTGTGGATGGCTGCCAAGTGTGGCGATAAGGTCATCTCTCAATGCAAGCACATCCCGGGACACCGCCAACGCGTCATCGCCCGTGCCACCAACGACGCCCTCCTCCTGCTACTTTCAATCATATCACCCAACAATTAACTATAAACTATTTACTATTTACTTTTAACTAGATACAATGCTTACCAAAACGCTTCGCCTCGTCTTTGGCATCTTCATGATTATCATCTATTTGGGCATGTCCTATCTGCTCATCGTCAATTTCTTTGACTGGAGCACAACCACAACGTGGAACATCATCCGCTACGGCATGGCCGCCATCTTTGGCGCATACGGCATCTATCGCGCTTATCGCCAAGTCACGGGCATTGACTACTATCGCAACAGACAATTAGAAGAAAAAGACTAATGCGATTCCGCCTCTCTCTCTTCGTCGTACTGATGGGCTGTCTATGTCAGGCTACCTCCGCACAGCATCGCTTATCTGCGCCCAGCCGAGCCATGCTTCACAAGATGCCTGCCGAAAGAATGGTACAAGCCTTCATCACCCACGACGATTCCTCATGTCTTGAAGGTTTGCAAGTCAATATGCGCTATGATGACATAGCGTTGGTGTCACTGCCTGCGCGACAGTTGCAGCAAGTGGCGGCACGACGAGGTGTGCGACAAGTGGCGATGGCTACAAGACTCCATGTTGAAACCGACTCATCACGAGCTGCCACATGGACCGACGCTGTGCAATTGGGCGAAAGTCTAGACATGCCGTATAATGGCAGTGGGGTAGTGCTCGGCGTGATTGACACGGGCATCGACTTCAACCACCTGGCATTTCGTGACAGCGAGGGCAACCGACGCATCGAGCGTGTTTATTGCCCCACCGTGACACATGGCCACCCCGTGGTGATAGATGGTGACACCTTGCCTGGCTCGCAGTTTATTACTCAGGAAGAAATCCGAAACCTCACCACCGATGACCCCTCGATGACTCATGGCACCCACACCTTGGGTATTGCTGGTGGGACGCATGTAGGTCCTTACAGCGGTATGGCTCCTGAGGCGCACCTGGTGGCGGTGGGCATACCTATCGATTCGCTGACAACCGCCCAGTTATTATTGGGTTCGCGATACATTGCTGACTATGCGAGGCAATTGGGATTGCCATGTGTCATTAGCATCAGTATTGGTGAGCACTTAGGCCCGCACGATGGAACCAGTCCCACAGCACGAGGACTTGATGCCATCGCCGACCAAGGAGTGATTATTGTGCAGAGTGCTGGCAACGAGGCAAATAAACCACTACACCTACACAAAGACTTTAATCCGTCAAATGCCATGTCGGGTGCCTGGGTGGGAACTGTCATGCGAACCGCCAGTAACAAGGCGCAGGCCGAGGTGGATGCTTGGAGTGACGATGCTACTCCTTTCGCCCTGGAATTACAGCTCTATGACACCCGCTATGGCGAGACTCGTTTCACCTTACCGCCAGTCACAAGCGACACGATATTTGTCTTGGACGATGACCCCGTCATGAGTCAATATGCAACAGGGACGATTGACGTGCGTTGCGGCGTCGATCCCATCAATGGCAGGTACCATATTTACTCGGTCTTTGACACGCGTATGACCGAGAAGCGCGATTTCTGGGCGCACATCTACCGCTGCGACACCATCGCATCGATGGACGCGTGGAATGTTGACTCGCGCAGCCAGTTTGAACAGATGGGACGCTATGACTGGCAGCGTGGCGATGGAGAGTATAGCATCAATGACATTGCCACAGGGCATAACACCATCTCGGTGGGCAGCTACGCGGCACGCTCATGGTATCAGACTGTTGACGGTACGGTGATGTATAGCGGCAACACCTTGGGCGATATCGCAACCTCATCAAGCTATGGCATCCTGCCTGACGGGCGTTCACTGCCAATTGTGGCGGCACCGGGCGTCGCGGTCATCTCTTCGGTGAGCAACTACTACACCTCGCTATCCACCTGGTGTTTTGAGCAGGCCGACAACGACGGAGAGGTCTATCGCTGGTCCAATATGTCGGGTACCTCGATGTCCGCACCCTGTGCAGCGGGAATCATCGCCTTGTGGATGCAGGCTTGCCCCACGCTCACCCCACAACAGATACAGGACATCATCGCTCAGACCTCGGTTACTGACGAGTTTACTGCACAGAATCCTGTCAGATGGGGTGCTGGCAAAATCAACGCCCTCGAGGGCATCAAGATGGCATTGGCAATGAACCCACCGCCCGCAATACCTGGGGATGTCAATGGTGACGGCACAGTTGATATAGCCGACGTAAATGTGGTGATTAATGTGATGCTGGGCCTCTCCTACGACCCTGCGGATGTCACGGGCGACGGCCAAGTCGACATCGCTGACGTGAACAACGTCATCAACATCATGCTAGGGAAATAGAGTTTCTCAGATATTCTTACTTGCTAATAACCGTGACTCCTGTATCGTAGTTGAGACCTGCGATGAATGTGTCAAACTGGTCCAGGGTAAGCGACTGAAGTATGTCGCGGATACCAGTGTGGACGTCCTGACCCATGGCGCGGTTACGCAGCACGTTCATCCAGTAGGCGTTGGTGGCAATGTCCTCGTCGTGACGACGAAGCATCATCTGTTTTACCTTGTCGAAGAGCTGCTCCGACACGCCACGGTCCTTGATGAGTGCGATGGCATCAACAGCGATATCAATGGAGTGCTCTACATCTTGGGGCTTGCAGGCGTATTGATACTGCAACGTCCATCGTGGCTCGGTGCGCAACATGCGAGCCGAAGCGTTCACACCGTATGTCAGCTGGTGCTCCTCACGCAAGACGGAATTGAGGGCAATCTCCACCACATGGCCATATACTTGCATCATCACATCGTTAATCCGCGTATTTTCCATCGGTCCCGACTTGATAACCTGGACTTGAGCGCGTTCGCCATTCGACGCGTGTACCATGACCTCTCGTTCTCCAGGCAACAGTCGCATAGGATGGCTGGCTTGCAGAGGCTGCACATTCCTGTCGACAGGCAACGAGGCGATATACCTCTGCACCAGAGACACGGCTGTGTCTACATCAAAATCACCGACAAAGATGAACGTGAACTGGTCGGGACGCGCCACATACTGATGATAGACCTGCAGCAACTGGTCGTAGTCAACCAGGTCAAGTTGCGCTTCGGTGAGCGGCAGGGCGAGAGGGTGATGACCGTAGTGAGCGACGGCAATCGAGTCGGCCAACCGGGCTTCGGGTTTGTCTTTTCGTTGCTGCGCCTGTGCCCGCAATCGAGCGACAAGTGCCTCGTAAGCATCCTGGTCGGGCGTGATGTCGGTGAAATAGAGGTAGATGGCCTGCATCAGTGTCTCCAGGTCGGCTGTGGTACATCCGCCCATGAGGTCGTGATGGTCCTCATCCAGCCCGAAGGAGATGCCCAACTGTTTGTCGGCAAGCATCGTACGCAGTTCGTCTTGTGTGTGCCCGCCCAGTCGGCTGTCCTCGATGGCTGCCTCCAGCACCTTAAGTTGTGGTGCCAGTGCTGTGTCCATGGCCCACTGTCCGCCATGGGCGATGGCATCAAAGAGCACTTCACTGGCTTTAAGTCGGTCGGGGCGCAACACAACCTTTACGCCGTTGCCAAGCAATAGGGTAGTGGTCTGCAAGTCGTTGTCATGCTCCTGCGAAACGATGTCGCCTGGCTGAGGCAAAGCTGACATCAACGACTTCTGTCCAATCGCAGTCACCTGATAATCGTCAACCTGACTGGTCAGGATGGACTTGAAAGATGCTTGAAGCTGGGCCTCGGTGGGATATTGCTCGTTTTCGGGACCTGCAATGAGCAAACAGGCATTGTCGGTGCTCACCCATTGGCTGGCAAGGGCATTGACCTCTCGTAGCGTCAGGCGGTCAATCACCGCAAGCGAGAGCTCCACTTCCTTGGTAACACCCGGGATATAGCTGCCGCTCAGGTAGTGGTCAATGTATTCCGACACATAATCGGCCGTCTCGTGGTGGTCGACTTGCAAGGCATATTGACGCATGTTTGCCGAGATGGCAGCGCGCGCCTGTGCCAGTTCGCTTTCGCTGAAGCCGTGCAGTTCCATGCGGCGAGCTTCAGTGAACAACTGCTCAACAGCGTCAAGCACCTGTCCCGGCTTGGTGATGGCGGTCATCGCAAGTGCTTCCTTACTGCGCGTGGTGATGAAGTGGGTGTCGTTGGCCTGAGCCATCTGCAGGGGTGACTGCGCTTGACGGATTGACTTTTCAAGCCGTTGCCCAAGCATATAAAGCGCCAAGGTTTTCCTCATGTTCTGCTCAAGATACTGTTGCGTGTTCCGCTCGCTCAGCGGCAAATTGTCGTGCTTGAAGTACAGATTCACCATCGTGGCGTCAGCCTCAGGGTCGGTGTAGAGTACTGTGCGCAGTCCCTTGTGGTCGGGCAAGGTCAGGTCAACGGCGGGCGAGGGCTCGATGGGAACGGGAACCACACCAAAGATGCGTTTTACCTTGCGCTCCATCAACTGGGCGTCAAAGTCGCCCACGACAATCAGCGCCTGGCGGTCGGGGCGGTACCACCTATGATAGAACTGCTGCAGTTGCTGCTTGTCAACGTTTGCCACCACCTCGGGAAGTCCGATGGGGATGCGGTTGGCATAGCGGCTGCCTTTCATCAGCACCGGCAGGACATGCTCCTGAAGGCGAAGTTGGAACGAGCTGTTGCTGGTGCGTTCCTCTTGAATGATGGCGCGTTCCTTGTCGATTGGTCCCTCGTCGAGCAGCAGGTTGCAAGAGAGGTCGCGCATGATGTATAGCACCGAGTCGAGCATCGACTGCCGACGCGTGGGCACATTGCTGATATAGTATTGCGTGTCATCATAGCTCGTCGTCGCGTTCACGTCAGTGCCGAAGGCCAGACCGTTCTGAGTCAGATAGCCATATAACTCTCGGTCCGAGAAATTCTTCGTCCCCGTGAAAGCCATGTGCTCCAGGAAGTGAGCCAGGCCGCGCTCGCCCTCCTCCTCCATGACCGACCCCACCTTGTGGATAAGCCAAAAGT
>JAEEJI010000142.1 GCA_016281825.1 Muribaculaceae bacterium | reverse complement strand
GGCTAGCAGTGTCTCCATGGTCTCGCCGCGCTTGATCTCGAGTTCGCGGCGCAGGATTTCCTTGGTGCGGTCCACGCTGAAGCGCAGCACGTCGCTCACTGTGAGAAACTGCGGTTTCTCGTCCTTGATGACGCAGCAGTTGGGCGAAATGGAAATTTCGCAATCGGTGAAAGCATAGAGTGCATCAATGGCGATGTCGCTCGATGTGCCAGGCTGGAGCTGCACGCTGATCTCGGCGTTCTCGCTGGTGAGGTCGTCGACGCGCTTGACCTTGATTTTGCCTTTCTCGCTGGCCTTGACGATGCTCTCCTTGAGGGTGCCGGTGGTCTTGCCGTAAGGCACATCGCGCACAACGAGGGTCTTGTTGTCAAGTTTCTCAATCTTGGTGCGCACGCGCACACTGCCTCCGCGCTCGCCGTCGTTGTAGTGGCTCACGTCGATGTAACCGCCGGTCTGGAAATCGGGATAGAGGTGGAACTCCTCGTCGCGCAGGTAATGCACGGCTGCGTCAATCACCTCGTTGAAGTTGTGCGGCAGAATCTTGCACGACAGACCCACAGCGATGCCCTCGGCACCCTGCACCAACAGCAACGGGAACTTGGCGGGCAAGGTCAGCGGCTCGCGCTTGCGGCCGTCGTAGCTCAGCCCCCAGTCGGTCACCTTGGCGTCGTAGACCACGTCGAGCGCAAACTCGCTGAGTCGCGCCTCGATGTATCGGCCCGCAGCGGCACCGTCGCCTGTGAGGATGTTACCCCAGTTACCCTGGGTGTCGATAAGCAATTCCTTCTGCCCCATCTGGACGAGCGCCGAGTAGATGCTCGCGTCGCCGTGGGGGTGGTACTGCATGGTCAGACCCACCAGGTTAGCCACCTTGTTGAAGTGACCGTCATCGGCCTCCTTCATGGCGTGCATGATACGTCGCTGAACCGGCTTGAAACCGTCCTCGATGTGCGGCACGGCACGCTCCAGGATAACGTATGAGGCATAGTCTAGGAACCAGTTCTCGTACATACCCGAGAGCTGGAGTTTCTTGTCCTTAGGCACCTGGTAGGACGAGTGCCCGGCGGGTTGGTCGTCGCCGCCTTGCGCGTCATTCGCGCCGTCAGTGTCTTCGGGCAACTGCTCGTCGATGGGGTCCAGATTTTCGTTATCGTCGTTCATATCAGATATTGTTTGTTCGACCTATTCGCGGTTAGATTCAGACAACAATAACAACACAAACAACAAATATAAGTTGTTGATTGTTGTGCAAGTTGTCTGATTTCGCATTGCAGTTATGGCACTCCCTCTATGGGAGCCATTGAACCTACAAAGGTACAAAAAAATCGCGACATTCGGGCAAAAATCACAAAAAAACGAAAAAATCTTAATTCTTAATTCTTAATTCTTAATTTTGTATTACCTTTGCAGCCGCAAAGTTTGATCAAGCCGAATGCATTGAAGCATGCTTTAAATGCTGAGGCGCAGCCAAACTTATCCAAAACGCAACAGGCGCCTGTGGCGAAATTGGTAGACGCGCTAGACTTAGGATCTAGTAACTCCGGTTGTGTAGGTTCGAGTCCTATCAGGCGTACGACAAGCGTGGCACCCTCCCGAGATGATCTTCACCGAGATCACAACACAAGGGACACGAAAAAGGTTGAGTCTCACGGCTCAACCTTTTCTTTTAACCTTTTTGTTTTTTTCTGCAGTTTATCTCTTAACTACTTTTTTGCCATTATGAATGTAAATGCCAGGAGCACTCGGGGCATCATTAAACATCTGTCCTTGCAGGTTGTACCACTTGTTATCGACCTTCTTATCAACACCGACAGTGTCGATGGCTGTGGCATCGGCGCGAGTAACAACAATATGGCTAGGAAGGCCTCTATCCCACACCAGATTGATGTGGTAAACGCCAGCCTCCTGGACGCGGAAGTTAGCGCCCTCAACAAGATCCAGGCTATAGCTCATAAGTTCAGGGGTAATCAGGAAGTAGCCCACGTTGTTCTCGTCAACGCCACCCAGCCAAGTCCAGCCACCGTCTTCAGCAGGAGTGATGATCTTGAACTCATCATTTGCCTCAAGTTCTACTGTAGCCCTGTTTTCCTTGTCAAATGCGATGCGTCCGCCATCCTCAGTCTGGTTCCAATCGTTGAACGAGCCAACCAGATAATAACCCGTCTCAACCACCTGTTCAGCCAGAGTGGTGAATTTAGTTGATGCAGTCCATGCACTTGTTTTCTCGGCAACAGCCTGAACCTGCACCTCATAGTCAGTCTCAGGAGTCAAGCCATCAATCACATAAGGACTGGTAACATCCTCGACTGTAATCCACTCAGAAGCGACAGCATCTGACGGGTTGGGAACCTCTATTGACAAGTCATCAATGTTAAGATAGAACATGTCGGTAATATTGTAATGACGGATAGCGATATAGCCCACACCGTTGTAGTCACTCAGGTCATACTCATACTTGGTCATCTCGCCCGTAGTAGTAACGTCATCAGAGACTGCAACGAAGTCATCAACCGAGCTCCAGTTCTCACCTTGATAGACATAAACTCTAAACACCTCTGAAGCATAGCTGGCATCCTGTCCGCATGCATAGAAAGAGACCTTGCCTCCAAGCGTAGTCTTCGGAGTAATCAGCCAGTTGTTAGGAGTAAGCGCTCCAACGCCGTTCTCATAGCTCTTAGAAACCATTGCGCCGCTGCCACTGTTGGCAGTGATTTTAGCCGTCATCAGTTCCCATCCGTAGCCATCGCCATCGGCATCGACCAGCGTAAAGTCATCGACCTGTTCAGCACTCTCAAAGTCCCATGAGCGATTGGTGCCTGAGAGGTCGACAACAGGACGATAGCGCAGGTTCCACGAGTCGACAGCCACCTCACCACTCTGCTCCCATGCAACAGATGCCGTTGTGGCCGTTGGCTCGGCCGTAACATCAGTCGGCATCTCAGGGACAGGAATATTCTTTGTAAGCACCAAGCCACTAGCATACAAGAAGAAGTTCATCGTAGTGGCATTAGTGTTCTCAATATAATAGTTTGAGAGCGTCAGCGTCTTGGCTGTCGCATCGTAGGTAAACACCATGTCGGTCAATGCCTGACCATCAGAACCACAGGCATAGATCGAGTAAACCGTCGAGTCGTTCACTTGATACTCACCGCAGTACTGACCGTTAGCAAAGGTCACAGTACTCTCGTTCATCGTGCCCTTAATCCAGGCCGACGGCATCAGATAGACCAAGCCCTGGACATACACATCATTGCCATCAAACGCAACCGCAATGTCATTAGTGTTGGAATAGGCCATGCTATTGGCAACATAGTTGCCTGTTAACACCCAATCAGTTTCGGCAGTTACACCGTCAGGAAGAGCAACAAGCACATCACCTTCACCTTTTACACCTTTTAGATTTGTAACCTTGACGACTTTGTGAAGTTTGTCGTCAAACTTCAATTGACCACTCATCGAGGTCAACGCAAACGATGCCATCGCAAACACCACAGCAATCGAAACAATCATGTAAAACTTTTTCATTTCACTTCGGTTTTTAAATGAGTAATTACAAGAATTCGTGTTCTCAACAAACACCGCCACAAAGTTAACGCCATCTTCGACCAACGAGCAACAAGTTTTTGTTTGGAACGGAAAAAAATGCAATTAACAACGAAAATGGTTGTTTGAACCGAAAAACACTAATTGATCAACCTAGTAAACATTGACAATTCAGTTTTTGCTATCTAGATTCTATTTATATCAACTTTAAACTTCAAGAATCTAGGCTCTTTTAATAGTCATCCCGATTTCTATTAAATGAGCGTTTTTCCCAGTTGAGGGGTGTTTTTTCCGGCTTCGCGTCTTTTTGTCTTTGGCAGGGGGAGAATGATTTATAATTTTGTTGCGTGAATCCCGAATGGGGTTAAAATGGATGTGAGAAGATGAGAAGGATAGTTTGGCTAATGGGGGCAGCATTGTTGACAATGGGTTGCCATCAGCAAGAGGAGGGAAAAGTGGAGAACTTCTTTGAGACGATGACGGTCACAAGGACTGACATTGTATCGGAACAGAGTTATCCGGCTTCGATCGAGGGGCGACAGTGCGTGAAGATTATCCCTCGTGTCGAGGGCTACTTGCGTTCTGTCATGGTGAAGGAGGGGCAGCACGTGCGGCGAGGGCAGGTACTTTTTGTGCTAGACCAGGCGTCGTACCTGGCCGAGGTGAAGGCGGCGGCAGCCAATGTGTCGGTTGCCGAGGCGAGTGTTGACCACGCCCAGTTGAATTACGACAGCCGCAAGAACCTTCACGACGAGGGTATCGTGTCGGACTATGACCTGAAGTCGGCCTCGACGGCGCTGGCGATGGCGAGGGCCCAGGCGCGCCAGGCGAGGGCCCAGCTGGAGACGGCCCGCACCAACCTGTCCTACACGGTGCTGCGCAGTCCATCGGACGGCGTGGTGGGAAGCCTGCCCTACCGTGTGGGGGACTATGTGGGGCCTAACTTGCAGGACGGGCTGACGAGTGTTGCCGACAGCCGAGAGATACATGTCTATTTCTCGCTGACCGAACAGGTTGTGATGAGCCGACTGAAGGATTATGGCTCGCTAGAAATGGCGGTCGCCGCTTTCCCTGCGGTGACATTAAAGTTGGCCAGCGGCTCGACTTACCCCAAGCCTGGCCGTGTGGAGAGCATCAGCGGCGTGGTGGAGAGCAGCACGGGGTCGGTGTCGGCGCGTGCGGTATTCCCCAACGCTGAAGGCCTGCTGCTCAGTGGCGGTAGCGGCAGCATAATCATTCCCTATGAGATGAAGCAGGTCATTGCCATCCCCCAGGCCGCCACTTTTGAGATTCAGGACAAGGTCTATGTGTACAAGATGGTTGACGGTCATGCACGGTCGGCCATGGTCAAGGTACTGCCTGTGACCGACGGCCAACGCTATGTCGTCACCAGTGGCTTGTCTGTCGGCGAGACAATCGTTGCCGCTGGTGCCAGCTATGTGAAGGAAGGGCAAGAGATTCATCCCAAACGAGGCGCAAAATGAACGAACGCGACTACGGAACGGCCCCTATCCTGAAACTGTTCTTCAAGTGTATCATCCCTGCCATGGTGGGGATGGGCTTCTCAGCAATCTATTCTATCATCGATGGTATCTTTGTCGGGCACTTCATCGGCCATGAAGCGCTGGCAGCTGTCAATATCGTCATGCCGCTGGTCATGATCACGACGGCACTGAGCGACATGATTGCCACAGGCTCGTCGGTGCGCATCTCGATATTGCTCGGCCAGGATGACAATGAGGAAGCAAGCCGTGTTTTCAGTGTGTGCCTTGCGCTCATCGCGGTTTTGTCGGGCTTGTTGGGACTGGTTGGCTTTGCGTTTGCCGGGCCGTTGGTCAGGTTGCTGGGAGCCGACGGCTTGACGGCCGAGTATGCCATCCAATACCTCCGGGTCTTTGCAGTGTTCATGGTGCCGTGTTCGGTCTATTTCTCCACCGACAATTATTTGCGAGTGTGCGGCAAGGTGAAGTTGAGCATGAGCATCAACATTGTGTGTTCGCTGTTGAACATTCTTCTCGATGTGCTCCTGATTGTGGTGCTCGGGCTAGGATTGCAGGCAGCCGCGTTGGCCAGCTGCCTTTCCATGACCGTTGGTGCCGTGTGGTCGCTCTTCCCGTTCGTGAAAAAGGAGGTGCCGCTCATGTTTACCAAGGGTCGCATATCTGTACGCCAGTTGTTTACCATCATCACCAACGGCTCATCGGAGTTCTTTGTCAGTATCGCCGGTTCGACATTTGCCATCATCATCAATGTCGTCCTCATCAGACTTGGCGGCTCTACGGCCGTGGCGGCTGTGGCGATTGTGGAATATATCGAGAGCATTACAGGAATGCTGATCCACAGCCTGGGCGGAGCCATGCAACCCGCCATCAGTTACTGCTTCGGTGCAGGACTCATCAAGCGCATGAAAACCATCCAGCGCACCGTCATGGGGGCCTCGGCCCTGCTGTCGCTGCTGGCAATGGTGTTTCTGCTGGTGGGCGGCAAACTTCTATTGCCCTTCTTTATCAAAAATGGCGATGCCGCACTCTATGACATGAGTCTGCGCGCCATGCAACTCTACGCGCTGAGTTATCTGGTCAGCTGGATTGAGTCAACGCTGTCAGAATACATGACAGCGGTGGAGCGTCCCTGGCGTTCCTTGTCGATATCGCTGGTCGGAACCTTTGTCTTCCCATTGCTGTTCCTGTCAATCCTAGTGCCAGCCTGGGGACTTGACGGCGTGTGGATTCTCCATTTTGTTTCAGGAGTATTCAGTGCCACCGTTGCGGTGATGATAGCCCGCAATGTGAATGTACAACCTCAAGTCCCATTTCAACCCTGTGGCTTTTTCAAACCCACATTGACCTTTAACAATCGTCGCAACGGGATGAAGTGGAAATAACAGAACACAATTCGACAAACAAGCTATGACTATTAAGACATTCATAGACCGACCTTTGCTTTCCATCGTCATCAATGTGATGGTTGTGGCACTGGGAATTATAGCCCTGTTGCGACTTCCCATTGAAAAATATCCCGATATTGCCCCGCCGACCGTATATCTGTGGGCCAGCTATCCCGGCGCCAGTGCCGAGACGGTGCAGAAAAGCGTGGTGGCACCGCTGGAACAGGCCATCAACGGCGTGGACAACATGACATACATGACCTCGTCGTCAAGCAATGGGTCGGCATCCATCAGCATCACGTTCAAGCAAGGCACCAATGCCGACATGGCAGCGGTGAATGTCCAGAACCGCGTGGTGCAGGCCCAGGCGATGCTTCCTGCCGAGGTGCTCAAGATGGGAGTGAGTGTGGAGAAACAGCAACCAGGGCAATTGCGCATCCTGGCGCTGGAAAGCCCTCACGGGACCTATGACGAGAATTTCCTGAGCAACTATTTCTATAACAACCTGCGTCCTGCTATCCTGCGCATCACCGGTGTCGGAAAAGTTGAAGTCTGGGGCGGGCAATATGCCTTGCGCATCTGGCTCAAGCCCGATTTGATGGTCCGTCATGGTATTGTGCCCAGCGATATCACAGCACTGCTCGAAGAGCAAAATGTGGAGGCCAGCATAGGCGCTATCGGAGAGAACAGCCGCAACACATTCCAGTACACATTGCGATACACGGGCCGCAAACAGGAGGTCTCGGAATTTGAGAACCTGGTGCTCGTGTCACGAGCCACAGGCGAGGAATTGCGCCTGAAGGATGTGGCAGACCTTGAAATGGGTCAGTCAGATTATGCTTACAGCAACCACATCAACGGGCATCCTGGCGTGATGGGCAGCGTGAGCCAGGTAGCGGGTTCCAATGCAACCCAGATCAACCAAGAGATTGATCGGCTGATTGAGGTAGTGGAACAGACGTTGCCCACCGACATCCGTATTGTGACCTTTGACAACACCAATGATTTCCTCTTCGCTTCTATTCGTGAGGTCGTGGTGACGCTGTTGCTCGCCATTGTATTGGTGCTGATTGTGGTCTATTTCTTCCTTCAAGATCTGCGAGCGACAGTCATCCCGGCATTAGGCATTGTGGTCTCGCTGGTGTGCACATTCGCCTTCATGGCGGTGGCCGGCTTTTCCATAAATATGCTCACGCTTTTTGCCCTGGTTCTTGTGATAGGCACTGTGGTAGATAATTCCATTGTGGTGGTCGAAGCGGTGCAGGCACGATTTGATGCGGGTTACACCTCGTCATATCATGCCGCAGTCGATGCAATGAATGGCTTAACCGTGGCCCTGTTCACCACCACACTGGTTTTCATGGTCATCTTCATACCCGTGTCCTTCATGGGCGGCACTACGGGTATCTTTTACAAGCAATTCGGCTTGACCATGGCCGTTGCCGTTGGCATTTCACTCATTGTGGCATTGACGCTGAGCCCTGCCCTATGCGCCATCATTCTAAAGCCAAGTGATACTGAGCGAGAGTCTTTCTCGGCAAAGGTGCGCTCGGCCTATCAGGTTACATTCAGCGCCTTGTTGGGTCATTATACCCAGGTAGCCATGAAACTCATCCGTCGCAAGTGGGCCGTTGTGACTGCCATTGCTGTCGCTGCGGTGCTGATGGTTGGGTTGATGCAGATAGTGCCCACGGGCTTCGTACCCGATGAGGATATGGGTTCGTTGATGGTTGACGTGAACGCGCCGGCAGGTTATACGATGGCGAGCACCGAGAAAGTCCTGACCCGCATGTCAGACCGCATCCAACAGCTGCCCGAAGTGGAGTCGGTGGGCAGTGTCGTGGGCTTTGGCGCTGCCAACAAGGGCATGATTCAGGTGCAGCTGAAGCCCTGGAGCGACCGTTCAGGCAGCGAACACACCTCATGGAGTGTCCTGAACCGCATCAATGCCATTCTCGCCGATGAGCATGAAGCCGAAAGCTTTGCCATGTCGCCTGGGCTGATTGACGGTTACGGCCGTGGCGGAGGTTTTGAATTCAACATTTTGAATCATAACGGCAATGATATCAACACATTCTTTGATGTCAGTCAGCAATTTGTTGAGGAGCTGAATCATCGTTCAGAAATCGCCGACGCCTATTCGGGCTATGCCATCGATTATCCGCAATACCGTGTTGATGTTGATGTGTCCAGATGCAAGAAACTGGGCGTCTCGCCTGTTGCCGTGCTCAATGAGTTGGCGGCTTTTCTGGGCAGTGCCTACATATCTAATTTCAACAAATACAACCAGGTGTATCAAGTGACGATGCAACTGCGGCCCGAAGACCGAACCAATGCACAGTCGCTAGACCGCCTTTTTGTCCGTTCGGCTTCAGGAGCTATGTTGCCGCTTGCGCAGTTTGTCACGCTCACCAAGGAATACATGCCCCAGTCACTGAATAACTTCAATATGATTTCAAGCATTGGAGTCACCGGCGGTGTTTCGGCAGGCTACAGCACGGGCAAAGCCATCAGTGCCATCCGCGAAGTGGCGGCCAAAGAACTGCCTGTGGGCTATTCCATCGAGTTTGGCGGCATCACCCGCGAGGAGAGTCAGTCGAGCAGCAATGTAGTGGCTATCTTTTTCATCTGCATCATTTTTGTCTATCTCATCTTGGTTGCCCTCTACGAGAGTCTTTTCATTCCGTTAGCAGTCATGTTGAGCATACCATTCGGCCTGCTCGGTTCCTTCCTGTTTGCGTGGCTGTTTGGCATCGACAACAACATTTACCTTCAGGTAGGCCTAATCATGCTCATCGGTCTGTTGGCCAAGACAGCCATTTTGCTCACGGAGTATGCTACCCAGTGCCGCCAGGCAGGGATGTCGCTCAAGCAGTCGGCATTCTTCGCTGCCAAGATGCGCCTGCGTCCCATCCTGATGACCTCGTTGACGATGATCTTCGGCATGTTGCCACTGATGTTTGCTTCGGGGGCAGGTGCCAACGGAAGCCGCACAATCGGTGTGGGAACCATCGGGGGTATGTTGTTGGGAACTATCGGGCTTCTTTTTATTATACCCTCTCTCTTTGTTATTTTCCAATCATTGCAGGAGAGGTTTAAGCCCGTGGAATTTGTTGAGCCTACCGATCCTCTATTACTTGAGGAGATGCATAAGATAGAGGAGTATCAGAAACAGAAAAAAGCGGCAACAATGAATAAGACGCTATCAATTATATTAACGCTGGCAATCGTGATTTCAGCCATTTCGTGCAAATCATTGCAGCCAGGCATTGTCCCCAGTAAAGAAGTCGACAAGGGTCTCATGGCACCCACATCACATGATGACACATGGCGCAATGTGTTCACCGACCCCATGTTGGCCCAACTCATAGATACAGCCTTGACGTACAATGCCGACATGCTTACGGCAAGCTTGACTGTGCGACAAGCTCAAGAGACACTGCGAGCATCGCGTCTGTTGTTGCTTCCTTCGGCAGTTATCGGGGCTGAGGGTTCCTTCTCTAAGGCCAACGGCATCGCTTCCTCAACCACCTACAACCTGCCTGTGACCATGCAATGGGAATGGAACTTTGGCGGCAAACACCGCAGCGAGAAGCAGGTGGCAATCGCTGACTATCACAATGCTGCCGAGACCCAGAAGGCGGTAAGCGTGCAGCTGGTTGCCGCCATCGCAAGTCACTATTACACCTTGGTTATGATGGACCGACAATTGGCGATCACTCGACTTGCCAATGAAAACGCTCGCCATACCATGGAGGTGATGCAGACCTTGAAACAATATGGAATGCAAAATGAGGCCGCTGTCAGTCAGGCACTGGCCGAATTGTATAGGATTGCCAGTTCTGAACAGACTCTACTTCAACAGATCAAGAGTACTGAGAATGCATTGTTTACACTGGTTGGTCAAAGGCAGGACAGCATTGCTCGGACAGTCATGGACAGCGTCTTGCTATCTATCGATTACACCCGATCCTTCCCACTTGAATGCCTTTCAGAACGACCCGATGTGAAAGCGGCAGAATACGCATTACAGTCGCAGGTGGCTCAAGTGGGTATTGCACGGTCGGCTTTCTACCCCACATTGAGCATCACGGCATCGGCCGGATGGACTAACAATTTGGGTGAGATCATCAATCCCGGTAAATTCCTTCTCAACGCACTTGCGTCACTCGTGCAGCCCTTGTTCACCAAGGGCCAGAATCAAGCAAACTTGAACATCGCGACAGCACGACAAGAGCAAGCCCTCGTCGCATTCAATCAGTCATTACTTGTTGCCGGCAATGAACTGAACGACGCACTCGCGGCATGCCGAATTGGTGATGAACGATTGCTACTGCGAAGGCAAGAGGTGGACGCAGCATGGCGAGCCTATGAAGTTAGTCAGGTGTTGATGAAAAACACCTCAAACACTTATTTAGAAGTACTTACGGCACAGGCGGCATGGCTACAGTCGCAACTGTCGCTGGCAGCCGATTGGCTTGACAAGGTTCAGGCACAAATCAATCTGTACAAGGCCCTAGGAGGAAATCACTGACTTTATTACGCCACAACCCTCTTGTTATGAAATTTAAACACTATATTTGCACCCCAAAAAACTGATAACTGATAACTGAAATCGACGATGAGGCAAAAAAGGATATGTAATGAGATTATCCTTGTGTTAGGCATCTCTTTAGTGGGACTCTTGTTCTACTATGTAATATCACTATTAACTGATGAAGATTTCCAACAAGAAATCCATAGCGGCTGGTCTTTCATGACGTGGGTGATGATGGACTATATGTTTTGTTGCCTATTAACCGCAGCGATAACAATCTATTACTGGAAGTCTAGGAAACGCACCGAGCAGGAAAGAGACAGATACAAGTTGATGGTTCTTGACAATCAACTGAGTCCACATTTTGTTCTGAACAACTTCAGCATACTAGCCAGTTTTATTGAGGAAGACCAGCAAAAGGCCATAGAGTTTCTCATGAGCCTTGCCAAACTGTATCGCCACACACTCTCTCACATTGACCACCTGACTGTTCCCATCCAGGAAGAAGTCGAGTTTTTGAAAAGTTACATCGCCCTGTTGGAGAAGCGATTTGAGAATTGCATAAGAATAAACATCGCCCCTGAGATAGAACACTTGGAGGGTGATATTCCGCCCGCCACATTACAACTACTCATTGAGAACGCCATCAAGCACAACGAGCACACCCAGACCCACCCCCTCACGGTCAACATCTCCAGCCACAATCAGAGCATTGTTGTGAGCAACATCAAGCGCCCCATCTCCACTACGCAAAAGGGCCATGTGGGCCAAAAAAACATCGTCGAGCGATACAAACTACTCACCACCAGACCTGTGCACTTCAACGATTTTGACGACCAATACTGTGTAACCATCCCCATAATACCCCAACGAAAATGAAAATACTGATCATCGAAGATGAAAAAAGCAGTGCGGAACGATTGAAGCGTTTGCTAAAAACCTGCAATGACGACCATCAAGTCGTGGGCATCATGTCTAGCAATGCTGAGGTAAAAGACTTCTTTGCCTCGGCCAAGCATCATATTGATTTAATAATCTCGGACATTCAATTAGGTGATGGATTAAGTTTTGAGTCTCTTGGTTCCATAACCGAAACTATACCTGTGATTTTCACTACGGCCTATGATCACTATGCCATTCAAGCATTCAAATACAATGGGATTGACTACTTGCTCAAACCCATTGACGCCAGCGAGTTTAAACTTGCCCTTGCCAAGGCCGAGGAGCATCTCCTCAACCTGCCCAGCACCTCGGCCAGCACCATCTTCCAACTGTTGGCATCGGTCAAGAAACAAAACACCCATTACAGGGAACGCTTTTTAATTCCTTATCATGCAGATGAGTACCAGATTATCATCGTCGAAGAGGTGAGCCATATCGCCATCAAGGACGGCATCGTCAGACTCTACACCACCGCAGGGAAGAACCATATTCTCAACATGACACTCGACGAGGCCGACAGTCAACTCGACCCGCACCGCTTCATGAGAGTCAACCGCCAGTTTATTGTCAATGCTGGTGCAGTAGAAAAGGCGTCTACCTATTTCCTTGGCAAAATACGCATCCACATGAAATCATACCCCGATGTTGAAATCATCGTCAGCAAAGACAAGGTAGCAACCGTGAAGCGATGGCTCAACTCATAACTGATTCGAATTACTATGGCGGTCTTCTTTGAACTGCGCCCCAAAAGTTATCGAAAATTTGCGCAAGTTGAGTGCAGTGCCGAGCTTGCTCGAGCATAGCCGAGACGCCGCCAAATTTATCCAAAAACTATTGGGGTGCAGTTCACATTTCAGGCGGGGTTGTTGTTTCTCAGAAAAATGTTGTACCTTTGCCGAAACTAATAATACACATTATCATAATATGATTAAATTTTGCGTTCGATTAGTACAACGTTGGTTGCCAAATCCGTTTATATTCGCCATACTGCTCACCTTTGTGGCAGCGATAGTGGCAATGCCTTTGTGCCACCAGACACCCTTCGAGGTTGTTGAGCACTGGGGCGACGGAGTGTGGAATTTGTTGGCATTTGCCATGCAGATGGCCCTCGTTCTCGTGTGTGGGTCCACCTTGGCGGCAGCACCGGTCATCAAACGCGCTATCAATGCCATGGCCCGCGT
>JAEEJI010000141.1 GCA_016281825.1 Muribaculaceae bacterium | reverse complement strand
GCGTGCTTCGCGGTTAGAATTATGGCCAAAATGTTAAAAATCACGCAAATCACAAAAATAATTCTTAATTCTTAATTCTTAATTCTTAATTATTCACTACCTTTGCCGCGCTTTTTTGAGAACGCTCAAGTTTGCCAAAGGTTTGCTTGATAGCTTGCACCGGCTTTGCCGACTTGCAAGCGCAAACTTTGGCGAACTAAAGTTTCCCGTGTGATGGGAAATTAAGGCACACTTAATTTTTAGTAACACAACAATTTAACTGAAATGAAAACTTTTCAACTGAATGCAGAGCCGAGAACTGACCTCGGCAAGAAGGCTGCAAAGGCTCTCCGCAAGGAGAACAAGATTCCCGTGGTGCTCAACGGCGGTAAGCTCGTCGAGCTCAAGGATGGTGAGTATGACGGAACACTCCTCCCTGGTGAGAAGGTCGTTCCCATTGGACGTGACGGCAAGGCCATCATCACTACCGACCTCGTGGTGAACGCTGCCGATGTGCGCAAGCTCATCTACACCCCCGAGATTTTCGTGATTGACCTGAATGTGAACGGCCAGCTCAAGAAGGCCGTCCTCAAGGATATCCAGTTCCACGCAGTGAGCGACGCCATCATGCACATCGACCTGCTCGAGGTGTATGAGGACAAGCCTGTTGTCGTCGAGGTGCCTGTGCACGTCGAGGGACACGCTGTTGGTGTGAAGGCTGGTGGTAAGCTCTACCTGTCGATGAAGAAGGTGAAAGTTCGTGGCCTCTACAGCAAGATGCCCGAGACCATCATCGTCAACGTCAGCGAGCTCCAGATTGGTCAGGCCATTAAGGTCCGTGACCTCCACTTTGATGACTTCGAATTGGTCAGCGCCAAGGACCTCGTCATCACTGGTGTCAAGGCTACCCGCGCTTCGGCCAACGCCGCTGCTGCCGAGGAAGGCGAAGAGGCTGCCGAGTAAGCAACTCACATTCTCACAAACCAATGAGGGTCACGACAACATTGCCATGACCCTCATTTTTTAGATGATAACACTGATAATGAGAAAGCATATACACTACTGGGTTCTGCTCCTTTGCCTCACAAGTTGCGCCAAATATCAGATGCCACCGTTCGGCACGGGATGGACTCTGCATGGCAACACAGTGGCGAACCGAGATCTGCAAGTCGACTTTGGCGGCGATGGCATCCTCGCCAACGCCAGCGATGGCGGCTATGACCTGCACTTCGTCACAAGTCAGGCGGGCTTCAATGCCTATGACCCAAAATGTGTCACTTACTTGACCGATGTCATCAAGCGCATCCCCTTGAAGATTGATTCCATCGATGTAATCTTTGCCGATCAGTTCTTGATACTCTCTCCCAGTGTCATCAACGCCTGGGAGCCCGACTATGTGCGCCGTGCCGATAGGGCGATTCTGACGGTTCAGGGCTATCCGCTCGAGAGCTTGGTGCAACCCCACGACCAGCTATGGCGAAACCTCGTCATCGACAAGGCGAAGCGGCAGATAATAGTCGTCGACCGACTGGTCAAGAACGGGCGACACTATGCCATCGTCTATGTGTTGCAGAGCGAAAGCAAAAGCTCGCCATACTCAATCAGCTACCAATATGACATCACCGATCCTCGCAACATGCAGTCCATTGGGACCGCCCTCGAGGCATTGATGAAAACCTCAGTCAACGCCTTTCTAAAATAATACAACTATGGACGAATTATGGAATTATCAAGAACAGGTTGAGCAAAAGATGGACGAGATCAGGCAGAAGGCCTTGCTGAGAGCCCAGGCTATCAACCCACATGTCTCTCATGTCGTGGATAACTACACGTTTGACGATTATTGCGAGAAAACATGGGACTATCCAGGCGCATGGTATTGCTCCTTCCGCCTGCCAAAAGGCATCAAGACCGAGGCCGAACTAATCGACAAAATTGTCCGCGAAACGCTAGCCCACTTCAACTAACAATAAAAACAAAAAGTTTCGCGCGATTATCAGTTAGAAAAATTCTTAATTCTAAATTCTAAATTCTTAATTCTTAATTCTTAATTAAATTCACTACCTTTGCAGACTCAAACAACAATCTATTATGGGCAAACTGATGGACGCGCTTCGTAGCATCTTTGGCAAGAAGCAGCAACAACCCGAACAAACAGAAGAACCAGAACAGATGAAATTTCTTGTCGTAGGATTAGGCAATATCGGTGCCGAGTACCAAGGCACACGCCATAACATCGGCTTCACCGTGGTCGAGACCCTGGCTGAGCAGGCCAGTGTGGCATTCTCGTCACAACGCTATGGCGCTGTGGCGCAAATGCGCGTCAAGAACCAACAGCTGATTCTACTCAAGCCATCGACCTATATGAACCTCAGCGGTGAGGCGGTACGCTACTGGGCGCAGAAAGAGAAAATCACTCTCGACCACATCTTGGTCGTGGTCGATGACATCGCGTTGCATTTCGGTGCCATTCGTCTGCGTGGACAGGGTGCCGATGGAGGCCACAACGGACTCAAGAGCATCGACCAACTCTTGGGCAGCCAGCACTATGCTCGGCTGCGCTTCGGAGTGGGCAACGACTTCCCCCGCGGCGCTCAGGTCGACTATGTGCTGGGACATCCCACTGCCGAGCAACTCGCCATCCTCCCCGAGCGCGCCAAACTGGCTACCGACGCCATCCGCGCCTTCTGCCTCTCAGGCCTCGACTTCGCCATGACCCATTACAATAATAAGTAAACGAGCCTCTTAACTACAATCTATCAACTATTAACTATAAACTCTAAACTCTAAAAATGCTTTCCTTCTCATGCGACTATATGGAGGGCGCTCATCCCGCCATCCTGCGGCGACTTGCCGACATCAACCTAGATAAGAACACGGGCTACGGGCTCGACCCTTACTGCGAACAGGCGCGACAACTCATCCGCGAGGCTTGCGGACGTGATGACGCACAGGTGCATTTCCTGGTAGGAGGCACACAGACCAACACCGTTGTTATCGACGCCATGCTGCGCCACAACGAGGGCATCCTGGCGGCCACTACGGGCCACATCAATGTGCATGAGGCTGGTGCCATCGAGGCATGCGGACACAAGGTCATCGGCATGCCATCGCAGTTGGGCAAGGTCGATATCGATGCGCTGGAGCAGCACATGGCATTGGCGACCGCCGAGTTCAATGCAGTGGGGTGGGAGCACTATGTGATTCCCCGCGCACTCTACATCTCGCTGCCCACCGAACTGGGCACACTCTACACCTTGGCCGAACTGCGCCGCCTGCGCGACATCTGCGACAAGTATAACCTCTTTCTTTTTGTCGACGGCGCTCGCTTGGGCTATGGCCTTGCGGCACCGGCATGTGACGTGACCCTCCGCGACTTGGCACAGCTGGCCGATGTGTTCTACTTCGGCGGTACCAAGGTCGGGGCACTCTTTGGCGAGGCAGTCGTCGTGCTCAACAAGGAAATCCGTCTCACGCGCGGACTCATCAAGCACCGTGGTGCGATGCTTGCCAAGGGATGGCTGCTGGGCGTGCAGTTCGCCACACTCATGACCGACGGACTCTATTGGGACATCGCCCGCAACGCCGTCAATCAGGCACTTCGCTTGCGGCAGGCGATGATTGACAAGGGATACCAACTCTACATCGACTCGCCCACCAACCAGCAGTTCTTCGTCATCGACAACGACCGCCTGGCAGTGCTGCAGCAGAGCGTCGGTGTCGACATCATCGAACCCGTCGATGCCACTCACACCATCATCCGCCTCTGCACCTCTTGGGCCACCACCGACGAGCAAATCGACCACCTCATCTCCTTCCTCTGACAGCCAATCACACAGATTTGAGAGACCCTAAAAACACCTTTCGCCGGCTCTAATGACCAATGTTGGTATTGAAGGATGGTTTTGAGGCGAATTTGACAAATCTGCACAAGATTTCGTTGAACCCACATTAAACTAAAAAAAACTCTATTCACCGTCGGCAGAAGTCGGCAAAGCGACAGTATTGGCAGGCGTGGGTGTCAGTGGCTTGGGTGAACTGACCGCTGCGGTCAAGGAGCTGGGCGATGATGTCGCCCATGCGTTGCTTGAACTCAAGATTGAAGTCGCTGTCGGGTTCAAAGATGAGCTGTCGCTTCTCGTACTTGGGTCTTTTCTCTGTACCAACAACATTTTCTTGGCAAAACACACCTGTTTCTTCTATCTTGCGCAGCTTGTAGATGACGGGCTCGATGACTCGGTCTTCGTGATGTTCAAGGTGCCAAGCGTTGCAGTATAGCATGAGCTGCGCAATGGCTTTGCAGCGTTTTTTGTCGTTGCCAAACGGCACAAACAAGTTGTCTATTGTCTTGAATTCGGTCTTGTCGCCGCCCGTCTTGTAGTCGACCATGCGCAACTGACCCGCGACACGATCCACGCGGTCGGGCTTGTAGGTGAAGTTGAACTTCGCCTCCACACCGTCGTGACTAAAGTCGAGCTGTACCGGGTGCGACACCTCGCACTCCAGCACCTCGAGCGAGTCAACCCCTCTCTCATCAAGCATCTTCAAGTCATAGTCCAAAGCTCGTTCCACAAAGGTCTCAAGGGTCTCTTGGAGAATGAGTGCCTCACCCTGTAGAGGCGTCTTGTCCTCCACATTGTGCAGGTAGTGAATGCGGATGTGGCGCAAAACCTCTTTCCGCATGCTTCCCTTCTTGAAATCGGCAATCATCTGCTTGGTGACAGTATAGCTTCCTTTCCTCTCGGCGCCTCCGGGCATGGGGGGATAATAGAGTTGCTGCAACGCGTCGTGGATGATGTCACCAAAGGTGCCATAGTCCATAAAATCGCCCTTGTCGCTGTTTTCAGTAAGGTGCTCGACATGATGCAGGTAGAACCTGAGCGGGCAGTCAATGTATTCGGCAATCGAACTATGCGACAAGCAATGGGCATGTTCTGGGTCAACGCTGGCGCAGGGGTTAACATAGTCGTATATTGGCACATGGGACTTGTCCACAACGATGGGTGTCTCGGCCGGGGAGGAGACCTTTGTGTCCACACGACAGTCGGTAAACCTCACCTTGTCGTCATAGAGCAACTTTAGTTGGCCGATGAACCGCGAGGCCTCTCCTCCCTCACTGGCGGTTGAGTAGACAAGCACCACGCGGCTTGCACGCCCGATGAGGCGATAAAAGTCATAGGCTGCGATGGCCTCCTGGCGCGCCCCGGTAAGCATATAAAACGCCGCGCGCAGGGTGTCAGGGATGAACGAGGCTATGCCATGACGGCGCGGGAAGACCCGTTCGTTCATCGACAAAATCATCAAGTTCTCAAAATCAAGCGAACGCGTCTCTTGTAACCCCATAATCTGAAGTCCCTTGAGTGGTTCACCCTCAAAAGGCACAACCATAGTCTGCACCAGTCGGTCGATGAGATAGAAAATGGTATCGTCGGCCACTGGCACGCCATGAACGGAAAAGGCCAGTTTCAGTTGGTCTAACGCCTCGACATACAAGTCGATAAAAGCGCTCTGCAAGGGCAGTACTTTGCGGATATCGGCATCATCGTCATGGTCGACGTCGCTGGTAGACCGCTTCGCTGGTAGACCGCTTCGCTGGTAGACCGCTTCGCTGGTAGACAGTTTCACCTGGTTGCAGAAGTCGGTCAGGCGGTCGATGTAGGCGAGCACTTGGTTTACATCCTTCACATCTCGCAAGGGAGTGAACAAGGTCGCGAAGCCTTTGTTGCAGAGGGTGCTGGTCGGGATATTCCACTCGTTGCGCTCGGCAAGTTGGTCCGAGAGTTCCATCGCTTGACGCGTGAACGCCGCCTTGATGATAGGATGTGAAAGGATATCCTTGACATCCTCGCGATAGAATGTCCACTCGTCGGCACGGCGTGATGCCTGACGGTGGGCGCGCGCCACTAGGTGCATCAGCGAGACAATGTTGGCATATCGCATCGAGTAGCCCATGGTCACGTTCAGACTCGTGATCCTGTCGCTGACTGAGTTCATCAATGGAACAAACAGGCTCTCGTCGGGCAGGACAATGGCAGTGTTAATGGCATTGTCGGGGTGTGGTATGAAGCCTTGATCAAGCCATTGGTCCACGCGGTGAAAGGCCCACTTCGCCTGTCCCACGACCGACGGCACGGCAACCGCCTCGACCACGGTGCCCTCGAGTGTCTCGGGTGCCAAAGATTTGGGCATCGGGAACAGTTGGGCATATTCGCGCACCATCTTTCCTGCGGGGTTATTGGTATCATCGCGCAACACATCCAGCGCGTTGTCCCACCAGAAGTCGGCAACCCCACGCTGCTGCAGGGTCTTGAAAATAGCCACCTCGCTTACTGACAAGGTCGAAAAACCTACCATTACCACCTTTCGCGGCAAGCGATGGTCATCCATGAGTTTAACACGGTCGGCCGCATCGCGATAGATGCCGCCCACGGTACGCAGACCTTGCTGCGCCAACATCTCATGGAAAGCGCCATAGATATCATAGAGCCGTTCCCACAGAGTGAAATACTTGCGGCGCACCTCGCCGTCATCCTCTTGGGGCCGCCAGGGGTCCCGCCAAAACCGTTGGTTGTCGGCACCCGGCAGATTGACGTTGAGCACCCGTTCGATGTCGCGTTTAAGGTCGTCGTCCAGATAGTCGGTAGTTATCTCTCGCAAGTCGTGCAGGTTGGCATAGAGTTGTCGCACGTCCACCAGGTTCATGTCAGCGTCGTTGAAGTCGTTGATGATGAGGCTTGCCCATCGAACAAACGCATCCATTGGTGAGGCACTGTCACCCATCACCTGACAATAGGCCTTATACAAAACGAGGATGGCCTCGAGCTGCCCTACCTGGTTGTGTCCGGTGAGGTCGCTCAAGAAGTCAACCATCGCGACGATGCGCGGCATCATTGCCGGACCGTTAATGGCTTCGGCGAGGCGCTGCTCAAAGAACTTGCCGCTGCGGCGGTTGGGGAAGACAAAACAGAGGTCTTCGAGATGTGGTGTGGTGGCATAGTACTGAGCCACCTGTTGCAAGAAAGAGTTCAATTCAATTTAGAATTAAGAATTAACAATCAATAAGCGAGAAGCAAGGTCAGACAACTGAGACAACTTTCACAACTTATATTAACGTGAGTTCGACGAAATTGTTTATTGATAATCACTGCGTTAGCAACTCCACCTCTAAGTTAGACCAATGGTGCGAGTCGAACGCAAAACGAGAGCTTGCTCGCGCTTTGCTGAGGCGAAGCCCATTGATGCTGGAAGAGCGGGTGCCCGAAGGGCGGGGGCGTGTGTCAAGGAGCATGGTGGTGTCACACACTCCTCCGTCGCTTCGCGACATCTCCCCTAGCTTAGGGGAGGACTTGTTTATCAGCAACTTATTTTGGATAAAATGCTCACGTTCGGCAAAGCAAGAACAAGTTCTTGTTTGCTCTCACTTAATCGCAT
>JAEEJI010000140.1 GCA_016281825.1 Muribaculaceae bacterium | reverse complement strand
GAACTCAATATCGAAGACTTCGCAGACGGTCTGCGTGCCGTCTACGAGGGTAAAGAAAAACTGATGAGCTTCGACGAGGCAAAGAAAGTTGTAACCGACTTCTTCACCGAACTTGAATCGAAAGGCTCGGAAATGAACGAGAAACTGGGACGCGAGTACCTCGAGAACAACGCCAAGCAGGAGGGCATCCATGTCACCGCTAGCGGCTTGCAGTATCAAGTCATCAAGGAAGGCAATGGTCCCAAGCCCGGCATTAACGACTCGGTGACCGTGCACTACACGGGTCGTCTGATTGATGGCACCGTCTTCGACAGTTCGGTTGAGCGTGGCGAACCCGCTACCTTCGGCGTGGGCCAAGTCATCCCTGGCTGGGTTGAGGGCCTTCAACTAATGAACGAGGGCTCGGCCTGGCGCCTGTTCATCCCCAGCAATCTTGCCTACGGCAAACACGGCACTGGTCCCATCCAGCCTAACTCGACGCTTATCTTCGATGTTCAGCTCATCAAGGTGAACAAGAAATAAGCGACACTTCTTATCGCGAATTGAAGATTTACAAAACAAATACATTTAATTAACAAAACAATGAAGAAGATTTTATCTTTCGTTCTCGTGGGTGCCATGGCTATCGGCTTTGTGGCTTGCAACGAGAAGGGCAGCAACGATGCCGCCATGGGTGGCCCGCTGGCTGACTCAGTGAGTATGAACATCGGTGAGCTCATGGGCGCAAACTTCAAGGGACAGCTTGCCATGGACTCGACCATCAAGATGGAAGAGGTCATCAAGGGCGTGAAGGCCGCACTCAAGGCCGACACCGCAAACCATGGTTACATGGCCGGTATGCAGATCGGCAACCAGATTCTGGGCATGTTCCAGGGCATGAAGCAGCAGTACAGCCTGCAAATCAACGAGAGCAAGTTCTTGGCTGCTTTTGAGAAGGCTCTCCTCGCCGACAGCGCCATGAACCAGGAGGCAATGATGCAGAAGAATATGGAGATTGAGTCTCAGCTCAAGCGCGCCCAGGCCGAAGCCAAGGCCAAGGATCCGAAAGCTATCGAGGCTAAGAAGGCCGGTGAGGCTTTCCTGAACAAGAAGGCTGGTGAGCCTGGTTACCAGAAGACCCCCAGTGGCATCGTGTACAAGGTCATCAATGAGGGTAAGGGCGAGAACTTCACCGACAAGGATGTGGTGATGGTCAACTACGTTGGCAAGCACATCGACGGCAAGGAGTTTGACTCGAGCAAGGAGCCTGTTCCCTTCCAGACTAACCAAGTCGTTCCCGGCTTTGCCGAGATGCTGAAGTTGATGAAGCCCGGCATGAAGGTTGAGGTTATCATCCCCAGCGACCTGGCATACGGTCCCGAGGGCCGCGAGCCGACCATCGGTTCAAACGAAACGCTCGTCTTCGAGATGGAGACCGTCGGCAAGCAGGAGCAGAAGAAGTAATACCTTCTTCACCTAGCATACCACGAATCACGCGAAAGTTTCGCGTGATTCGTGTTTTTTATCTTGACAAACAAGCATGTCATTAACAATCTTTAACATTGTATACCCAAAATTATTGATATCAATCTGTATCTATGTATCAAAATTTGTTGTAATTTTGCAAAAGAATCTTTTAAAATGGTTATTGCTATGGAAAGAATAGACAACCTCGACAAGAAAATCTTGGATATCATTATGAAGAACGCCCGCATTCCGTCAAAGGATGTGGCCGTTGAGTGTGGCGTGTCTCGTGCAGCCATCCATCAACGCATCCAACGGATGATTGACGTAGGTGTGATCGCAGGTTCAAGATACGTAGTCAATCCCAAGACACTGGGTTATACTACTTGCACTTTCATCGGTCTGACGCTGGAGCGCGGCTCGATGTACAAGACTGTCGTTCCCGAGCTCGAGAAGATTCCTGAGGTTGTCGAGGTGCATTTCACCACCGGCAGTTATACCATGATGATCAAGCTCTATGCGCGTGACAACCAGCACTTGATGGAACTGCTCAATGGCAAAATCCAACACATCCCTGGCGTGATGGCTACTGAGACGCTCATTTCGCTCGAGCAAAGCTTGATACGGCAAGTTCCCATCCACTACGCTGACTAGCCAACTAACCAATAATAGCGAAAAAGAGCCGAAAAATCCCTACAATCGGGGATTTTCCGGCTTTGGTCTTTCATCGTATTTTTGCAATTTGGAAATAGCAAGAAAGACCAATATGAAAATCATTACTCTTCATGCCGCCGCGATGGCGGCTTTCGCCGCACTGAGCATCTCGACATGTTCTGCTGGCACTGGTGTGTATCGCACCGCTATTACCTTGCGCAAGGGTACGCAAGAAATCTTTCCCGACACGCTGGTACAACGGTTCAACTACAACATGGCCACTGTGGGCGGAAAGACCGTCTACTACCTCAATGTCATCGAGCACGGCGAGGTAGCGATGACTATTCCCACCGACAGTATCGTAGAGATGACCTATGGTGAGATGAGCTATTATGAGCAGTTTGCCGGTGACTGGTACCTGATTGCTAGTCCCAATGGCGAACCCAACGAACAGGGCATCATGATCATGCAAGCAGTGTCAATGCCTTACCATGCCGTTCTCCCCGCCCCCGATTCGCCTGACTATGGAAAATATATCTATTGCCACATTGACTCAGTTGCACATCGCAAGGGTTTGAAATATGATGCCAACTTCCGCTTGCGCTACGCCTACGATGACGACACACAACAAGGTTCCGTCACCCTGCTCATCGACGACCAACACCCCGTCACCATTATGGAATACACTGGTGATGCGTCTAGCTATGCCTATTGGGGTACCGACCAGACTTGGTACTATGGTGTTCAGAGCGGCCATGCTGGTGGAGACTCAGGACATCGCTATATGTACTTCTTGTGTCAGAACTGGGACACTTGGGCTCTAGAAGCCGACGAACTGCCCGCACAATGGACTGCCGCTGACCAGCAGGACCAGGATTACACATATCGTTTTCCCAGCAGCAAGGAGATACACTGGGTTGTAGCCCTTGACATCCCTTATGTGCATGCCGAGAAAGACTTGGTCGGAGAGATTGACATGTTTTCTGGCGCTCGTCTACAACGGAAGCCTTACGTTAAGCCAGCTGAGGAATGAAGCATAGGTATTTGCTAGTGTTGGTACTGATGTTCACCCTCATGGGTGCAGTTGCCCAGCAGAAGTTGCGTGGCATAGTTAGTGAACCCGACGGGAAAACACCCGTCGAATTTGCCACCGTGGCTTTGCCCTCTGGCGACCAATGGTGCATGACCAATCAAGACGGTCAGTTTGAAATAGCTGTTGGCACGGCAGGCAAGATTGCAATGCGTGTTACCTGTGTTGGGTATGAGACGATTGATACGGTACTCACCGCTCGCCATCTTCCCGACCGCTTGCACCTGATTATGCGTCCCACCAACCTTCAACTTGAGCAAGTCGTTGTCACCGCCCAGCGCAAGACCGAGAACGCCACAACTAGTTTTGTCATCGACCGCCAAGCACTGGACAACCAACAGATAGTCAACGTGAGTGACATCATGACCTTGTTGCCGGGCGGCAAGACCGTGAACTCCTCGCTCATCAACGACCAGCACATCGCCCTGCGCTCCGAAGCCACTTTGACCGAGAAGGGAAACGCCGCCTTTGGAACAGCCATTGAGGTCGACGGCCAACGCCTGCAGAACAATGCCGAACTGGGCGAGACTACCAGTGCTAGTACGCGCGCCATCGCCTCGACCAATGTAGCAAGCATTGAGGTGGTTCCAGGCATCCCGTCTGTTGAATATGGTGATCTGAGCAATGGCATCGTCAAGGTCAACACCAAGCGTGGACACACCCCATGGGAAATCAGTTTGAGCACCAATCCCCACACCAAACAAGTGGCCGTGAGCAAAGGCTTTGACCTGCGCAGTGGCGTGCTCAATGCTTCGCTAGAGCATACCCGAAGCTACAGCAGCCTTGCGTCACCTCATACCGCCTACCAACGCAACACCCTGTCACTCAACTGGCGCATGACCACTGCCCTAGCAGGCAAGCCACTGATGCTCAACGCCAACCTGGGCGGCAACGTGGGTGGCTTTAACAGTAAGGCCGACCCTGACCAATTTGTCGACACCTACAGCAAGGCACGCGACCGTGTGCTGCGAGGCGGGCTGCAACTCGATTGGAACTTGGACCAGCGTTGGCTCACGTCACTGTCACTGCAAGGCGACTTCTCGGTTGCCGACAAACTGCGCACCATCAACACCAATGAAAACAGCAGTAGTGCTCAGGCTCAAGTACATGCCACCAACGAGGGCTACTATATCGCCACCGAATATGACGAAGACCCGACGGCTCCCATCCTCTTGGGACCCACGGGCTACTGGTATGTCAAGAGCTACCGCGACAACAAGCCACAAAGCCTTATGCTCAAACTCAAGGCACGATGGAACCAGCAAACCACACACCTCACCAACCGCATCATGGCCGGTGCCGAATGGACTGCCACTGGCAACAAGGGGCGCGGGCTCTACTACGACGACCTGCGCTATGCCCCCACGTGGCGCGAGTACCGCTATGACCAATTGCCGTGGATGCACAATGTGGCTCTCTACGCCGAGGACCGCATGTTGATTACCACCAACGATCATGGCGGCGAGTTCTCTCTCACAGCGGGTGTACGTGCCGACATCACCCACATCAACCAATCGGACTATGGTACAATATCCTCATTCTCACCACGTGTCAATCTCAAGTACACCCTGTGGCGTGGTTGCGATGAGTGGGTCGTGCGAGGACTCAGTGCTTACGTTGGTTGGGGCAAGAGCGTTAAACTGCCGTCGTTCGAGATCCTTTACCCTGCACCCAATTATGCCGACCGGCTCGCTTTCGTCCCTGGCTCCACCGCCGACAACAAGGTATTCTATGCCTATAGTATCATACCATTCAAAGCGCAAACCAACCCTAACCTTAAATGGCAGTATGCCCAACAACTGGAGCTGGGGGGAGAGGCCAACATGCGTGTGGCAACCCTATCGATAGGAGCCTTCTTTGCCCGCACTCATCTTCCCTATCTGCGCACAAACGTCTATGTTCCCTATAGCTACAACTTCACCTCACAGACTGCTCTTGAAGGCGATTTTCCCATTGCCTCGGCCAACCGCACCTATGAGATTGACCGCATTACCGGCATAGTCACCGTCAACGACCGTACTGGTCAAGTAGCGCCTCAAACCCTTCCCTATGTCACGCGCAACACCTTCTGTGCCAACTCAACTTATGTCAACGGGTCGACCATCTACCGCTCGGGCATTGACTGGACGCTCGAATTCAAGCAGATTGCCGCCTTGCGCACCACACTGCGCCTAGACGGTTCTTACTACCACTACCATGGTCTCGAGCACACGATGATTGCCTCTCAACCTTCGAGCGCCCAATGGATGAGCGATGGCGTGACACCTTATCAATATGTGGGCTACTATGCGGGCACTGCCTTGGGCGGTGATGCCTATGCCACCGTTCCCAACGGCAGCACGTCGGACGTAGTGAATACCAACCTAACTATTGTCACGCACATTCCATCTATCCGTCTGATTATCAGCCTACGACTAGAGTCTACGCTTTATGACTCACGCCGTGCACTTAGCCAAGGTAAGGGCGGTGCAGCACGCGGTTATGTGCTCAAAGACCCTGCCGACTACTTCGGCACTCCCTACACTGGCAACGAGCGTGACTGTTATGTGGCCTTGTGGCCCGAATATTATACCACTTGGAACCAGCCCGATGTCAAGAAACCATTTGCCGAGCAGTTCACTTGGGCACGTGACAACGACCCAGCCCTGTTTAACGAACTGGCTGCGATGGTTGTTAAGACAAACTATAACTATAACCTCAACCCCGACCGCATCAGCGCTTATCTATCGGGCAACCTCAACATCACCAAGGAGATTGGCGACCATGTGAGCGTCTCGTTCCTAGCTAATAACTTCTGGAATTCTATGGCACGCATTAAGAACCGTCAGACGGGTCTGCGCACCACCATTTATAACGCAGGCTACATCCCGCCATTCTATTACGGCCTGTCACTTCGCATAAAATTGTAAAGACATGAAATGTAAGTTCAAAACAATACTTGTCCTCTCGGTAGCGGCTATAATACTAGTGTCGTGCTGCAATGAGCTGGACGAGCCTACAGGCTACGACACGCAGCAATTGGTGATACATGTCGAAGGCGAGTTACCCAATCGTGAAGGCATTGAGATCAAACTGACCGACAGCCGCAGCATGGCGTTTATCCAGTCCACTAATGCGCAAGGTGTGGCGACTTTTGACGTGCCCGTAGGCATATATCAGGCATCGGTATCGCATGTGTCGCACCCGCAAGAAGGTTGGCGCACCATTTTCAATGGGTCGCTGAGCAACCTAATAGTGCGTCACAACCAGCCCCTGTCGGTTACCCTACCCCTGACGGCAGCCACCTCGAGCAGTGTCATCATCCGCGAGCTCTATGTGGGTGGATGCCAGAAGGACGATGGCTCGGGATGGTTCTACCGCGACAAGTATGTCATCCTTGCCAACAACAGTGGCGAGCGCGTGAGCTTGCCAGGGTTGTGTCTTGCCATCTGCACCCCATACAATAGTTATGGCATCAACATGAACTATGACGAGAGCGGG
>JAEEJI010000139.1 GCA_016281825.1 Muribaculaceae bacterium | reverse complement strand
GGCGACTGTGTACAGATTGCTCATGAAGCAGGCATAAATGCCGTCATCCAACCAGGCGGGTCGGTTCGTGACCAAGAAAGCGTGGATTACTGCAATGCTCACGGTGTGGCTATGGTTATGACGGGCATCCGCCATTTCAAACATTAGAACTACCCGAAAAACAACACTATATTCTTTTTAAGTTAAACAAAAACAAAACTAACTTTATGGGACTTTTTTCATTCACACAAGAGATTGCCATTGACCTAGGAACGGCCAACACAATCATTATACACAAGGACAAGATTGTCATCGATGAGCCTTCGGTAGTGGCCCTTGAGACCAAGACCGGCAAACTCATTGCTGTTGGCGAGCGTGCCCGCGAGATGCAAGGCAAGGAGAATGAGGGCATCACCACCATCCGTCCGTTGAAGGAGGGTGTGATTGGTGACTTCAACGCTTGCGAGTTGATGATGCGCGGCTTCATTAAGAAAGTCAGCGCCAAAAACCACTGGTTCGCTCCTTCGTTGCGCATGGTGGTTTGTATTCCTTCGGGTTCGACCGAGATTGAGATTCGTGCGGTGCGCGACTCAAGCGAGCATGCCGGTGGCCGCGATGTTTTCATGATCTACGAGCCAATGGCCGCCGCCTTGGGTATCGGTCTGGATGTGCTTGCTCCCGAGGGCAACATGATCATCGACATCGGTGGCGGTACGACTGAGATTGCCGTGATTTCGCTGGGTGGCATCGTGACCAACAAGAGCATCAAGTGTGCTGGTGACGACCTGACCAACGACATTATTGAGCACATGCGCCGCGCGCACAACGTGAAAGTTGGCGAGCGCATGGCCGAGCGCATCAAGATCAATGTGGGTAGCGCGTTGACCGAGCTTGACAACCCACCCGAAGACTATATCGTCCATGGTCCGAACATGATGACCGCCCTGCCTATGGAAGTGCCTGTTAGCTACCAGGAGGTATCGCACTGCATCGAAAAATCGATCAGCAAGATTGAAGCTGCCGTGCTGAGTGCCCTGGAGCAGACTCCTCCCGAACTGTATGCCGACCTGGTGAAGAACGGCGTATACTTGAGTGGTGGTGGTGCGTTGCTGCGCGGTCTTGACAAGCGTCTGACCGACAAGATTGGCATCCAGTTCCATGTGGCCGAAGACCCCTTGCACGCCGTTGCAAAAGGTACAGGTGTGGCCCTGAAGAACTACAAGATCTTCAAGTTCTTGAAGCGATAAAGGAGCCTCACCCCCGGCCCCTCTCCTCCTGGAGAGGGGAGGCTTGTGTCATGGTTCTTGATTGTCGATTGCAATGAAAAATCTGCTTGATTTCTTTGTAAAGCATAGCGCGTGGTTCGTGTTGATGCTCTATTTGATATTGAGTTTTGTTCTGTTAGTACGGAACAACCCTTATCAGCAGAGCGTCTATCTGACCTCGGCTAATGCCGTGTGCGCTACCGTTTACGAGGGCATCAGCAGCGTAACTGATTACTTTCATCTGAAGGGCATCAACGATGACTTGCAAGAGCGCAACGCATTGCTCGAGATGGAACTTGTTGACCTGCGCGCTCAGGTGAACGACCTGAAGATGCAGTTGCCCGACACGCTCAAGACCCAGCCTGTGCTTCAACACTTTGATTTCATCGTGGCTCATGTCATCAGCAACAGCATCGCACAGACCAACAACTATATCACCATCAACCGAGGCGAGGCTGACGGCATCAAACCCGAAATGGGTGTAGTGGATCAGGCAGGCGTTGTAGGTATCGTCAACATTGTTGGCAAGCATTCAGCCCGCATCATCTCATTGCTCAATCCCGACATTCGCCTATCCTGCAAACTTCGCGACAGCGAGTATTTTGGCAGCATGGTCTGGGAGGGTGGTGACTCACGTTATGCCGTCCTCGAGGAGTTGCCTAAGCATCTGACGTATCAAGTGGGCGACACGGTTGTGACCAGCGGTTTTTCGACGGTGTTCCCCGAGGGCATCATCGTAGGTACGGTTGAGGGTCGCGCTCGTAACCTGAGCGACAGTTTTGTGTCATTGAAGGTAAGATTAACCACCAATTTCAGCCAGTTGAGTACTGTTCGTGTCATCACCAACGACATGGCCGAGGAGTTGAAGAAGCTTGAGGTGAATCCTAACGACACCATCCAGAGAAAGGAGGACAAGAAATGAACAAGACCGTTCTCCAAATCGCCGCATTGTTCATTGTGCTGGTTTTAGTTCAAGTGATGTGCTACAAAATCCTGCTCTTCGGTGTCGCCACTCCTTTTGTGTTCATCTACCTGATTCTGCGCTTGCCAGTAACATGGCACATGAACATCACGCTGACCATCGCCTTTGTGATGGGTCTGATTGTTGACGTGTTCAACAATACGCCCGGCATGAATGCGCTTTGTTGCACGCTGCTGGCGGCGTTCCGTGAGCCGATATTCGCGTTATATGTCCCTCGCGAAAATGAGATGAACAACCCCATCCCCTGTGTCGACACGCTAGGCTTCGGAGCCTACCTGAAATACATGTCTACTCTGGTGCTTGTCTTCAGCACCCTCCTGTTTCTTGTACAAGCTTTCACTCTCCACAACTGGCCGTTGACGCTGATGCGCATCGGCGCCAGCAGCCTGCTGACCATCATCTTGTTGCTAGCTTTGGACAGTTTAGTAAGCACCCGTCGTGAGAAAAGACTATAATCTCGAGAAACGCAAGTTTGTCATTGCCGGTTTCATCATTGTGTTGGTGTGCATTTACATCGTGCGCCTGTTTGTGTTGCAGGTTGGCGACAGCACCTACAAAGAGAATGCCAACAGCAATGCCTTCATCGAGCGTGTGATTTACCCGTCACGCGGGTTAATCTTTGACCGTAACGATAGCCTGATTGTATACAACCAGCCCGCTTACGACTTGGTCATGATTCCCAAGGATGTTCAGCCGTTTGACACATTGGACTTGTGCAACACGCTGCAGATTACTCGCGAGGTTTTTGAGAAACGGTTGGCCGACATGAAGAAGGGACGCAACTACTCGGGCTACACTCAACAGATTGTGATGAACCACCTGTCTGCTCAGGACTATGGTCGTCTTCAAGAAAAACTCTACCGTTTCCCAGGATTCTATATCGTTCAGCGCATCCTGCGGCAATATAACTATAGTGCCGGTGCCAACGTGCTGGGCGATATCCGCGAGGTTAACCAGCGCGACATTGACAACGACTCGTACTACCGTTCGGGCGACTATACGGGCGACCTGGGTGTAGAGAAGAGTTACGAGCGCTGGTTGCGCGGTCGCAAGGGCAGCGAGATTCTCATCCGTGACGCATTGGGCAAGATCAAGGGCCGCTATAACGATGGTGCCAACGATGTGGCTCCGGAGGCGGGCAACGACCTTCACCTGAGCATCGACATCAAACTGCAAGAGTTGGGTGAACGGATGATGCGCGGTAAGGTGGGTGCCATCGTGTGCATCGAGCCCAAGACGGGCGAGATTCTGGCGTTGGTGTCCAGTCCGAGCTACGACCCATCGCTGCTCATTGGCAAGGAGCGCGGCAAGAACTACAACATGCTGCTCAATGACCCAAGGATGCCACTGTTTGACCGCGCCATCATGGCAGCCTATCCACCGGGCTCCACTTTCAAACCCACGCAGGGTCTCATCTTCCTTCACGAGGGCGTGATTAACCTGAGCACCGCCTATCCTTGCCACCGCGGATTCATCAGCGGCGGCATGCGTGTGGGTTGCCACGGTCATGGCTCCCCACTTCCCTTAAAACCCGCCATCCAAACTTCTTGTAATGCGTTTTTCTGTTGGGGCTTGAAGCACATGCTCGAGAACAAACGCAAGTATGGCTCGGTGGGCAATGCCTTTGAGGTGTGGAAAAAGCACATGGTGTCGATGGGCTATGGCTATAAAACTGGTGTGGACCTGCCCGGCGAGAGCCGCGGGTTTATCCCCAACAAGGCTTATTACGACAAGAATCTGGGCGATGGCAAGTGGAGTGCCTATAGCATCATCAGTGATGCCATCGGTCAAGGCGAGATTCTCGCCACACCACTTCAGATAGCTAACCTAGCAGCCACCATCGCCAACCGTGGCTACTATATCACGCCTCATGTGGTTCGCCGCATTGACGGTGTGGGTGTGCTCAAGAAGAGCATCGAGCGTCATGAGACCACCATCGACAAGAGTTACTATCCCGCTATTGTCGAGGGCATGCGCATGGCGGTGACCGGCGGTACCTGCCGTGGTGCCAACATCCCTGGCTGGGAGGTGTGCGGCAAGACTGGCACGGCGCAGAACCCGCATGGTCGCGACCACTCGGCATTCATGGGCTTCGCCCCGATGAGCGATCCCAAGATTGCCGTCGCCGTCTATGTAGAGAACGCCGGCTTCGGTGCCACCTTTGGTGTGCCCATCGGAGCCGTGATGATTGAGCAATACCTCAACGGCAAACTTTCGCCGGCGCGCGAGTCAGTTGCAAGCCGCATGGCAAGCACCAGCCTATTCAGTGCCAAGGTGTATGGCGGCAAGAAGAAAGAGAAAACCGAAGTGAAACCTCAAGCGAAGACCACCGATGGAACTACGCACCAATGATAGTGAGAACCGGACATTGCTCAAGTCGATTGACTGGGTGACCATCGTGCTATATGCCATCCTGATTGTGGCGGGCGCGGTGAGCATCTATGCCGCGACCTACAACTTCGACAAGGCGAGCATGTTTGACTTCTCAGGGTTCTCGGGCAAGCAGTTCATGTGGGCTGGTTTGTCGTTCATTCTGGGCCTATCGCTGTTGCTGATTGACCGCCGCCTATATGAGGCGTACGCCTACCCCATCTATGGGGTAATGATTTTGTTGCTGATTGTCACCATCTTTATCGCGCCCGACATCAAGGGTTCACGTTCGTGGCTGGTGTTTGGCCCCGTGAGCCTGCAACCTGCCGAGTTTGCCAAGTTTGCTACCGCATTGGCCTTGGCGAAACTATTCAGCACCTATGGTTTCGCGCTGAACAGCTGGCGTAACTATGCTATCGCTGGCGGCATCATCATCCTGCCAATCCTGTGCATCATCTTGGAAAAGGAGACCGGCTCAGCGCTGGTCTACACCTCGCTCATCTTTGTGCTCTACCGTGAGGGCATGAGCGGGTTTGTTCTATTTGCCGCATTGTGCGCCATTACCTACTTTGTGGTGGTTCTGAAGTTTGCAACAGTGATGCTGATGGGCATCCCGATGGGCACGTTTATCGCATTTGTCATCGTGATGGTGCTGACGGTGGGGATGCTGTTTTTCTATTGCCGCTCGTTCTTCCTGGGACGCAATGTGCTGCTGGCCTACCTTGGTGGTAGTCTGCTCGTGTGGGGTTTATCCTATCTGGGCGTGAATGTCAACGGGTATCTGTTTTTCGGTCTGATGGTGGGTGGCACGGTCATTTACCTAGTATATAGTATGCTTCACGAGAGTGTTCAACGCCTGCTGGTGACCATCGGGTTCATCGTCGCCTCGGTGGTGTTTATGTTCACGGTCGACTTTGCGTTCAACCATGTGCTGCAGGAGCACCAGCAAAAGCGAATCACCGTGGTGCTGGGCATCGCTGATGACCCGCGCGGCGTGGGCTATAACGTGAACCAGAGCAAGATTGCCATTGGCAGTGGAGGCATCCTAGGCAAGGGTTTCTTGAATGGCACGCAGACCAAGTTGAAATATGTACCTGAGCAACACACCGACTTTATCTTCTGCACCATCGGCGAGGAGGAGGGCTTTGTGGGTTCGACAGCTGTGTTGCTGGTGTTCCTGGCGTTGATTCTGCGCATCATCACCATCGCCGAGCGGCAACATACCACATTTGGGCGCGTCTACTGCTATTGCGTGGCGTCCTACCTCATCTTCCACCTGAGCATCAACATCGGCATGGTGCTAGGACTGTGCCCAGTCATCGGCATTCCCCTACCCTTTTTCAGTTACGGCGGTTCGTCGCTATGGGGATTTACCTTCCTATTATTCATCATGCTACGCATCGACGCTGACCGCGCCAGCTATGGGGTGTGGTGAGATTAAGAATTAAGAATTAAGGATTAAGGGTTTTCGACGTGAATCGCTGAACAGTTACGCACTGATTATCAATCATTAAAATTTGTTAAATAGTTATTCGTGTCCATTGCTGGCATGGAATTTGTTTATATCTTTGTGGTATCAAATTGATATCATATTGAAATTTACTCATTCATTTAACTTATAGCTTATGGAAACGAAAGAATTTGAATTTAAGGGGCTGACTTTGAACGGTTTTTTGATGCTGTTCGTAGTCTTGATTCTTCCCTTTATCATGGTGTGGTGCATCTACAAGGGTGTGATGTTGTTTGAGGAACCTAGTATGAACTGGCTCGCCACTACCCTACTCATCCTCAGTATCGTATTGGGCATCGCTGAAATCCTGTGTTTGTGCGGTTTCCTGAAGTTGGAACCCAACACGGCCCGCGTGACCACTTGGTTTGGCAAGTACAGCGGCACATTCACCAAGACGGGATACTATTGGATTAACCCCTTCTATAGCACGACCAAGGTGTCGTTGCGTGCCCGCAACCTTGATGCCGAGCCCATCAAAGTCAATGACAAGGTGGGTAACCCGGTGATGATCGGTCTGGTGCTGGTGTGGAAACTGCAAGACACCTACAAGGCTCTGTTTGAGGTCGACTCGCAGACAATGGCTTCGGTAGAGGGCGCCAGTACGGGCAACAACACCAAGAGCCTGATGCACGCCCTGGAGAACTTCGTGAGTGTGCAGAGCTATGCCGCCCTTCGACAAGTTGCCGGACAATATGCCTACGACGACAACGACGAAAACACCCATGAGTTGACACTGCGCTCGGGTGGCGACGAGATTAATGAGCAACTCGAGGCTAAACTGAACGAGCGCCTTTCAATGGCCGGTATCGAGGTTGTTGAGGCCCGCATCAACTACCTGGCTTATGCTCCCGAGATTGCTGCCGTGATGCTCCGCCGCCAACAGGCAAGCGCCATTATCACCGCCCGCGAGAAGATTGTTGAGGGTGCTGTGAGCATGGTCAAGATGGCTTTGGACAAACTTTCGGCCGACGGCATTGTCGAGCTTGACGAGGACAAGAAGGCCGCCATGGTGAGCAACCTGCTCGTGGTGCTCTGCGCCGACGAGTCGGCCCAGCCAGTGGTGAACACCGGGACGCTGAATCAATAGGCAGCCTCACCCCCACCCCCTCGCCCGAAGGAGAGGGGAGCCAGGTTGTAATAAATCTAGTAGACGATGGCAAAGAAAGAGACAAAGAATTTCATCCTTCGCGTCGACAGTGACATCATGAGCGCGATCGAGAAGTGGGCAGCCGATGAGTTCCGCTCGACCAACGGCCAGTTGCAGTGGATCATCACCGAAGCGCTGCGCAAGGCCAGACGTCTGCCCAAAAAGAAACGCGAAGCCGAGCCTCCTGAGCCGGCAAACGAGCAGTAATATATCAACGGGCGGTACCGAAAAGGTGCCGCCCGTTGATATTGTAAGACTATAGGAACTACAAGTTTACTGCCAGCCAGCCGTAGTCCTGGTAGCACTTGACGGCGAGGGCGTTCTCCTTGACGTATTCAGCGATGGCGTCATGGCGAGCCTTTTCACGATACGTCTCGTCACCGTTGACGGCTTGGTAAGCATCATAGTAATCGCCGAAAATCTTGCGTGCGCTGGCCTCATTGCCCGCTCCATCCTCGACTTGCTCGAAGGCGAAGACCTCATAGGCGTCGCCCACCTTGCGCATATGCATCAATCCTGAATGGTCACCACCCGAGACACACTTGAGCGTGTCGCCCACGACGTTGTAGTTGAACACCCAGAAACTGCCCCACACCTTGACATCGGTCGTATCGGCGCCGTCAACACAGGTCATGGGTATGATGGGAATGCAGTGCTCGCCCGGGGCATAGTTAGGGGCGATAGAGTCGGCCAAATAGCGCTCGGCAGCCACCAGGATGGGCGGCTTTTCGTTGGCGATGGTGTCGGCCTGAACGGCAACTTCGCTCTCGTTCCCTTTGCTTCCGTTGCAAGAGATCATCACGGTGCCGCACAATGCGATGGCGGCAATAAGAATCATGTGTTTCATTGTCTTATTCATTATTATCACGAATTATCGAATTTAAGAATTCTGTTCAAGAGAATGGCCTGATGCTGGCAGCAGTTGCATCACTGCTGCATTGAATTCGGCAGAGGGCATGTCGTAAGGAAGCCAGTGAATGGGTGTTCCACGGCGTTCCATGCCACGAAACCAAGTCATCTGTCGCTTGGCAAACTGGTGGATGGCAATCTCAAGTTGGTCATGCATTTCTTGCCAGGTGAGTTTGCCGATGACATGACGGGTAATGAACTTATACTCCAGTCCGTAATAAATCAAGTCCTCGGGGTCTACCCCACCCTCGATGAGCCGCCTGACCTCGTCGACCATGCCAGCTTGTAGGCGTGCGTCCAGACGCTGACTGATGCGTTGGCGACGCGCCTCTCGATCGATGCTCACACCAATGACAATGGCATCGGTTAGCGGGTGCGGCTCAGTGGCGAGTTTGAGGTCGGGATGCTCGTGATAGTAAGTACATATCTCTATGGCGCGGATTGCTCGTTTGGGCGTGTCGATGTCGCTGTTGTTGCGCAGCGTCTTCATCGTGCGCAGGATGGCGGTGAGCTCTTCGAGCGACTTGTCGGCTAACTCGGCTCGCAACGCGTCGTTCTGGGGCACAGGAGGTAGCTGAATGCCTTTTAGAACTGTCTCGACATACATGCCGGTGCCGCCGCACAAGATGGCTTGCTTGCCACGGGCGGTGATGTCGTCAAAGGCTGTCTGGTAGTCGCGCAAATACTCGAACAGGCTATATTTGTAACCCGCCGGGCAGATATCAATGAGGTGGTAAGGCACATCGCCATACTCT
>JAEEJI010000138.1 GCA_016281825.1 Muribaculaceae bacterium | reverse complement strand
CGGCGGGGCGAGTCCTGGATGCAGAAGTTCAGCACATTGAAGCCCATCTCGCCCAGCGTGGCAGCGGCACTGGCACCAGCCAGACCGGTACCAACGACAATGATGTCGAGACGGCGCTTGTTGGCGGGATTCACCAACTTCTGATGTGCCTTATAGTTTGTCCACTTCTCGGCCACGGGTCCCTCAGGAATCTTTGAGTCAATCACGGGCTGAGCAGTTTGTTTAATTGTTTCTTCCATTTTCTGAATGATTTTAAAGGTTAATACTCAGCTTACGGGATTGCAAAGAACCAAGTAAAGTAGCAAGCCTCGATGGCGAAAAGCAACATCACGATGGTAGCCCACCACCAGCCAATGCACTTGAAGCGCTCAATCCACTTGTCATTGGTCGTACCCAGCGACTGGAACGCGCTCCAGAAACCGTGGGTAATATGGAACCAAACAGCCAGGAAGCCAATCAAGTAGATAGGGAGCATCCACAGGTTGCTGAACGAAAGTTCCAGTGCTTCCTTACCTGCCAATGGAGCATCACCCATGACCTCGGGCAACTGCATCTTGGCCCAGAAGAAGTACAAATGCACGCACATAAAGCATGCCACGATGATGCCAAGCACCAGCATGTTCTGCGATGCCCACTCAACGGTAGCCGGCTTCTTCGACACCTCATAGGCATTGCTGCCGCGAGCCTTGCGGTTCTGCAACGTCAGCCAGAAGGCGTAGCAAATGTGAATCACAAACCCACCAGCGAGAATCAAGGTTCCCACTAGCGCATACCAGTTCGCGCCAAGGAACTCGCACACGGCCTCATACGCGTCAAACGAGATGAGAGCCACGGCGTTCATCAGCGCGTGGAAGGTTAAGAATAGGATCAGGAAAAGTCCGGTGAGGCTCATCACCACTTTCCGTCCTACAGAGGAATTAGTTAACCACATAAGTAAGAATTTAGTTATTAATTGATTATTTCTTATTCGTCAGAATCAATCTGCAAAATTACTGAAAAAAAGTGGGACTCACAACAGTTTTCCCCAAAAACAACAATAACTGTAACAAAAAAAGAGGCTTTTAGTTGGTGAAGTGGTGGCGATGTGCTATCTTTGCCAGCGACAATGTGGTGGCGGCCTCGGCGAAACCGAGGACCACTAAACAAAAAGAAATGGAACTAAAGCAGGAATTTAAGGAGATGCTTGGGCGTGTGATGCCTGGGGAAAAAGAGGCGTTGTGCCGTTGCATCGCTGAGACGGAGCCCAGTGTGAGCGTTCGCGTCAATGAGGCGAAGGGCGGTAAAGTACCCGAGGGGGCAGCGCGTGTACCGTGGTGCCCTTGTGGGTATTACCTAGATGAGCGACCCTACTTTACCCTCGACCCGATGCTTCATGCGGGTATGTATTATGTGCAGGACGCTTCGTCGATGTTTATCCACCATGTCATCCAGCAATTGGCAGACCGCCCCGTGCGGTATCTGGACCTGTGCGCGGCACCTGGTGGCAAGACGACCGCTGCGCTACAGGCATTGCCAGCTGGGTCTCTGGTGGTTGCCAACGAGATTGTGCCAAACCGTGCCCGCGCCCTCATGGACAACGTGATGCGCTGGGGCTCGCCCCATGCCGTGGTGACCTGCAACGCACCCGCGCAAATCGGTCGGCTGACTCACATGTTCGACATAGTAGCAACTGACGTGCCTTGCAGCGGTGAGGGGATGATGCGCAAGGATGCCGAGGCGGTGGCGCAATGGTCGCCCGCATTGGTAATGCAATGCGCCCAGCGCCAGCGTGAGATATTACACGACATCTGGCCCGCCCTGCGCCCAGGCGGACTGCTCATCTATAGCACCTGCACCTACAATCGTCAAGAGAACGAGGAAATGGTCGAGCACCTCATCAACGAATATGGTGCCCAGCCAGTCGCCGTCCCTATCGCTGAGAACTGGGGTATCGCTCCCGCCATCGGCAACGACCAGCCGTGCTACCGCTTCATGCCGCACCGCACACGCGGCGAAGGCCTGTTCATGGCGGTCGTGCGCAAACCTAATGGTTCACGACAAACGCCCAAGAGCAAGAAAGGTGCGTCCTCAAAAACAAACGCCATCCCCCGAGGCATCGAGGAATGGCTGTGTTACCCTAAAGAATATGACCTGAGTGTGCAGGGCGATGATGTGGTCGCCAACCCCAAGCAGCACAGCGAAGCATTGACAATTCTGCGCGCGATGCTGAACGTCATATATTCGGGCTTGACCCTAGGCACGCTCAAGGGCAAGAACTGCGTGCCGCACCACTCATTGGCGCTGAGCACCGCGCTTAACCGCACCGCCCTACCCCACTGCGAGGTTGACATCGACACCGCCCTGCGCTACCTGCATGGCGAAGCCATCACCTTTGACGCTCCACGCGGCTATGTGCTACTCACCTATCACGATGCCCCCATCGGCTGGGTCAACAACCTTGGCAACCGCGCCAACAATCTCTATCCCAAGCCACTGAGGATAATTAAGAATTAAGAATGGAGAATTAAGAATTTTCGCCTTACTGCATCCAGACAACTGAGACAACTTTAACAACTTAATTATTTGTTGTCTGTGTTGTTATTGTTGTCTGATTATAATTGAGAATGGAGAATGCACTTATTATACTTTTCCGAGGATGATGTTGACGATAATATTGACATCGGCAACATCAATCTCGCCGTCATTGTTGACATCGGCAACGAAATCTATCGTTTCATTCCCTAAAATCATATTGATGACAACATTTATATCTGACACATCAACCGTGCCATCACTATTAACATCACCAAGAAGTGAAGGGAAGACATCGGCATAACAGAACGTGACATCATCGACATAACACGGCTGATTGCTACTGCCACCAGCCATTGTGATGCGGTAATAAGTTGGAGCTGTCATATCCAGTTGCCATGACAACGTTGCTGTAGTATTGCCGCTGACCGTCAGGTAATCATTGTTCAGTTTGGTCCAAGTGTTGCCGTCGGCCGACTCATAGAGTGTAAACTTGGCCTCGACCGATGACGAGTTGAATGCCGTGAACTCCATGCGCAACGCCTTAACCCTTAGGGGCTCGGCCATAGCAAGGACTGATGGCTTGATCATCGCCACTGAATGCACGCCATTGCACAAAGAACTTCCTGGTGCCGTCACATTGGCCGAAGTAAAATTCCACTTGGCAAAATTACCCTGAACATTCTTGAGGTTCTTATCGGTAGTAGCAGCCATTTGCTCAAAGTCTTCAACGAGCTCCTGGATTTGACCTAAAGAATACACGTCAAACGTTATAACACCTTCGTTCTCGCTTATGTTATACAGCTCATACAAACTTTCAGTTCCTCCCCATGTAAGAAGGTTTGGTTGTGTCTGGTTGCCTATGCTCGTTACATTACTCGTTCCCGGGAAGGGGTCGCTGGCGCTGGTACCGCTTGTCGAGTTGCCGGCGCGCAACAATTCGTAGTAGTTGTGCGAAGGGTCGCAATTCACATCATTGCTATCCCAAATATCCACATCAGTTGAGTCGACACGGGCGATGAGCATACCATGCCCCGGCAAGTAGGCATCCCACTTGACGTTCTGCCGGTTGTCAAGCATGAAGAACTCATCATCAACCAGCGTGCGCAAAATCAACCCATCGCCAGTTGTTCCCACATTTTGCAGCGAATAACTTCCAGCAGACTTGATTTCTCGTGGTTGGCTCCATCCTAGGGCATAGCGTTCCCAGGCACTATAGGCGCATGGTGTGCGCCCCATGTTGTAGTCGCCACCGGCCATCACGTCCCAGCCGCCAGGGTCATGGCTCTGGCCATGTTCATCGTAGTCGGTGTCATACAGGTCGGGCAATCCCAACACATGGCTGAACTCGTGCGCCATGGTGCCAATGCCCAAAGGCATTGTATAACCATATGCTTCCCAACCATAAATCTCGGTCGAGCTGGCATAAGTGTAAAGATACTTGCCATCGCGCACAATCCAAGACCAATTATCACGGTCATAGAGTACGGACTTGTGTGGCCACAGATAACCACTGTTGTTGCCAGTATAGTTAGCCGAGTATCCAGCCACCAAGAAATAAACCATGTCGACCATTCCATCGCCATCGTTATCATATTTGGAAAAATCCACCATACTGTCGGCCGCATCAACTGCAGCCTTGAATATGCGCCATGAATTGCTAGTTCCATTATGATCCGTACAGGCAAAATTTACATTAACAGGCCCAACGACGTCGAACTGCGGCCTGAAGATGCCTCCCGACTGGTCGTTGAAGTAGTCACGCATCGAGCCGGTGCATGATTGGAAACTACCATTGAAAGTGAAACCCGTATAGTTTTCCTTGTTGGCCATATCGTTGTAGAAGTCATACGGTTTGTCCATGCTGAACTGGCGGTCGGTGTAGTTGATGAGGATAATCAGCCCGCGGAAGTTGTCATAGTCCACTGTTGGCTCACCTCGTGACGGTAACTGAGCGCGTGCTCTAGATTGCTTGGCGCACTGCACATCGCTGGATGCACGCACATGAGTGCCAACCACACTGAGCAATTGGCGCTCGGCGGGGGTACGCAACGCGGCATCATGCGCCAGCATACCTGAAGGCGCCAGCACATCACCTTGTTTGACGGCATACTCGTAACTGCCCACACTATTGCGCAACACGGTATAGCCGTCGGCCGTGGTGTTGTAGTGGAAAAACTCATCTCCCACCAACCGAAGGGTCAGGACCGACCCATCGCTTTGAGTGACCTTCATGGGTGTCTTGTCAGCCGGAATGGCCCAACAAGCGACACCCAACAGCAAACACATCATCAAGCTTGTAAATCTTCTCATAGTTTTATATTTTTGATAAATAGGGTGTGCCCCAAAATCATGTGACACACCCTTGTGATTATTGTTCATTGATCATACCTTGCCCAACATGATATTAATGACCGCGTTGACATCGCTGATGTCGACATTGCCGTCACTATTGATGTCGGCCTCAGGTGTCGGCGAAGTCTTGCCCAGCATCATATTAATCAGTGCGTTGACGTCGCTGATGTCGACCATGCCGTCGCCAGTGACATCGCCCGCAATTGCAACTTGTGTCTCAAATCCGCCAGTGTACTTAATCGTGAAGTTATCTAAATATGTCTTTGAGTTTTTGCTGCCTCCAACCATACTTACCCGGAATCGGATAGCACCAGACAGGTTTAGGCTCCACGACAACTTGCTATCTGAATGAGCTTGCACTTCACGCGCCTCTGTGTCGGCTTCAGTCCACGTCTGTCCCTGGTCTATCGAATACAAGAGTTTTATCTTGGAAACTGAATTAGTGGTGTTGAAGACATCTAGTTCAATCATATAGGGCCTACATATGACATCTGTCGTCATTTCAATCCTTCCGCCACTGATAATCGAGCAGCTCTTTAAACCCTCACATGCCGTCGGAGCGGGTTCGTTCACCGCTGCTTTTAAGAAAGACCATTTTGCGAACTTACCTAGCACATTTGTTTCGTTAGTAGAAGAAGTTGTAGGCATCGCCTCAAAGTTTTCTATCTGAGACTCTCTTTCAGGCGTATAGGCTACAGTAAAACTGACAACTCCATCGTCTTCCGAGATATTTGTGAACATAAATTCTAACGGCAATCCTGACCATGTGTGCAAAGCAGGTGTTGTAGTAAATGACAACTCTGTATTATGATCAGTCCCTGGAAAAGGGTCAGCAGAAGATGAACCCTGATTGCCGTTTCCCGCCCTTACAAGCTCATAATAATTACGAGAGGCCAAAGCGTTCACATCATTGCTCTGCCATACCTCAATATTTGTCGAGTCAACTCTAGCCACAAGCATTCCATGCCCAGGCAGATACGCATCCCACTTGGTTGTCTGCCGATTGTCAAGCATAAAAAACTCCCCCTCAATGGGCGAACGCAATATAAAGCCATCATTGGTTGTTGCCACATATCTTAACGAATAGTTGCCTACTTGAGTTATTTCGGTGGGTCGTGTCCATCCCAACGCATATCTCTCCCATATGCTATAGGCACATGGTGTGCGTCCCAGATTGTAGGATCCTCCACTAGCCATGACGTCCCATTCGCCTGGGTCGTGACTCTGTCCGTTATCACCGTAGTCAGTATCATAGAGGTCGGGCAATCCCAGCACATGACTGAACTCGTGCGCCATCGTGCCGATGCCGATGGGGATGGGATAACCTTGTGACTCCCAGCCATAAACCTCGGTTGAGCTGGCATAGGAACCTATGTACTTTCCATCATAGCTAATCCACTCCCAATTTTCATGGTCATAGAGCGTGGACTTGTGGGGCCACAGATAATCACCATTGTTGCCACTGTAGTTTGCCGAGTATCCTGCCACGAGGAAATAGATCATATCGACTATACCGTCACCATCGTTGTCATAGTTGCTGAATTCAACCTGCTCATCGGCGGCATCTAGTGCTGCCCAAAAGATGCGCCAAGAGTTGTTGGTTCCTTCATGGTCGGTGGAGGCAAAGTCCACATTAACTGGGCCTACGATATCGAACTGGGGCTTAAAGATGCCTCCCGACTGGTCATTGAAGTAGTCGTACATCGAGCCGGTGCAACGCTGAAAACGGCCATTGAAATTGAACCCCTGATAATTTTCCTGGTTGGCCATCTTGTCATAGAAGTCGTTGGGGTCATTCATGCCAAACTGGCGGTCGGTGTAGTTGATGAGAATAATCAGTCCGCGAAAGTTGGAATAGTCCACGGTTGGCTCGCGGAGCATGGGCTTTTGTGCAAATGTACGGCTCTGCCGGGCGCGTTCCACAGCACCATCGGCACGTAGATGTGTGCCTACCTGGCTGAGCAACTGCCGCTCGGCCTGTGTGCGCAGAGTTGCGTCATGCGCCAGCATGCCCGATGTCACCAAAACACCGCCATGCTTGACGGCATACTCATAACTACCACCAGCATTGCGCAACACAGTATAGCCATCATCAGTGGTATTATAGTGGAAAAACTCATCACCCACGAGTCGCAGGGTAAGAGTCGACCCATCGCTCTGAGTAACCTTCATAGGCGTCTTGTCGGCCGGAATTGCCCAACAAGCGACACCCAAAAGCAAACACATCATTAAATTTGTAATTCTTCTCATT
>JAEEJI010000010.1 GCA_016281825.1 Muribaculaceae bacterium | reverse complement strand
TGTGTTCAAATATGCCTCGAGTGACTTTCTTTTCAGTAGCAAGCTACTGCCCGGTACCACGCAGATTGACCCGAAGATATTCCGAGACCATTGGAAGAAAGTCCGCAAGGCCTTGAAATTGCCCGCCACTTATCAGTTCTACAGCCTGAAGGACACTGGTATCACCGAGATGCTGGACAAGAAGATGGCGAGCATCACGGTGCGTGACCAGGCCCGCCACAGTTCCCTCGCCATCACCGAGCTTTACACCCGCCATCTGCAGAAAGCCAATCCCGATGTACTGGATTGGGAGGGTTCACTCTAGGATGCGGAAGAACGTGCCTTTTTTCATTTGGCTCATGCCTTGCTCGTTCATGTCCGCCTTGATTTGTGCGCAGAGGTATCTTTGCCCGTGAATGACGAACACCGACTTGACATCCGGCATACCGTCGTATAGGAACGAGAACTCGCACTTCTGTTTGAAGTCGATGCTCATCATGTTTTTGTATGTCTGATGATTTTGCAGATTGAGTGTCGCCTGATGATTCGAATCGTACATATACCATGTGACGCTTTGCAAATGGGTCACATCTGCCTCCCAATGCGCCACCGACGGATCTGGGACGACCTCATGCGTCGATTGCATATACCATGACAAGAAAGCCTCTTCAACATCCAGCCATGGTCTAGGCAGTTTGTTGGCAATGTCAGTAGCTGTCTTGTCGCCGAACCAGAACGCCACTGCAATGTTGTTATAATTTGAGTCGTCATCCTGAAGACTCCCCATTTCGATGTAGGCGGCCGTCACCAAGCCTGGTTGTTTCTCTCCTGCCTCAGTGTCGGGTTCATCGGTTTCTCCACTATCGAGGAACACGATGGCACCTCGATATTCGTAAAACTCATTGAACACGTCATCAATGCAGGCGGGCACAAAGCCGATGCGTTCCACATCCTCGCTATCAGGGTTGTTCATGATTGGTCCGAACAAGTTGACAGACTGTAGCCTATATACCCTGCCGTCCCTGTACCTTTCTTCGATGATTTCGGTGTCACTATCATTTAGTGTCTCTTTTGCCACCGTCTTATACGGCAGCACGTGAGTGACATAATATAGACAGTAGTACCTGTCAGTGTCCTGCGTATGCATCAGATTCGACGATGCGGAGATTCTACCACCTGGCAGATAATCCCTATCGCGAAGGTCATCGATGATATCCTGCAGTGTTGCATACTCGGTCACTCTCATCGTCGGCCTTTCATTGATTAGCCATGGACAGTCATAGAAGTTCTGCAGCTGGTGCCCCGCCTCGCTGTATCCGATGTTCTTTGCACCGATATACTTTGACTCGTCCTGCTTGCTGACCGTCCGGGTGTATTCATCGATGACTTTGTCTAGTTCCACCACAGGCTGCAGCGCGTTAGTGCTGCTCTCGATATTCGTAATGTTGACCGTCTTGCTGTAGTGATCCACGGTCACCTCCATGCCCAGTAGTTTCTCCAATTGCTGGAAGAAGTCGTTGACCGACCAGTTGGGCAGTGCGCTTTGCCAGTTGTGCTGATCCCAAGCGTAAGGTGTCGTATTGAAGCAGTATAGGTAGTACCATTGTGAGTTTTGCCAATCCGTTGCCGAGAGCGTGTATCCTAACGCTGTGCAAATCAGTTCGGCCAACTTGTAGAGCCTTATTTGGAACGACAGTCCTTCGACCACCTCGCCATCGTCCGCATCTTCTGCCGTTGTGTGCCATGCCAGGTTCTGCGTCCCCATGTCTGCCCGGTTCTGTATGTTACCGCTGTAATTGTTGCACCACGGCAAGGCGATGTAGTCCGTGCTGCCCCACCAAGTCGTTGGCGACTGGTTGAGGTTGAACGACGGCCAATTGCCGATGTTCAGTGTGTTGATTCTCGTGTTGTCCCAGTCCGGGTAGAAGTTTTGGTAGGACCTCCCCGCCACATACTGCACCTTGACCAATTCGTCTGTTATTGACGTGATGACCACAGCGCCATGCGTGACGTAGTTGTCGCAGACGATTTCGGCATCGAAATAAATCTGGTTCACCGTCGCGTCCTTCCGGTTGATGTTACCGAAAATCGCGTCATTTTCTTTGCATCCCAGTGGCAGCTCGATGTTCAGTGAGTACTCACCGCGCTCGGTGAACATCCAGTTCTCGGAGCGCAATTCGAAGCTCGTGCCCTGCTTCAGTGCCGCTGGTTTGCCGTCAATATATATTGTCATACTCTATTGGCTTTAGGTGATGCGTTGTTCATCAGTCTTTGGTACTCCTCTTGCGCCTGCTTGATGCCTGTGTCGCCCTCGATCGTGTTGACGGTGACGAACGGCTCTTTGAGCCGCTGTTGCAGCTGCCGCATGGTGTCGGCATAGTTCGCCACTGCCGTCGCCATGGCGAGCATCGCCGTGTCATCAGCGACCGACTTCGCCACCACCTGGTTGGCGGTGACCGTGCGTGACACGTCCGCCGCGTTGATGGATCCCATGGTGTTGTTGCGCTGCGCGTACTCCAACGCCTCGATGGCGGGCCTGGTCGCCGGGTTCTTGACCAGCTTCTGCGAGGCGACCCACTCTCCGGCGTGGACCACACCGACGGCTTTGTCCTTGGGGCCATCTGGAGTGAAACCGCCCTCTGCGTACCCTTGAGCCTCCTGCGCCTGTGCCTGTTTCTTAATGGCAGCCACCTGAATCATGCCCGCCGCCACCGCCAGTGCGGCTGCGATAGGTGCCATGACGAAGCCCACGACAGGGATGGCTGCCGCCGACGAGTAGGCGTTTAGCGCAGCGGTCGCTGTCTGTGCGATGGCTTGGATGATTTGCATGGACATCTGCTTACGGGCAGCGTCCTGCTTGACCTTGGCTGTCTCCTTTTCTTTGCGCTTCTCGATGGCGTTGACCTTGGCTTTGTTGCCCTCAGCC
>JAEEJI010000137.1 GCA_016281825.1 Muribaculaceae bacterium | reverse complement strand
TTTGTCCAATGCCCCTGCTGCACGCGGCTTTATTGATATCGACCTGGCCGTGGCATCGATGATGGTGCTTTTCGGTCCCGACCAGTGTTGCGGTGCCACCCCCAAGTCCACGTTGATGGACTTGAACGGTTTGCTGGAGAGTGACCCTGCCCCCTACGTGGGTTTGAACCACCTGAATATCCAACGAGGGCCGTTCATCATCCAGTACATGTTCAACAACGAGATTGCTTCGGTGCCTGGTGAGGATGCGGCACCGACATTCAACCTCGATGCTCGCGTGATGGGTGTACTGGTGGCGCTAAACCTGACGCATACAGGTGTTGATACCGAACCCACCATCGTGCGTAAAGCGCAGAGCGTGATGGGCACATGCGGCTTTGTGCTTGAGGGCAACGGCATATTCACCAGCGAGGCAGGTCCTGCTATCTCGATGGGTTATGATCACGGCCTGTTCAACCTCTACTACTTCATGAGCCGCTCCTATGCGCAGCAGTTGCCTCAAAACCCACGGCACTAAGTTCTCTGTCAATGCCTTCACGCCGTATCGCTTTTTTGGACTGCGCCAAAGTGGTCACTGCCTTCTTGGTAGTGTTTGTACATTGCTACGATACTTACAATGCATTGTGCGTACACATCAAGGCATTCCATATGCCCCTGTTTTTTGTCATCAGTGGCATGCTGTTTCATGTCACTGAGCAACCGTTCCAGCGTTGGTTGCTTCGACAAGTGCGCACACTGCTCGTTCCGGCGTTGATTTCCATGGTGCTCTTCGTCTTGTTGGCGATACCCGCTTACCGTTTTGGTATTGGCGATGTGTATCGTGAGCTTCAGATGACTTCGGACTGTTCTTCCATGGACATGCTACTGGCATATATTCAGAAAACTTGCCATGGCTTGTTGCATAGTGTTTATGTGCCGAATGGTCTCGTCTGGTTCCTTTTCGCATTGTTTTTCTGTCGGTTGTTTCTCTATGTCACATTGCGAAAGCTCTGGTTAGGTTTGTCAATCCTCACAGTCGTGATCGTCGCAGTCCCTACGTTCCACCATCGGTTGCCACTGTTCCTCCCGCAGGCACTGATGAGTTTCCCATTCTTCGTTGGTGGTTACTTGCTTCGTGACAAACTCAAGTCGATTGAAGGCACAAGATATAAACCCCTCATGGCACTTGTGTGTCTGGCCGCAACCATTGTGCTGACACATTTCAACGGCGAAGTGTCTTCCTACACATTGAGCTTTGGGCAGAGAGCATGGTGGATGAGCGCGCCTATGTTCTATGTCAATGCTTGTTTGGGAACTCTGATGATATTGTTTTTGTCTGCCATGTTGCGTTCTATACTGAACTGGGAAAAACTCGGAGCTGCCCTGTTGACGATATTGCTTTACCAGTTTTTCTTTATTAACACCTTGGGCAACCTATGGGTCGGTTTCAACCCATCAGTACCCATGGCATTGATTGAGAGCGCTGTCGTTATGCTGCTTTGCTATGTCCTCCACCGGTTGTTGTCACGTTATGCACCATGGGTGCTGGGTTCGCCCCCCCCCAGCCCCCCCTAAAGAGGGGGGAGTTCCAATATGATACCTCATCTACATTGTTACTACAATGAAAAAAATCAAGATATGGTTTGAATGCATGCGTCTCAGGACGTTGCCCGTGTCTCTCTCGGGCGTGGTAATGGGTACCGCGTTGGCGTGGTGGAGCGACCATTTCCGATGGGTTCCGGCACTACTGTGCCTGCTGTTCGCCCTGCTTGCGCAGGTGGCGTCAAACTTCGCCAACGAGTACTATGACTACAAGCGTGGAGCCGACAAGAAAGGCCGTGTGGGACCGCGCCGCGGTGTCACCGAGGGCGACATCCAACCCCGCGCTCTGCTCATCGTCACCTTTGCCACGCTGGCTGTCGCTGGTGTGGTGGGCTGTTGCTTGATACCATACGGCGGTTGGTGGCTCTTGCCCGTGGGTATCTTCATCGCCCTTGGAGCACTGGCCTACAGCACTGGTCCCTATCCGTTGAGTTATTATGGGTTAGGCGAGCTGGCGGTGTTCTTGTTCTTTGGGGTGATTCCTGTCACGCTCACCTATTATGTGCAGGCACTACGCATCGAGCCGCTTGTCATACTGGCATCGATGACCATCGGATTTCTGGGTGTCAACGTGCTTCTTGTCAACAACTACCGCGACATGGAGGATGACGAGGAGGCTGGCAAGAGAACTTCGGTGGTCATCTTCGGACGCAAGCCCGCATCGGCCGCTTACCTCATCAATGGCTATGTGGCGATGTGCCTGCTCACCCCGCTGTGGATTATGTCAGCCCTATTGCCCAAGGCATCCGTGTTGGCGCTCGTCGCCCCGGTCGTATACCTGGTGCTTCACACCCTCACTTGGCATCGCCTCAACAGCCGCGTTGGAGCGGTCCTCAACCCCCTGCTTGGTGCAACCGCACGCAACATGCTCATCTTTACCCTTCTTTTGACCCTAGCGATGCTCCTTTAGGGTTCCCAACCATTTTAATGCTTTATTGAGCATTATTCTTACCAATTTTTCGGTATTTGACACGCGCAATGAGAATTTGCGCGTGTTTTTTTGAGCAAAATGCTGCTATTTGAAAAAAAAAGCATATCTTTGTAAGCTTTAAAGGCTTATATCACAAGCCGATGTATTGGCACGCGGCTAAATCACGTTTAGCGTACCCTATTTAGCTACTCTCAGAGAGGAGTGCAAAGTTGTACCTACTCTCCTTAATTGTTTGAAATTTAACAATTTAACAACCATAAAGAATGAAAAGATTTATCATCCAGATCCTTCTGGTGTTAGTCACATTGTTAGCACCAATGTCGATGTTTGCTATCAGCGCTTACTATAGTGACCCTGGAGGCGGCTCCTACTGGTGCAACGTCTATGTCGCCAGTGTGAGTCATGGCAAGAGCTACAGCTGGTGCACTGGCATTGACGAAAACACCGGGATGAACAATTTCCGTGGCTTCGAGAGTGAGCATGATGGCAAACTCTCCATTCAGTATCCAACCATTAAAATCAAGTTCAGATACCACTATGGGCAACCCAAGGGCTATGACAGGAATGGCAGCTCGCAGTCGTTCTATGTGATGACCCGCACAGGCACGCTCTACAAGATTGGTGAGTGGCCCAAGGGCGGGAACTTCACGCAGACGGACTATACCTATGGCGTGATTGGCGAGGGCGAGATGGCTAACGACTGGATGTCGTTCCGCTATACTCCCAACCAAAAGGGCCTTGATAATGTCACCGCCATACAGATTGAGAATGACACTTACTATAAGCAAGACAACTTCTGGCCTTGGGAAACGGACTATAGCTTCACAATCCATGCGCGTTATCTTCGAGGCTTAGAGATGGATTTTGCTCAATGTCGCCCTGCCAATGTTGGATGGAATTCTCCAGACAAGGTAAAAGTGACTGCCGACAATAATTGGCTGCCCAGTTCGCAGGGCAACAATGTGAGCAACTTCACTTACAAGAGCAACTACAAGGTCACCGTGATGGCCGATGGCAAGAGCTACAGCACAGGCAACTTCAGTGTTACGGGTCGTGGCAATGGATCGCTTGAGTTGAATGTGCCTACCAACAAAGTCTTTAATGTTGATGTCTTGAGAAACACCACGATTACCTACAAATACAATGGTCGTGATGTGTCGTTGAACCTCAACGAGAATGAGACGACGTTCAGCGAGTACAACAACACCATTAGCAACCTCAAAGCATCGCACAACCAGGTTGAGGGAACGATGTACCTGTCATGGGATGGTGTGGGTTCAAGCAGCGACGGCGAGTTCCAGATTTATCGTACCGAGCTTGATGAGCTGGGCAACTACATAGGCAACCGCGAACTCGACGGCACCACTAAAAACAAGAACTTCACTGACAATGCCTCTCGCGGCATGGGCATAGGCAAATATTACCGTTATGAGGTATTCAAGAAATTAAACTCGTGGGGCAATGTAGACATCCCTAGCGACCCCGAGCCCCTCACTGTAGTTCATGCCGCCGAGGTTTGTACCAACACTGTTCCTATCATCCCTTTGCACCTTATCCAAGATGCTTCGGTGACCGACAACATCAAGATGGATTGGGAATTCGGCAACATACCCAAGGCCGAGAACGACCTCAACTTCAAGGTTCACCGCATAGAGCCCAACGGCACCATCACCCGCAATTACCTGGATGTGGTTGTGCCGCGTAGCGCTGGCAAGGCCAGCTTTACCGACGAGAAGCCCGAATCGCCTTGCTCAACCTATGGCTATTACCTTCAGCTTGACCTTGCTAGCAACAAAGTGCATTGCTACAGCGACACCGTCTATGGTCATGTGCTTGACGGAACAACGGTCACTTCGATGAGCGCCACCAAGGGAACAGGCGGCAATGATGTGATCGTGAAATGGCGTGCGAAGCAAGTTGGCACGCAGCCCACACTCTTCGAGGTGCAACGCCGCTTTGTGGGTGGCGGTGAATGGCTGTTAATCCACGAGCAAGAGGGTACACTCGCCAACTATTCCTACACCGATAACACCACCGAGCCGGGTCGCTACTACGAATATCGCGTCGTGGCTTACGCTCCCGACTGCGACAACGAGGCGCATGTCATCAGCAATGCGATGAGCGACATTGGCTTTGCGCAGTCAGCGGGTGTAATCAACGGCCGCGTACAGTTTGACACAGGCACTGCCGTGAATGATGTGCGTGTGACCCTGTCACGCGAGAGCGACCCCATGAGCGGTCAGTCGGCCCACAGTCGCAGTGTGCTTGATGAAGGCAACGCTATTACTTTCACCAACCTGGGTGAAATTGTCTCGCCCGCCAAGCCATTCACGCTGCAGTTCTACGTGCGTCCCGACCGCACCAGCGAAACGATGACGCTCATGGAGTTACCCAAGTCGCTGATGTTGAACTACAACAGCAACGATGACATGTTTGACGTCAAGTTTGGCAATGACGTGATTGGTTCCATTCCCGCCAACGACTACTCGCAGTTGTCAGTGATGAGTGATGCCAATTATATCAAAGCTTATATTGCTGGCAACAAGAATGCCGTTTTCGACGAGACCCTCGCCATCCAACCTTCCCCCTCAACGGGCAACGAAGACGGCTCTAGTTACCTGCTCAACGAGAATGGTAGTTCATTCGATGGCTGGACGCTGGATGCTAATGCCACAAAACAGTGGATCATTCGTGATGATTCCTTCTGTACAAGTTACGAATATTCTACTGCCTATAAGGACGTTTCTGTATCGGAATCCATCGTCGGCTCTACTGTCATAGGTTCGGTCAGCATGCGTTCGCCCTGGGGATCACGTAATGCTCGTGTCACCGCAACCATGATGGATGCTGCCAAGAATGAACTGGGTACGGCAACCATTTGTGACGACCTGTCGGTGCAGAATGAATGGAAGGAGTATACCACCCAGTTTGAGGTTCTTCCCGGAACGGCAACCATCCGATATATGATTGAGGCCCGAGACAATCGCAGTTGGGCTGGCAACTTCGGACCGCAATTCAAGAACATGAGCCTCGTTTTAAATATGGTTGACGGCAACAATTGGGCATTGTTCCCCGATTTCCGCGGCAATGTTGACGAGATACGTGTGTGGAACCGCGCCCTCACCAGTAAGGAAATCCTCACTGATGTGGACCGCATCATCAGCGGCGAGACCGAAGGTCTGAAGGCGTACATCAACTTTGACGAAGGCCTCGAGGAATATGCGTTCGACATTTCGTTGACCAATGGTGTTCCCAACGGCAATCACGTCACCTTGGGGTCCAACACGCGGCCAAGCGACTTGATCCCCTCCGAGGCGCAGTTATCGTCTTACGGCATCACCAACGACAAGGGCGAGTATGAGATTCGCTGCATTCCGTTCACAGGCAGCGGAACACGTTACAGTGTTTATCCCTCCAAGGGCATTCATTCCTTCTCACCCACCAGCCGTTCGGCCTTCATCGGCGGCTCATCGCTTACCATCAACAATGTCGACTTTACCGACGTGTCGAGTTTCAAAGTGAGCGGCACCATCCGCTACAGCGGCACTACCATTCCTGTCGACAGCGTGAGCTTCTATGTAGACGGTATCCCCTGCAACAAGAACGACAAGCTCATCTATAGCAATGCCAATGGTGAGTATGAGATTTCAGTGCCCATCGGCAGCCACTATATCGAGGCTCGCCGCGACGGCCACACCTTTGAGGGTGCCGGCCGCTATCCTGTCGCCGAGAACGAGACCTATGAGTTCCTTGCCGATACCCATCTGGACTTCTATGACAATACTCTCGTCATCTTTGCTGGCCGCGTTACCGGTGGAAACACTGAGGGCCAGAAGCCTCTAGGTTATGGTGTAAGCGAGAACACCATTGGCAAGGCTGTGATCGCCTTGACGCCCCTCGACCACCCGCAGCGTATGCTCAATGCCGTGCAACAGGTGCAAGGCACGACCATCGAGTGGGTTCCCAATGCCGAGGACGTGGCTGTGGCTAGCGCGTCGACCGACATCAACAGCACTGCCTATCGTGCCGGTGGTAGCGTTGACGATGTGAAGTACATCTATATCACCACCGATGAGAATACTGGTGAGTTCAGTGCCAAGGTGCCACCCATTAGATACATGGTTCATAGCGTGAAGTTCCCGAACAATGCTGAGTTGAACAACAACGAGCGGTTCATGAACATCCCCGCCATCAACCTCACCAACCCCAAAGACACCATTTTCCCCGACACCGTTTACACCGCCACGAAAGAACCCTTGCCATTGTTCAAGTGCAACAAGAAGCTGATGCTCACCTATCGCAGCAACCCGGTGATTGAGATCACCCAGATGGGACTTCCTGCCGGTGCCTTCGGTACCGACACCCTCACTGTGCGCGATGCTGGTGTGGACATCAACCTTCCCATCTACTCCTACAATGAGGACACCCATGAGGTAACCTACAACTACGGCTATCCCATCTTCCAACTAGGTAGGAACTATACCTTCAAGGTACGAGCATACGAGCCGTACCGCAATTACGACAAGAGTGCCACAGGAGAGTTGTACACTGACTTGCTTCGCGACTCGGTCATCACCTTTGGTAACGAGCTGGGCGAGGCTGCGCTCATTGTCGCCGAGCCCACCACCATCAATGGCGTCGCGGTGCAACGCGGCGACATGGCGAAACTCGACCCCGAGCAAGTCAAACTTAACTCCGAGGGCGAAGGCTATTACAATTGGACTGCCGGTGTCCCCAGCCTCTCGGCACCCTACACGCGCAACATGAATGCCTCGATGGTCATCGATGGTCAGACCAGGTTGTGGAGCAGCGAG
>JAEEJI010000136.1 GCA_016281825.1 Muribaculaceae bacterium | reverse complement strand
GAATGTGACTTCGGCTACATCATCGGCGGCATAGGTTACTATGGTGCCGTCGTTGAGGCGGACGTTCATGTTATAGGTGGTCTGTGCTTGGGCACAGGTGGCGAGGCCAGCGACGGCCATCAGCGCGAGAAATATCTTTTTCATTGTCTTATTTGTTTAAATGGGTTAGCGATTGTAGATTTTGTAACTAGCAGTTGGGGTGGCCAGGATGTATACACCTGAGGCCATGCCCTTGAAGCTGATGTCAACTGTGCCTGTAGCATTTGCTATTGCCGATCCTACACGTCGGCCATCGACGGTAAAGATGTTGACTACGGTTCCTGGATTCAGATTCTCAAAGTGAGCATTCCCAGCCTCAATCACAGGCTTGGTGGCATCGGTCTTTACTTGGTCAATGTCGGTGTAAGGAGCTTGATCGCTGAATGTGTAGTTGAGCACATCGGCCAGGGCGACCTCAATGACCTGGGAAGAAGACTCGGCTTTGAAGATGCCATCGGTGAGCGTGACTACAGGTTTCTCGGCAAGCGCGAAGAGTGTCTTTGTCTCGTCTTGCAACGTCACAATCAGGTACTGAGCTGTCTGTGCCTTGGCGGCCAGTCCCATCAGCATGACGCACACCAGCACGACGAGTCGGTTTAGTACTGTTTTAGTCATAATTGTTTGTTTTAAAATATTAAACATTCGTTTTATTTGTTTCGGTCTCAAATCTTTCAAGGGCTTGTTGAAGCGCATCGGCGGCAATGGGCTTAAGCAGAAAATCAACCATGCAGTAGTTGTGGGCACGTTCGCGATACTGTGTGTAGGCAGTGGTGAAGATGATGGGCACATCGGTGAGGCGCAATTGGTCTAAGGCCTCGAAACTATACCCATCGCTCAGGCGGATGTCGGCCACGATGAGATCAACATGGTGGCTAGACAGGAAGTCGATTGCCCCTTCCACATCCTCAACTTGCCCCACAATCACATAGTTAGGTCGCAACTGGCTCAGCGTGTGTTTGAGTTCGACTGCAGCATAGTACTCGTCCTCAATGATGAAAACGTGCGCCTTCGGTTGTGGGTTGATATGGTTGCTATCTTTCATGCCTATCTTTGAATTCCGACCGCTAAATTACGGTCATACGCACAGGCATACAAGTCATCATCCCGCCAATTGTGGAATTGGCGGAACGAATTGTGCTATTTTTGGAATGAATTATATGAGGCTATTTGCCTCCCAGCCAGTCGAGGAAGGGCTGGCGACGAGCGGCACTCACCACGGCTTCTTGACGGTCGGTACCTGCTTGGACCTCGACCTTGAGGCGGCCATTGAAGTACTTGCTCACCTTGCCGATTGACTCAATGCTGGCGATGATGTTGCGTGCTACAAGAAAGAAATGTGAGGAGTCGAGAATCTCTTCGACTTCGGCCAAGTTGCGGAACTCGGTCATGCGTCGCTGGCCCGATCGCAAGTAGGCGTAGACGTATTTGTCCTCGCTCAGGAAGTAAGCCACATCGTCAATCATGGCATAACTGTAGTTGTCTCCGCTGCTGAGCAAGATGCGTTGGCGGTTGGCAGGTTGCAGCATTTGGCGCAGTAGTGAGGTATAGTCGGGTGCAGTGGTTTGCTTGCTGGTGAGGCGTTCCAACTTGTCGAGGGCTGCGCCCAGAGCCTCATCGCCGATGGGCTTGAGCAGGTAGTCAATACTGTCTACCTGAAAGGCTTGAATGGCAAAGTCATCGTAGGCTGTGGTGAAGATGACGGGTGTCTCGACCTTGACTTGACGGAAAATCTCGAAGCAGTTGCCATCCACCAGTTCGATGTCCATGAAGATGAGGTCAATGTCGGGCTTGCCGAGTAGATACTCGATCGAGTCCTCGATGCTCTCGGCGGTGAACATCAAGTGGTAGTGTGGACGCAATCGCGCCACGGTATGTTTTAGGTTTTCGAGGGCGAAAGCCTCATTCTCGATGATGATATAGTTCACGGCCTGATAATTAAGAGTTTATAATTTACAATTAAGAATTGTGACCAGCGCGACTTGCCATGTTTCACCTTATTCTATAATTCTTAGAGGAATGGCACTGTTGCTGTGAAGGTGGTACCATCGTTAGTGACGACAAACTCCTTTTCGTGAGCCTGATACAACTCGGTGAGATAGCGCAACCCCACATGTGATGGACTCTCGCTGGCCTTGGGTTGTATGGGGTTGCTCACTGTCACATCCTCGGTGCCGATAGTGATGCTCACGGTCATGGGATGACGTGTCGAGATGATGTTGTGCTTGGTCACATTCTCAATGAGCAGTTGCAGGGTGTAGGGCACCAACTGCTGATTGGCAATTTTGTCCTCACCGCTGATGTCCACGGTCAGTTGGTCGCGGTAGCGTTTCATCAAGATGTCGACGTAGTTGTGCAGGAAACCCATCTCGTCACGCAGTGGCACTGTGTCGCGGTTCTGCTGCGACATGATGTAACGATACATCTGCGAGAGCGACATCACAAACTCACGGCTCTTCTGCTGGTCGATGTCGATGAGCGAATAGAGGATGTTGAGAGAGTTGAACAGAAAGTGTGGGTTGACTTGTGCTTTGAGTGCGTCATAGCGATATTGCAGGGCCAGTTGCTTCTGAGTCTCTGCCTCACGCATGCTACTCTTGAAATTGAGCACATAGAATGTGGTCTCAACACCCAGGAATACAAAGATGGCATTGAAAGCGCTGCCGCCCCAGTCGACATGAGCATCCATCAGACGTGTATAAGCGAAATTGAAAATGATGAGCATGACAATTACCAGTAGAGCATCGATAGCAATCTTTAGCCCTATGTGCTGTATCTTGGTGGGGCGAAAGATGACGGCAGTGATGAACACCGACTGCAGGAAAGTGGGAGTGAAATTGTAGAATACTCCAACCATCATGTCGGCAAAATTGTCATATGGGAATACAGTCTTAAAAGCGATCTGGTTATAGAACGCCTGGAAAACAATGTAGTATCCCACCAGACCCAGCAGCAATGCGGCCACCAGCCGCCATGTCAACTTCACTTTCATCTTGTTGACAGGTTTTGTCAGTTGACCTGGACGGGGATGCCGGTGGCAGTGGCGATGCGGTCGCCGATGGCCTGCAACTCGTCATGCTCAATCTTGACCAGGTGGTCGGCTGGCGTCTTTCGGTCAAGTGAATAGAGCATCACCTCACGCGGCTGGATGGCCTTGTAGGCCTCAATGAGCGCCTCGACCTCGGCGTCGGTGGTGTTGTCAAAGGGTTTCCCCTCCCACTCGCCGCGCAGCATCATCGTCTGGACGATGCATTGTCCGCTGAACTGTTTGAGATCCTCTATGACTCCTGTGGGGAGCAGGTTGGGCGACTGCGGACGATTGATGACACGCAGGGTAGCAGCGATGGCCGAGTCGAGTTTGAGGATGTTGTTGTCTACCTGCTTCAACGCCTCGGCCACTTCGGGCCGACCTGCCATGGTCGAATTACTGAGCACGCTCACCTTTGCGTCAGGATAGTAGCGGTCACGCAACATCATCACGTCGTGAACCACCTCCTTAAAGTGCGGGTGCAACGTGGGTTCGCCATTGCCCGAAAAGGTGATGACATCCAACCCCGAGCCATCGGCCTTCATGGCTTCAAGTTTCGCCTTGAGTTGGCGCTTGACAGCCTCACGCGTTGGAATGCCCGTTGTGCCGGGGCCCTGGGCGTTAAAACCCGCCTCACAGTAGAGGCAGTCAAATGAACAAATTTTGCCATCGTTGGGCATCAAGTTCACGCCTAACGAAATCCCTAGCCTACGGCTGTGGATGGGACCAAAAATGGTGCTATGAAATAATACTGTTTGCACGGGGGAGT
>JAEEJI010000135.1 GCA_016281825.1 Muribaculaceae bacterium | reverse complement strand
GAAACTCTCCTCGGTTACGTCGGCACCCTCGACCTGCGGGATGATGGGCAGGTCGCAGTGGCGTGCGAAAGCGGAGTCGCGGCTGTCGTGAGCCGGCACAGCCATGATGGCGCCCGTGCCGTAGCCCGCCAGTACATAGTCGCTGACATAGATGGGAATTTCCTTGCCGGTGACGGGATTGATGGCGTAGGAGCCGGTGAACACACCGCTCACTTTCTTCTCTATCATGCGCTCGCGCTCGGTCTTGTGCTTCACCTCATCGAGGTAGTTGTCTACTGACTGGCGCTGCTCGGGGGTGACCACCTCGTCAACATAGACGCTCTCGGGGGCGAGCACCATGAAGGTCACGCCGAAGATGGTGTCGGCACGGGTGGTGAAGATAAGCAGGCTCTTGCCGGTGCCTGCGACCTCAAAGTTCATCTCGGCGCCCTCGCTGTAACCAATCCAGTTGCGCTGGGTCTCCTTGATGCTATCGGTCCACTCGATGGTGTCCAGATCGCGCAGCAGGCGGGGTGCATAGGCACTCACGCGCAAGCACCACTGGCTCATCATCTTCTGCTCCACAGGGTATCCGCCGCGCACACTCACGCCCTCGCTCACCTCGTCGTTGGCGAGTACTGTGCCCAGTGCGGGACACCAGTTGACCATGGTGTTGCCGCGATAGGCGATGCGGTAGTTCATCAGCACGTTCTCCTTCTCGACCTTGCTCATGGCGTTCCACTGCTCGGCGGTGAACGACTCGGTGGAGTTGGTGTGGGCATTGCAGCCATCAGTGCCGTACTGCTCAAAGTGGGCAATCAGCTCCTCGATGGGGCATGCCTTCTCAATGCCGGTGTTGTAATAGCTCTTGTACATCTGCAAGAACGCCCACTGGGTCCACTTGTAGTACTTAGGGTCGCAGGTGCGCACCTCGCGGTTCCAGTCATAGCAGAACCCGATTTTGTCGAGCTGCTCGCGATAGCGGGCAATGTTCTTGACAGTGGTCACCTCGGGGTGCTGACCCGTCTGGATGGCATACTGCTCGGCTGGCAGACCGTAGGCATCATAGCCCATGGGGTGCAGCACGTTGAAGCCCTGCAGGCGTTTGTAGCGTGCATAGATGTCGCTAGCAATGTAGCCCAGCGGGTGACCTACATGCAGACCTGCTCCCGAAGGATAGGGGAACATATCCAGCACATAAAACTTGGGTCGGTTGTGGTCTATCTCGGTCTGGTAGACGCGGTTGTTGCGCCACCACTGTTGCCACTTCTGTTCAATCTCGCGAAAATTATATTCCATCTTTATTTAATTGACAATGGAGAATCGAGAATTGAGAATTAGACCTTAGGCCTTAGAGTTTAGGTCTTAGACTATACGAATTAAGAATTAAGAAATCTTGCTTCTTGTCTCTTGTTTCTTGCTTCTCTTTAGCTATCTGTCTCTTGCAGCTCGTTTCTCGCTTCTTGTTACTAAAAATCAAAAAATCATGCAAAGGTACAACTTTTAATTAAGAATTTAAAATTAAGAAAATAATTAAGAACCTTTTTCAATTAAGAATTTTCTGTGGGGTTTCCTTTTTCATGCCCAAACTTGTTATTTTTCAAAATTTCTTTCAAATTTTGGGTGAAAAATTTGGTCAATTACCAAAGAAGTGGTAACTTTGCATCGAATGCTATTCAACCGCAAATGACGCGAAACAAGAATTCTAAAATTCTCAAATTCGTGATAATTAAATGTCTTTCTTATCTTGATCCTCATGAACGACAACGAAATCATAGAACGCATCAAATATCTGATGCACGAACTGCACTACAAGCAGGTGGAGTTCGCCCAGAAAATCGACATCGATACCTCCAATCTGTCGAAGTATCTCAACGGCCGTCTTCCCATCAGTACGGCACTGATCAACCGCATCGTGGTCAATTTGGGCGTGTCAAAGCAGTGGCTTGAGGAGGGCACCGACCTTCCGTTCGCCAAGCAAATTACCACCCCGACCGTCAATGTCGTGTCTGCCGCGACAGTCGGCCAAGGCACGCCCGTCTATGACATCGATGTCACCGCTGGCTCCATGCCACGCTCGCTTATGTTCACCGACGACCAGATTGTCGGGTGGATTGACCTGCCCGGCATGGACAAGAACTGCCGTATCGTCAAGGTCAGTGGAGACTCGATGAAGCCCGTCATCTGCAACGGTGACTATGTCGCCATCCGTGAGCTCACCAGCCTTCAGCACATCTTCTGGGGACAGATATATGTCGTGTTGCTCGATGACTACCGTCTTATCAAGTATGTGCGTCGCAACGATGACCCACAGCTGGTGACCCTGCGCAGTGCCAACAAGGAGTATGATGACATGGATGTCCCGCGCCGCGACATTCGCGACATGATGCTCGTCCAGCAAATCCTCCACCTCGATACCCGTATATGATTTTTCTTCTATTTGCGGCAGAATTGAACCTGAATCGGTCATTAGGTCGATTCGGGTTTAATGGTTTTTAATGTATGACAGATTGCGTTGGAGGCCGGCGAGCTTGGTGCGGCGGACGGCACTATGGCTAAAGAGACGGCTGAACTCAGATTGATTCATGTGGGCGATGTGCTCGTAGGTCAGCGACAGGAAATCGTCGGTGGGATGCAGTTCGGCGACCGTTGTGGGACTGGCGTGGCGGTTATGGGGACAGCACTTCTGGCACTCGTCGCAGCCGAACACGCGATTGCCCAGTACGCCAGCGACCCAGTCGGGCAACTCGCCGTGGTGCTCGATGGTAAGGCACGACAGGCATCGGCGGGCATCGACCGCCCCGTCGCCGCTGAGCGCACCCGACGGACAGGCAGCGATGCAGGCACAGCACTCGCCACAGGTCAGGGTGCAGGGCGTGTCAGGCTCCAGTTCGAGGGTGGTAAGAAGGACTCCCAGGAAATAGTATGAACCTCGTTCGGGTAGGATGAGGGCGTTGTTCAGTCCGATGAAGCCCAGTCCTGCTTGCTGCGCCCAGTAACGCTCGCGGATGGGTGCCGAGTCGACGCAGCAGCGCGTCTGGCAAGGAGCCATCTGTTCGATGAATGCCGCCAGTTGCCACAACCGTCGTTTAATGACCTCATGGTAATCACGGCCATAGGCATAATAGGCAAACTGCGGTGCGTCAGCGGGTTGCAGGCGTGGCGGGTAATAGTTCATCGCCACCACCACGACCGACTTGGCACTGGGCAACAGCCTTTCGGGATTATCGCGCAGGTCGCAGTGCCGTGCTGCCCATTCCATACAGCCATTGCGGCCCTGCGCTAACCATTGAGCATAACGACTCGCTGCCTCATCATCGACGCGGTGTGCAAGGGCGATGCCACAAGCATCAAACCCCAGTGCACGAGCCTTTTCTTTAATGCATAATGCATAATTCATAATGCACAATCACAGAGTGGTTGTAACTTATTGCTGGGGAGGACCGATGCGGTCAAACTTGTAGCCTTGGGACTGTAGCCACTCGATGGCGTGGGGCAGTGCATAGCGTAGGTTCTTTTCGGCCTTGAGTGAGTCGTGGAAAACGATGATGGAGCCATTGCGGGCATAGCGCTTGACGTTGTCCAACACCTGTTCAGGCGTTAGTTTCTTGCTGTAGTCACGGGTCACCAAGTCATACATGATGATGGTGAACCGTGAGCGCAAAACCTTGCTCTGTGCCCAACGCAACAAGCCATGAGGCGGGCGGAACAGCGGACTGTCGATGAGTTCGTGGGCATGGAACACGTTGAGCAAGTAGCGACGGGTTGTCACCTTGGCGCCCTGCAGGTGGTTCATCGTGTGGTTGCCCACGCTGTGCCCGCGCCGCTTGATTTCAGCGAACAGTTCAGGACTGCGCGCCACATTGTCGCCAACGCAGAAGAAGGTCGCCTTGATGCCATAATGGTCAAGCGTGTCTAGCACCCATGGTGTGACCTCGGGAATGGGGCCATCGTCAAAGGTGAGGTAGACCGTGTGTTCGCGTTTGTGGATGCGCCACACGGTCTCAGGAAATAGCATGCGATAAAGCAGCGGCGGGCGTTCGACGAGCACGTTTTTCTATTTAATGCACAATTAACAAACGAATGGTAGGGGCGACTTTCCCATGTCACCCGCAAGTTAATCAGCTTATAGCTTATTGCTGAGCGCCGAAGATGCGGTCGAGGTTCACGCCACGGGCTTGTACCTTCTTGGCCAGTTCTTCCACCTTGTTTTGGTCAACGCGGTTTGAATAGTCGGCAAACAAGGATGGTAGATACCGCTCGTTGATGAACCGGTCGGCATTGGTGATGCGCGCATAGTTGCTGGGGCTGAGCGACTGGTAGTAGCGGCAATAGTCGCTATATCGCAAAATCTCCTCTTCCAGCAGCTTGATGGCTTTCTGTTTGGCTTGCTCATCATTACCATAGTCGCCTAGTGCAGCATAGGCCATCGCGATGTGCTGACCCATCTGAATGGCATAAGGTGAGGCCTTGGCGGGCAACTTCTCCATCATCAGGTCAAGCACCTTGCGTGCCTTGGTGAAGCGGTCAGCTGCATAGCTCTTGGCATCCTTGCCCAGGAAGTTGGCGTTTCCAGCCTCCAAGCCAGTCTGTGCCGTGCGACCCTCTTCAATAAGCGTCTCAGCCAGACTGACCAGCGTAGTGCGCGTGGTGGTGACCATGCGGCGGATTGTCTCATCCAGATAGAGACTGCCTGGCTTGGCCTTGTCAAGCCCGCCCCATTGGAACTTAGTCATTACGTTCTCATACATCTTGTCGGTGTTACAAGGAATGTCGCCACGATAGCTCATGTCGGTCTTAATGGGCGTAATCTGATAAGCCATACCCGTATTCTGCATATAAGGTACCAATCCCAGGTAGTAGCTCTCGGGAACGGTCATGGCAAAGTAACACGGACGCTTCCAACCCTCAGCGATTGATGAAGCGATGAAGTCGAGACTCATCACTTGGCTCGAAGTCATGCCACTGCCCAGTTTGGTCAGGTCCAGATCAATGGTCTCCTGACACATGTCCTTGCGCTCGGCAGGTACAATACCGGCAGCGACTGCCTCATCGGCATTCACGGGGATGAAGCACAGCGGATAGCGAATCTCGCTCATGCCGTAGGCATTGTTGGTGTTCTCGTTGCTGTACAGGTGCTTCAGCGCGTCAATCACCGGCATGCGAACACTGGTGTCGGGCGTGATGAAGTAGTTGAACTGGCGGTTGTCATAGGCGAAGGTCAGATTGGTTGCCTGCATGGGCAGCGGCTTGCTGTCGTAGGCTGCACGCTGCATCTGGGCGATGTACCAGTCGGTGGACAGGTAACTCAGGTTCACCACACGCACATCTGTGCGGTAACCCTCCACCTCCTGTGCATACCACAAGGGGAAAGTGTCGTTGTCACCGTTGGTGAAGATGATGCCGTCCTTGTCGATGCTCGCCAGATAGTTCATACCAAAGTCGCGAGCGGCGGTTCGTCCGCTGCGGTCGTGGTCATCCCACGTCTGGCTCACCATCTGGATGGGAACAAGCAGACCCACCAATGCCGCCAGACCGGCGACTGCCAGCCCCTTGCTGGTGCCGCCCAATTCCTCACGCTCACCACTCTTCTTGTCCTTCTTGGCCATTAGCGCCAAGATGCCACGCCATAGGCCAGCCACGCCCAAACCAATCCAGATGGCGTAGGCATAGAACGAGCCGGCGTATGCATAGTCACGCTCACGCGGTTGACTCGGTGTCTGGTTCAGGTAGAGCACGATGGCGATGCCCGTCATGAAGAACAGGAAGAACACCACCCAGAACTGCTCGATGCCGCGCTTGCCGCGATAAGCTTGCCACAAAAGACCGATAATGCCCAGCAACAACGGAAGCAAGTAGAACACATTGTGACCCTTGTTGCCCTTGCCCAGATCGTCAGGCAGTAAACTCTGGTCGCCTAGACGCGGGTTGTCGATGAACGGAATACCCGAAATCCAGTTACCCTGGGTTATCTCGCCCATGCCCTGGATGTCGTTCTGGCGACCGGCGAAGTTCCACATGAAGTAACGCCAGTACATATAGTTCAGCTGGTAGTCAATGAAGAAGCGGATGTTTTCAATCACTGTAGGCTTGATGGCCGGTTCCTTGCCGGCGCTGTTGCCGTCGCGGTCGAGACGAGTGGTAGCCATCACCTCGGTGCCTTCCATGCCCAGCCAGTCTTGGTACTGTTGGGCGTGGGCCTCGCTGTGGATGCGTGGGAATACCATGTTCTGCTCGGGAGCGAACTGGTAGTTCTTCTTATAGCCCAATTCCTTGTAGTGGTCGGGATCATCGGGGCTCTGCTTCACCTCCTCGGCATACTGCATGGGCCCATCCTTTACCAATGGCTTCATCGTGCCGTTGGCCTGTTCTTGGTAAACCACTTGACTGAACACCGTGCGGCCATAGAGCAGTGGGGTCTCACCGTACTGCTCGCGGCTGAGGTACTTGGCCAAAGCAAAGGTGTTGTTGGGTGAGTTCTCGTCAAGAGGTGTGTTGGCGTTACTGCGGATAATGATGACACCATAGCTAGCGAAACCAATGAAAATGACCAGGATGCTCAACGAGATGTTTGCCATGATGCGGCGCGGAATCGCTTTGCAGTACTTGAACAGAAATACGCACAACGCGATAAGCAACAGAATCGGCAACCACCAGCTGTCACCCAACAGCAACATGCCCGAGAGCACGATTGCCAAGGCAAACGAGATCTTAATGCGAAGGTCGCTCTTGTCTTTATAGATTTCCCAAATGTTCCAGGCCAGGGCTGCAATGAGCACGATGGCATAGATGACCACACCTGAGTTGAACGACATGCCCATGGTGTTGACGGCAAAGAGGTCAAACTTCTGAGCCATCTCGACAAAGCCAGGCTCCAGTCCGTAAAGGATGGCTACGATGATAGCGAACGAGACAAGCAGCGTGATGATAGAGCCCTTGGCACTGGTGTTTTTGAACTTGCGGTAGTAGAACACCAAGGCGATGGCGGGGATGCACAGCAGGTTGAGCAGGTGCACGCCCAGTGACACGCCGAAGATGTAGGCAATCAGGATTAACCAACGGTCACTGTCGGGCTCGTCGGCGCGGTTCTCCCACTTGAGGATGAGCCAGAACACCAAGGCGGTGCAGAACGACGAGAAGGCGTAGACCTCGGCCTCGACAGCACTGAACCAGAAGGTGTCGCTCCAAGTGTATGCCAAGGCGCCGGCTATGCCGCTACCCATCACTACCAGGTACTGCGTCAGCGTCATCTGGTCTTCCTCACCCTCACGGACAACGAGTTTCTTAACCAGGTGTGTGATGGTCCAGAACAGCAACAAGATGGTCGCTGCACTCAGCAGCGCCGACATGGCATTGACGCACTTGGCGACAGCCGTCACATCGCCACCAGCGAAAAGGGTGGCGAAACGCGCCGTGAGGATAAAGATGGGGTTGCCGGGCGGATGGCCAATCTCGCTCTTGAAACCTTGTGCGATAAACTCCGGGCAATCCCAGAAACTGGCAGTAGGCTCGATGGTGAGCAGATAAGTAACTGCAGCAACTAGGAATACGAGCCATCCCAGCGTGTTGTTAATCAGATTGTACTTCTTCATATTGCTTTTCTTTGTTTTTCTAGAATAACTCGCAAAATTACAATAAAACTTGCAACCCCACCAATTTATTAACATTAAATAAGAACGAGCGAGGCAACGAAATGTTGCCCCGCTCGCTAGGGATGCGTTATCAAGTAATGCGAATTAGAGTTGCGGGCCAGCGGCTACCAGAGCCTTGCCGGCGGGGTTGTCCTCATACTTGACAAAGTTCTTGATGAAGCGGCTAGCCAGGTCGCGTGCCTTCTCCTCCCACTGTGCGGGATCGGCATAGGTGTCGCGTGGATCAAGGATGCCGGTGTCAACGCCCTCAAGCTCAGTGGGCACGACAAAGTTGAAGAACGGAATGACCTTGGTCGGAGCCTTGTCGATGCTGTGGTTGAGGATGGCATCGATAATGCCGCGGGTGTCGCGAATCGAGATACGCTTGCCTGTGCCGTTCCAGCCGGTGTTGACCAGATAAGCCTTGGCGCCACTCTTCTCCATGCGCTTAACGAGCTCATCGGCATATTTGGTGGGATGCAGCTCGAGGAACGCCTGGCCGAAGCATGCGCTGAAGGTCGGGGTAGGCTCGGTGATGCCGCGCTCAGTACCAGCCAACTTGGCGGTGAAGCCACTCAAGAAATAGTACTTGGTTTGCTCGCTGTCGAGAATCGACACGGGAGGCAACACACCGAAGGCATCAGCACTCAAGAAAATCACCTGCTTGGCGGCGGGGCCATGGCTGTAGGGGCGCTGGATGTTCTTGATGTGGTAGATGGGATAGCTCACGCGGGTGTTCTCGGTGACGCTCTTGTCGGCGAAGTCAATCTTTCCATTCTCATCGACCGTGACATTCTCGAGCAATGCGTCGCGACGAATGGCGTTGTAGATGTCAGGCTCGGCCTCGGCGTCGAGGTTGATGACCTTGGCATAG
>JAEEJI010000134.1 GCA_016281825.1 Muribaculaceae bacterium | reverse complement strand
TTCGCTTCGATGAAGAAATGCAGGAACTCCGTAGCCTTTGGCGAGGTGAGTTTCGCCGCCATGGTGGTGAGAAAATTGTTCCGCAGGAACTCCTCGATGTCGCCAGTGAAGTGCTGCTCGAGGTAAAGCACTTGGAAGGTGGCGAGGGTCACGCTTCTTCGGTCGGTGACCGCCCGCAACTGGAAATCCTCACTCGGCTTGCACCAGTTTTGTGGTGATATGGCCATAAGTTAAGCGGTTGATTTACTGTAAGGTAAACCAACCGCTCGATGCCGTAAAAGACGTTGAAGTCTTACTTCACGATTACGTTGAGCCTTCGCTCAAACTCATTCACGTTCGGCAATGCTCATGCTAGCAAGGCGTTGCTCTCACTTAATCACTCGTTTCTTGCCGTCCTCGATGACGATGCCCTTGTAGTAATCAGCCACGGGCTGACCCATGATGTTGTAACGCTGGCCGCGCTTGCAGTCGGCAGCGTTGATGTTGACAACTTCAGTGATGATGGTATCCTTGAAGGTGGCGCTCACGGTCACGGGAGCTGCGGGCATGGCGAAGGTGTAGGTGCCGTTGTCGCCCGGTGTGAGTTCTACAGTGCCGCCGCTCAAACGCAACATAGGTGCGCCACTCGGCTCAGTGTCAACAGTGGTCACGGTGAGGTTTTCCAACTCATAGCCGTCGTCGGGCGTCACCGTCAGCGTCACGGTCTCGCCCACGGCAGCTGTCTCCTTGTTGGCAGTCACCGTGCCGTGCTCAAACGACTCAGGCAGGCTGATGGCGTAGCTCTCAGGCACAAGCGTCACGGTGAGGTCGAGGCCGTCGGTGAGGCCTGCCGAATCATCTGAATAGAAGTAGAGCGTCAGGCTCTGTCCGGTGCTGGTGAGCGTGGCGATGGTCGTCCATTCGTAGTAATCGTCGCTCATAGCAGCATCGAGCAGCTTGGTGCCACTGGCGCTGTTGCCGTCATAGACCGTAAGATAATCTTCTTGCGAAGTCATGATGTTGCCCGAAAGTTGGAGCCTGTAACCTGCGGGAGCGGTCATCACGAGGGTTCCATCGCAGGCAAAGCTGTAATCGCCTTCCGAGCCGCCATTGTCATATACTTTGAACGATGCGACGCTCTCGGGTATGATGGCGTTTTTCATGCCAGTCTTGGGCATGTCGATGAAGAGGCTCGTCAGGTCGTCGGAGAACGTGGGGGTGACGGAGACTGTCGAGGCAGGCATGGTGAAGGTGGCGGTGTTCGTACCAGTGTACCATTTCATGTCGGTCACGTCCAAGAGGTTGCTGTTGATGTCGGTCACGACAAGGTCGGTGACCACATAACCCTCATCGGGTGAGGCGGTGAGGGTGACGGTCTGGTTCACCACGGCAGCATCTACGTCGGGCGTGACTGTGCCGCCCTCGTCGGGGTTGTAGACGGTGATGCCATACTCGGTGCTGGTGCTGACGAGGTCCACTGTCAGGTCGAGACCTTTGCAGCCATCCCAGCCGCCTACGAACCAAATCATGATGCTCTGCCCAGTGCTGGTTGCAGTGGGGATATCGGTCGTACGATACCAACTGGAGCTTTGGGCATTGTCGATGAGTTTCGGTGCGGTTTTGTCAATACCGTTATAGACAGTCACTTGGTCACTTGTGTTTGTACCTCCGGCAGTGATGGTGCCCGAAACTTTGAGATTATAGCCCTCGGGAGCAGTCAGAACGAGGTAGCCAAAGCTATTCGGAGTTAAGTTGCCATCTTTGCCACCATCATCATAAACTTTCAACGACATCAAGCCCTCAGGGATGGTGATATTCTTTGTGCCAACATATGGCATGTTGATGTAGGGCGCATCGCTGGTCGCCTCAGTGAATGTCGGTGTGACGCTGACAGCCGAGGCGGGCATGATAAAGGTGGCGGTATTGAGATAGGTGATCCAATCTACTGCCACATCATTCATATTTGCATCCTTCACGCTGAGGCCGCTGAGCACATAACCCTCACTGGGCGTGGCAGTCAGTGTGACCACTTCTTCAATCACGGCCTCTGTCTTGTTGCTCTCCATGCTTCCGTTGTCGGCGGAGTTAACGGTAATGGCACGCTTTTCGGTGGGGTCGAAGAGTTCCACGGTCAGGTCAAAACCCTCGTAGACGCTGCTATTATCGGAGTAGAAGTAAAACGTCATGCTTTGGCCACTGCTTCTGACTTGATCGATGGCCAACCATTCAGAGGTGTTGCCGCTTACTTCATTGAGCAGTTTGGTGGTGCTTGTGCCGTCGCCGTCATAGACCGTCAGTTTATCCCAACCTCTCTCCGTCTTAATGCGGCCAGACAGCTGGATTGAATAGCCTTCGGGGGCTGTGATGATGAGTCGGCTCCTGCAGGCGTTGCTGTAGTTGCCGTCCTTGCCGCCGTCGTCATACACCTTGAAGGTGGTGATGGAGGCATCGCTGAGCGTAAGATGGTTCTCTTCGGTGCCTGCTGGCATGGTCACGAACCAGCGAGCCGCCGTGCCTTCGGCCTCGTTTGTGTCCTCAGTGAGGTTCACATCCCCTGCCCATGCCGTGAGGCTGGCAAACAGGGTCATCAATAACAGTAATGATTTTTTCATACGCTTTATGGTTTTAAAACACATTCGGATAATTCTGAAATGCAAAGGTAAGTTTAATTTTTTACATGGCAATTTCCAAATGGCTGAAATTCCTAAAAAAAACTGAGAATTTTGCCGAATGAGAAGGGCTTTTGAGCCGCCAAAGTTCACGACACATCGGTTGGCGGTGTGATGCGGCCGTCGTGCTCGCCGCTGGCTCGCGTGGCCACGCCAAGGCGAGGCCCTACAACCCACACCACTGGCCCTGCGCGAGCATGTTGCATACAAAAAGCGGTTATCGTACTGCAGAAGTACGGTAACCGCTCTTAGGCGTGAAAGACAACGATTTGTGCTTTATCTCACAATGATGTTGAGCCTTCGCTCTAACTCGTTCACGTTCGGCAATGCTCATGCAAGCATGGCGTTGCTCTCACTTAATCACTCGTTTCTTGCCGTTCTCGATGACGATGCCCTTGTAGTCGTTGCCTACGGGCTGACCCATGAGGTTGTAACGCTGTCCGCTCTTGGGACGGGTTGTGTTGAGGTCGGTGACGGCTGTGATGGTGCCAATCTCGTCGACGCTCACCGTCACATTCACTCCATTGGCCGGCATGTTGAAGACGTAGGTGTTGGCTGTTTCGCCAGCGGTCACTGCCACCTCGTCGCCAGCTGCGCGGCGGGGAGCGCCGTCACCAGTAACGGGCTCGGTGGCCACCTCGGTCACCTTTACCGTAGTCACTTCGTAACCCTCGTCAGGGACGATGGTCATCACCACCTGAGCGCCTTCTTCAACCTCGGTCTCACCCGCCACCACAGGTGTGCCGTCGGCCAGAGCCACGCTCATCTCACAGTTTTCGGGAACTGTATAGTTGACCACATTCTTCACCACGGGTTCTACGCCCCAAGTGATGGTTATGCTCTTCACATAGGCGCGCTTGGTGGCGCTGAGTGTGAGTGAAGCGAGTTCGTCTACATCCTCCATGATGGTGTAGTCGGCAAATTCGCCAGTGAGTTCTACGCCATTAATCTTGGCGGCGTCCATGTTGCCTGAGGTGTTGTTGACCCATGCCTTTGCTTTGACGTCCACCTTGGTCACATTGGGGAACGCCTCGGTGAAGTTGAGCGTGAGCGTGCCGTTGACTGAACTGGAACTGAACTTGAGGCCGGTAATGCCCTTGTAAACCTTGTTGATGCCGGTTGCGTCGGCCACATACTGGGCGCCTTCAGTGATATAGTTCAGGAGGTCGTCGGAGGTGACCGTTGCATTGCTGTCGGTGCCATAGTCACCGAACACGATGGTTGCCGTGCCGCTGTCGGGCAGCGGTTCGGGCAGGTTGATAACATACTCAGCGGTGAACTCCTGTGTCGTGTTGCGCGCATCGGTCACAGCCACTTTGAGCGTGGCGCTCTCGGTCACGTCGATGCCATTGTCGGTGTAATCATTCCACTGTGCACCGTCGTTCAGGGTGTAGCGAACCGTCACATCGCCAAAGGCGTTGGTGATGTTCAGTTTCACGTTCTGCGCTGTGGTGTAGGTGCCGGCGGCAGGCGTGAAGGTCACATCCATGTCGGGCAAATCAATGGTGTAAGTCTGGGTGGCCTCGGCAATAGCGCCATTGTCGGCATTGGCAATGGCTTTCACCGTGGCGCTCTCATAGATAGTGAAGGGCTCGGTGTAAGGCTGCATGACGTCGTCGATCATGTAGGAAACCTGCGCATTGTCTCTGTTGCAGGTGATGGTCACTTGCACAGGCTCGATGAAGACCTGCCCCTCGGCGGGCACGGGTGAAATGGCCACAGTGAGAATGGGTTGAGGCGACACATCGACATACTGCAGCGGCATGAACTGCGCATTGTTGTAATAGCCAACCACACCATAGATGTCGAAAACGGTTCCCGTTGAGGGAATCTCGACGCCGAAACGGTTATACAAGGTCACCGTTTCGCCACTGGCCGTGATGGTGGTGCCATCGATGGTGGCGCCACGGATAGCGGCATAGCGGCCAAAGTTTTCGAGTGTAACCTCCGATGGGGTGAGTTCAAGAGGCATCGGGGGCTCATTCTGGGTGGCTTCTTGCAAACCGGATGGATTGATCATCTCGGGCGCCCCCTTGTAGGTGGTCTTCTTGCCGGTGAATCCAGCGGGGATGATGTCGCCTAACTGGTAGGTGGGTTGGCCCGCGCCATAGATGAGAATACCCTTTTCAGCGTCTTGGGCATAGAGGTAAACATCCATTTGTCCCACGACGGTGAGGTTTTCACCGAAAGTCACTTCCGTGTTGTCGGCCAGGCCGTTGAACTCTGCCACACTGCTGATGACCGGAGTCGGTTCTTTCAAGATGAAAGTGATAGAGCCCCAGGGCGAAACAGTCTCATCTTCGTAGAGCCAGTTGAGAACCTCACGCACACTGAGTTTGTTGGAACCATACTTAAGGTCAAGTGTCGCGTCGTTACCCAGGTTGAGTTCGAAATCATAAGCCACGTTAGAGAATCCCTCGTTGTCGGGATCTTCCATCAGCGAGTATTGTCCGGTGGGGATTTCCGTACCGTTGTTACTCACAAAGGAAAGCACCAGCGGCAGATCATCGGTCGTGTACACGGGCTTAGGCGGCGCGTCGTTCAGCAGCACGTTGGGAGCATACAAGGCGTCGGGGTCGCCAGCGAATGTGACAGCCACTTTCTGTATTTTCACGTGCCCCGAAGTGCCTCCTTGCGTAAAGACGATGCTGTTGGCACTGCCAGTCCAGACACCGCTCTCATATGTGCCCGCATTGGCACTCAAGTTGCTGTTGCCATTAAATGTAAATTCCACCTTGCTGATGCCGGCGGCTTCAATGGTAAGCGTGCTACCGGCATACAAGCGCACGGCCGAGCCACTGTTGTACCACCTGGGAGGGTTGGTGTTGGTACCCTTGTCAAAGGTTAGGGTCACCCCGTTTTTTGTGACCGTGGTGATTTCTTGCTGGTCGGTATAACCAGTGGTGAAATCAAGTTCCACGGTTGTTCCAGCCCACGCAGTTGTCGTGAGCAGGGCCATCATAAATAGAGATAAAAATGTCTTCATATTGAATCGTTCTTTATTGATTAATAGACATGTAATTATTGAACCTTTTTAAGGACTTTGCCACAAAGATAATACATACAAGAAAAACGGCAAAATAATAAACCGGCTTTTTTCTTCCATCAACCTTAATCACTTAATCACTCAACCCCGCTATCCCACCAGTCAAGCATGCATTTTCTAATACCGAACTATTGTTGTCCGATAAATATTTTTAAACACTCACAATTCATTGAATGTCAAGCAAAAACATCAAGTTCATAAATAATGGGCTTGCTTTGTAGCCCTTTTGGGTTGGCCAGGGTTTAGGAACGCGCCATGGAGGCAATGTTTCCAGACAATTTGTAGGGACGCGCCATGGCGCGTAGTGGAACAAAATGTGGGTTAAATGTGTT
>JAEEJI010000133.1 GCA_016281825.1 Muribaculaceae bacterium | reverse complement strand
TTCGCTCTCGTCGTTGACTGTGGATGGAAGGAAGAGGAAGTGGGGCGTGTCGACCAACAGGCGTACCTGCCCATAGTCATCAAGCAGTGCGGCGTTGTCGTAGACAGCATTCTCCAAGGCGTTGAGTGAACCATCACCTGATAAATCAAGCGGAATCTCGCCAACAATCAGCGAGTTGGACTGCTCACGGTCGAAGAGCATATAGCGCAGCACCCGCTCATGCAGCGCCAGCTCTAGCGTCCACAATTCAGGACGCTCAATATGGATGTTGCCAGTTTGATTGGACAGATTACTCATGTATTTTTTCAATTTCAGCGGCAAAGTTAGTAAAAAATTGGCGAATTTTTTACTGAGAATAGACGAAAAAACAAAAACTTTTACTATTTTTGTAGCCAATATATAATGTGATTGTAACTGCAAATTATTATCCCATAAACAATAACACGATGAAAATGAGAAATCTCCTACTGTTGGCGGCACTTGCGTTGATGCCGCTCGTTGCATGCAACGCTTCTGGCAACGAGAACAAGGCCGAGACTGCTGCCGAGGCCTCAGCAACTGGCAACAACCTGCCCTTGGACTTGACCTTCCTGAAAAACATGGGAGTCGATGTGGAGAGAATACGTGACATCGAACACAAGAACGAGAATTTTGATGTCGCTGACCTCAATGAGGACCAAATACGCAAACTCTTGCCGATGAAAGCTTACATGAATGCCGATGAATTCATTCAAGATCATTACATCAAGGGCGCCAAGGCGCTGGCAGGAGGCTTCACGATGTTGCTCTACGGCATTGAGACGGGTGATGATGCCTCGAACGAGTTGCTGGCCATTTACGATAAGGACGGCAAGCTTACCGACTATATGCAGTTGGGCAATTATGATGCTTTCATTATCGGGGAGGCAGATGATGAATATACGAAAGGCACAGCCGAAGCCACCACCACCGAGATTACATTCCCCTCGCCCAGCGAGTTTGTCCTGGACCGAACTGATAAGGAAGGCTCTTGGGTCAGAGAAGAGGAAGGTGGCTACAGCGAACTCACCGATCTGAAGTGGCTCGTCCAGACCGTCAAGCGTTACACGGTCGACAACAAGGGACACATGACGCTCGTCGAGCAAAAAGAGGTCAAGCGCGAAGGGAACGTACCTGCTGACGATGATTCTGCGTTTGATGACCTGTACATGTTGCCTATGAGCACACCCGATCGCATCGACCGCCTGAACAACGCCATCAACGACCGGATCAAGAAGCAGGGTAGTGAAGCCTATCTCGAGGACATGCCTTACATGGTAGGCATGGTGGCGGGTGAATGCTATGCCGGCAATCCCGAGGGAATGCTGATGTGGATTTACAAGAACCGCAACACCCCGAACATGATTGTCGAGCACCTGAAGCAAGCCTTCGTCTACGGATGGCTTGACAAGTCGATGTTGAATCAAGTCATTGAGGAGATGGAAGACACTCCTGCTCAAGACTATGTCTACGACCTCACGCGCGAGTGGAAATCAAGTGACGAATAGAATCATTGTGACCCCGTTCGGTCGGATTTGCAATCCGACCGCAATCGAGTATAATTAAATCAAAAACAATCATACAATGAAAATGAAAAATCTCTTACTGTTGGCGGCACTTGCGCTGATGCCGCTCGTGGCATGCAATGCCAGTGGAACAAGTAGCAACGCTGGCGACCAAGCGGCACCCGCTGCCGCACCGGCAAAACCCGACCTGGGTTTTGTCAAGAAACTGGGCGTGGACGCGAGCAAACTTGGCACAGTGGGTGACAACTTCGACTTCAGTGCGATACAAGAATATGTACCACTGGAAGACGAGCAAGTGTTCAAACTCCTGCCTATGGTTCAAAACTTGAATGAAGGGGAAGTCGAAGGTGGCTACTACCTGGAGGGTGCTAGGGCGTTGCCCGGGGGGTATACCATGCTGCTCTACGGTGTTGAGTATGGTGACTCTGGCACCGACTTGATGGGTATATATGACAAGAATGGTAACCTTACTGACTTCATGCAACTGGGCAACTGTGATGAGTTCATGACCATCGAGTGTAATGACGAGATGACGCAGGGCAAGGCACAGGTTGTCAAAACCTTCATGAAGTTCTCATCGCCCAATGAGTTTTCTATAGACAAAACCATCATGGTGGCCGACTGGAAGCGTCCCCCCAGTGAGGAAGAGTCTTTGCCCAGCAATTTCACCAAGGTCCATTGGCTGGTGCAGACACTGAACAACTATGACATTGATGGCCAGGGACGCATCACGTTGGTGGACGAGAAGGAAGTCAAGCGCCAAGGCGACATTGATCCTGACTTCAAGCGGTGGAATGCAATCGGCAATCTGGGACACCTTCCGGCAAGTGACCCCAATCGCATCGAATGCCTCAGCAAAATGGCCAATGACTTGTATGAGCAGTTGGGGCGTGGAGGCTATGACGAAGACCCGAGCTATCACATCCAACAGGTGGTGGCTGAGTACTTCGATAGTAATCCCCAGACCCTGTTGCAATGGATTTACAATAATCGCAACAAGAAGAACCTGATTGTCGAGCACTTCGAACAAATCTTTGCCAATGGTTGGCGCAACAAGTATACCCTGGTCAAGGCGATAGAGCAGATGAGGAACAAGGATGCCCAGAAGTATCTCGAAGAGCTTACCGCACAATGGGGACCACGCGATGCGGTGGGGTAGATTACAGATTATAGATTATAGATTGTTGTTGATAAATCGCAATAATGAAAAACCTATGAAAATAAGACATCTATTCCTGTTGGCGGCACTTATGATGATGCCGCTCGTGGCGTGCAATGCCAATGGCGCAAGCACCAATACAACTGACCAGGCTGCACCCGCTGCCGCAGCACCCGAAAAACCTGACCTGGGCTTCCTCACCGCAATGGGACTCGATGTGAGCAACCTCAACATCATCAACAACGTGTGGGAGTTTTCTGTTGACTTCATCGAACTGAACGAAGACCAGGTCCTCAAACTCCTGCCCATGGCACAGTTTCTCGAAGGCGGGGACATCTATGACGGCAGATACTACATCACTGCAGCCAAGGCGCTGCCCGATGGCTACACCATGCTGCTTTATGGCTGGGAGACTGGCGATGATGCAAGCCTACAGATGATGGGCATCTATGACAAGGATGGCCATATCACCGACTTCATGCAACTGGGCGACATGGACGAGTTCAGCGACATCGAGGAAAATGAAGACTACACCCAAGGCCGAGCGCAGATGACCAATATTGATCTCAAGTTCACCGAGCCTGGTGTGTTCACACTCGACAAGACAGTCAAGGAGGCCGACTGGAAGCGCGACCCCAACAGCGATGATGGCAGACGCGAGCCCACCAAGGTGAACTGGCTCGTGCAGACACTGGAGACCTATAGCGTCGATGACAAGGGGCACATGACATTAGACGAGCGTAAAGAAGTCAGGCGCCAAGGGACAATCAACAAGGAGTATGAGTCATGGGTGGCAATACATGACCTCTCGCGTCTGCCCATTTCAGATGCCACGCGCATCGACCAACTCAATGACTTGGCCGGCAAAATGAAGCAGTCGCTTGGCGACCAAAAATATGCCGATGATACTGGTTACATCGTTACTGAGGCGGTGGCTGAATTCTTCGGATCAAATGCCGACGCGTTGTTTCAGTGGATTTACAAGAATCGTGACCGTAGCAACATGATTGTCAATCACTTGTGTAAAAGTGTCGCCTACTCCTATTTATCTAAGAGTGACCTGGACAAGGCCATCGAGCAGATGACCGACAAGGCCGCCCAGCAATACCTCAAGCAACTCACCGCCGATTGGGAACCAGAATAGTGCTTTTAATTGTGAATTGAGAACCATCAGCTCGCCGAAGTCTGCGCTTGCGCATCGGCGAAGCCGGGGCAAGCTATCAAGCAGACCTTTGGCAATTGAAAATAGAGCATTGCTGAACTACTAGAGAAAAAGATATGAAACGAATGCTGATCACAATGGCTGCCGTGGCGGTGATGCTCACCGCCTGCAATGCCACCACAACGAGTGGCGACAAGGCTCCTGAACAGGCAGCCAAGGCCAAGACCAACGACTTTGCTTTCCTCACCCAAATGGGCCTCGACATCGAACCGGTGACCGAGGTGAAGCGACTCAACGACATTCCCGAGACATTTGGACCGATGCTCGAAAATGAACAACGCAAATTGCTCACCACGCCTTTGGGCGAGAACTTTGTCGAGGAGATGGGTGCCACTAATCTGCTGGCGGTGCGCGACATAGACGGCGAGCATACCCTCTGCTTCTATGCGATACACACC
>JAEEJI010000132.1 GCA_016281825.1 Muribaculaceae bacterium | reverse complement strand
TGCGCCTCGGGAGACCCAGTATCAGTATTGCTGGCACCGTACGTTCCAAAGATCTCTTTCTTTTTCTCTGAATCTAAGTACATTACGATAAAATTATATAGGATGTTTGCAAAATTGCGGGGCAAAGGTACGACAAAGTTTTCAGTTATCAGTTATCAGTCTTCAGTTTTTTGTTGAGAATTGAGAATTATTTTTCCAAATATACAATTTTTAACATTTTGGGGTGACGGGAGAGTTGGCCGGGGTTGGTGCCGGGGAAGCCTTCGGGGACGGTCATGCCGTGGTTGCGGTAGAACTCGGCCCAGTGGTCGAGGATGCGACCCGATGCGTCGTGGAACGACATGGGAATAGTGCCAAAGACTGGATTTCCGGCGGTGTCAACATAACATATCTGCACCAGTTCGCTGCAGTAGATGGCGCTGTCGCCTGGCAGGAAGAGGTCGTCGTAGGGTTTGCCTACATAGCACAGGGCATTGCTCACCGAGGTCGCTGCATCAATACCATCCACGTGTGCAATCACGAAGGTAGCACCCTGCTCGCGCGCCAGAAGCGAGTCAATGGGTGTGAGCACTACGCCCTGCTGCGGAATAGCCTCGAGGGCGTAAAGCGGCCCATGGTCACCGCCAATGCGGTGCAGGATGGCGACATGGTCAATGTCGAGTCCATCCACCCCCTGCGTGACCTCGGTGATTGCATTGCCCTCGGCCTGCGCCACAAAGAGGAGGTCGCCTTCAAATAATTGAGAATTGAGAATGGAGAATGGAGAATTATTTTGTGGCTGGGCTGATAATGCAACCACTAGTAGCAGCGTTGATACCAGAAACCGCAGCCCCGCTAGGGGCAACGAGGGTCTAGGCAGGGGTGGAGCGACAGCGGAACCCCTGTTTCCGGCATTCTCACCCCTACAAGCCCCGCTAGGGGCGACAGAACAATCACCCTGGTAAAAAGCGCTCATCATACTCTATCCCATATGCTTTTAAAAACATTTTATACTCATCCAAGAATGTCAATTTCTTATGATGCTCTGCCTGATTACGAATATATTGTACTACGTTTTGCAGCACGGAGGCGCTGACCGAAATAGCACCATACCCTTCTTGCCATGCAAAACCACCATAATATGGATTCAACGTCTTTATCCATTTACTGCTTTCAGCTTTGATTGTCCGCATGAAATCAGCCAGCGCCATGGTTTTGGGCAGAGATGTCAATATGTGAACATGGTCGGGCATGCCACCAATCTCAATCAAGATGCCTCCTAACTGCTTAACAATACCACCGATATACTGAAAGATGCGTTCAGTGTCATCATTCAGCAGTGATGTTGTTTTGGGCTTCACGTGGAAGACGAGATGGATGTAGTTTTGTACGTAGGTATTTGCCATATTTGTTTGTTTTCTGCCGCCCCTAACGGGGCTTGATTTGTTATTACGATTCCATTACAGGGGTTCCGCTATGCTCCACCCCTGCCTAGACCCTTCATCGCCCCTAATGGGGCTTTGTCACTTCGCTCCACCCCCGGTTACTCAGATTAGTCGCTTTCAGCGACACAAACCAATTCCTTTACAGGGGTTCCGCTACGCTGCACCCCTGCCTAGACCCTTCATCGCCCCTAATGGGGCTTTGTCGCTAGCGCTCCACCCTCGGTTACTCAGATTTGTCGCTTTCAGCGACTAATTTCCCTGCCTAGTTACAGGGGTTCCGCTACGCTGCACCCCTGCCTAGACCCTACAAGCCCCTGACGGGGCTTTTCGCTTTCAGCGATTAACTTTTCTAGACCCTATAAGACCCGAGGACGGGGCTTAAAAGAGGCGCAACCTCGGGGAAAATGAGCTGCGCCTCTGTTTTTCTCTAAGCGATGGGGGTTACTTGACTACCTTGGTGGTTGTGGTGGTGCCGTCGCTGTAGGTTGTCACCTTGATGGCGATGCCGGTGGGGTTGGTCACCGCTTGTCCTGCCAAGTTGTAGTAGCGCTCGCTGGTCACCGTCTTGGTGGTCTGGAGGCCCTCAATGCCGTTATAGGGATTGGGATATACCTCAAGATAGACGATATCTGACGAGTTGCGCACACCATCGACGGTGTTGTGTACCTGGATGCCGATACGCCAGTTGAAGAACGGATTGTCGCCCTCGTTGGTGCGATAGAAGTAAACGCGACGCAGATAGAAGTCATAACCGCTGAAGCCATAAGGAATCTCGGTCATGTCCTGATCAAAACCATTGTTGGGGCCGTAGGTGTCGTAGTCAAAGACGAACAGTTGGTCATTGTCGGTGAAGATGCTGTAAGTCACATTGTCTGAATTGAGCGGATTGCCATCGACATCCTGCAGATTGATGTTGAAATCAAAACGGGTGTAACCGCTCTCATCACCACAATCGAAGAATTCTGTAGCCTCGGGATTGGCAGGAGCAATCGCTACAGCATCGGACATCGCTGTCCACACTGTCTTCCACTCAATGGTTGCCACACTCAGGTCATCGCTCCATACGCCAGCGAGCCCCAGGGCATTCCAGTTGTTGGGCTCTTCGGCAAAGGCGTCGCCTTCCGAACCCACCATGCTGATGGTACCTTGTTCGGCATCCACTGCATAGGTCACTGCCTCGACGTTGTCCTCGGGAGTAAACATGACCCAATAGAAGTCGTCACCCAAGTCAATGGCTTCGGTTGCGCCCCATGACAGAATCAAGCCATAGTCATATTCCTCATTGTAGGCAACATACTGTCCCAGAGGCACCGAGATGGTCTTGCCATCCTCGCTTAGTTCGCCTTTGACCCATACGCCTTGACCCTCGCCGTAGCACAAGGGGTCTTTGATATAAACTGTCGTTCCGTCAGCGTCATAAACGATTTTCAGCTGACCGGACTGTTGGTCAGTGATGTAGCCATAGAGGCTCACAGTCATGTACTCACCCGAGCGGGCATAAGTGACAACCTCGCCCTCGGGCTGCTCGGTGATGATATCCACCTTGGCGGGTGCTTTGCCAGAAGGCATGCTCAAAGTGTGGGAGTTAGCTGCCGCACACAGAGAGACTGCCAAAACGAGAATGAAAAGTAATGATTTTTTCATAAGATTAAGAATTTAAATGAATTAAGAATTAACAGCCTCTCCCCCAACCCCTCTCCGGGGGGAGAGGGGAGTACGATTTTAGGGTTACAAAGCTCCCCTCTCCCTCTGGAGAGGGGGTGGGGGTGAGGCCTTAACTTAGTCCCACGTGATGCCGTTGGAGTAGCTGGAGCGCTTGTCGTACTTGACATCCTGGAGGATGCTCGAGTTGACGGCGATGTGGAAGTTATAGCTTTTATAGGGTCCGACCGGAACAAAACTTGCCGTCATCGTGAAACAGTGCATTGTTCGCGAGATGTTGCAGTTCATGTAGGCTATCTTGCGGTTCTCAAAGTCGTAACTAGCCGAGAACGAGAGATTCCAGTTCTTGGTGGGCCGGATGTTGCCGTTGAAGCTCAACGAGTGTGTGAACTTGCCGTTGTACTCCATCTTCTCCTTGTTGAAGGTGCCATAGCCGTAGTTCACCGAGTAGCTGAAGCCTAGGTTCCACGGGCACTCCCATTTGGCATAGCCCTCGTCGGTCAGCTGGATGTCGGAGGGTGCCTCGTTACCACGCGAATTGCTCTCGTCGTCACTGTTAAGGTTATCGTTACGAGCCTGGCTGCTCGTCGAGGTATCGCTCTTGTTCGAGTCCTTCTTCTTACGCTTGAAGGTGTTGTTGTTGATGGAGTAACTAAACGACGTGCCCGTACTCGCCAATCGTCCCCAGCCACCACCATGAAACAGTCGCAACTTGTTGATTCGCACGGGATTGCCATACTCGTTCAGGCCATACTTATACACATCCCAAGTGGCACTGAGGTTGAGATTGAATCCCTTGAACAGTCGCAAGAGGATGCTGGTCGAGAGGTTGCTCCACCGCAACGAGTCGGCCACCATGTTGTAACTTTGGCTCAACGACAGGTTCTCAATGAGTGATATTTTTTTGTAGCCCGTACTGTCCTGGTCGCTTTTCACCTTCGCCTCCAGGTTGTTTGCCAGCGTGAACGAGAGGTATCCGCTACGGTCACCGGGGGCATTGCCGAACATGCCATGCTGGTAGTAGCTGTACTTGCGCCGCTGCTGGTTGCCGTTGGCATCGGTATAGTCATAGCTCCCCCAATAGCCCCAGAATGGAGCGCCAAAGTTCGGGGCGGCGGTGAACGAGATGGTCGGCGTGAGCACGTGGCGCACTGTCTGCAACTTGTCACCAAAGATTTTCAGAGGTTTCCAAAAGCCGTAGATCTTGGTGTTAAGCGACACGGAGAAGTTAAAGTCGAAGACATTGTAGAAACTATAGGTCGTGTCAAGCACCTCAGCACTGGCATTGGGGTCCCACTGCCGCCGAATCTTGCTGGTATACATGCGGTCATTGAGTGTGATCGATGGTGTGAGGTTAATGTACTTGAACACGTTGAAGGTGGCATTGATGGGTATGGTGTGCATCATGCCGTTGCGCCAATCCTTGGCAAGGTTCTTGTGGAAGAACTCGTTCTGCTTGGCGGTGAGCGAATTCTGGAAGCGGCCCGAGTAACTCATCTTGATCTTTTCGTACCATCGTTCTGCTCCCACGACACGCTTGCGCTTGAACGGCGCGGTCTGCGACATGGTCAGGGTGAAGTTGGGGAACGACACGCTCAGTGTCGAGTCAGCTGTACGCTGGTTGATGGTCATCGTGGTCGACAGACTCCACTTGGTACCCGGGAACTTGTAGGAAAAGTTGACCGAACTGCTCTTGGTGTTCTCGGTAAAGGCGTTGGTGTAGTATGTGTCCAGGCTGTTTCGAGCGTATCCGCTGGTGGCAAAATTCACGCTCGCCGAAAAATTCATGTTCGGATTTGCCTTAGAATCCTGCGAGTGGTGCCAATTCACCTGGAAGTTGTGCATCTTATTGTAGTCGGGGTCGCCCTTGCTGCCTGTGATGGTAGTGAGGTAGTTGATATTGAAACTGCCGCGGTACTTGTACCGCTTGGCGTAGTTGCTCTGTGCCGCTACGCCCCATGAGCCGCGGGTATAGATCTCGCCCGTCAGCGCCAAGTCAAAATGCTTGCTCAAGGCGAGGTAATATCCGCCATTGCGGGCATAGAAGCCGCGGTTGTAGTCCTCGCCAAAGGTGGGGAAAAGAATACCGCTGCTGTATTTCTCGGTGAACGGGAAGAAACCAAAGGGCACGGCAAGTGGCAAGGGCAGATCCTCGAGCACCATATAGGCAGGCCCGGTCACCACATTGTGCTTGGGGCGGACCTTGGCCTTGGTGAGTTGGAAGTAGAAATGCGGGTGTTCGTGATTGTCGCATGTGGTGTAGCGTCCATCCTTGATGTAGTACTCATCGTTCTCCATCTTCTTGGTGATGCCTCCAGTGAGGTATCCCTCTCCCTGCTCGGTGATGATGTCGGTGATGTAGCCCTTCTGCGTCTTGAAGTTGTAGTTCATGATGCGCGACTCATACTCACCGCTGTTGTCCTTGAAGACGGGCTTTCCCTGGAGTTCGCCCACCGAGTCGGGCACGCCGATGGCATGGACCAGCGTGCTGTCCATGTCCATGGTAATCTGTTCGGCCGTGAGGTTGATGTCGCCGTAGGTTATCTGCCCCGAGCCGTAGATGGTGGCACGGCTCTTGCCGTACATCACGATGGAGTCCTTGGAGCTGAAATTGACAATATGGTCCAGGTCGACCTTATGCTTGACAAAGCGCTCTTTCGCCCCACTCTTGGGCGGAGTAGCGGTGTCGGGAGTGAGCGAGTCACCCGCCATTCTCACCAGCGAGTCGACGAGTTCGGTAGGCGTACCGCCATGCATCCGCAAGCCTCGCGAACGCGTCTGCGCCCACGACAACGAACAGTTGAGCAGCATCAGCCCAACGAGCAACAGTGGCAATATGTAGCGACCAGCCTTCAAAGTGCAGTTATGCAAATAACCTACAAAAGTACTGCAAAAACCACAAACGCACCCCCACCCCACCCTATATTTATAGTAATTTAATAGTTGAAGACCGCTGCGCTGGCAGACTGACCGCCTTCGGCTGGTAGATCGCTGTGCTGGTAGATCGCTGCGCTGGTAGATCGCTGCGCTGGTAGACCGTTTCACTGGTAGACCGCCCTTCGGGCTGGTAGTAGGTAGAATAATGTAGGGACGTGGCTGGAGCCGCGTCCCTACATTGTTGTTTTTTATCGCTTCGGGCTGGTAGAGAATCTGGTTTCCCCCCTTTAGACGTGAGTTCGATGAAAATAAGTTGCTGATACACAAGTCCTCCCCTAAGCTAGGGGAGGTGTCGCGAAGCGACGGAGGAGTGTGTTGTTACTGCTTGGTTGGGCAACACACGCCCCCGCCCTTCGGGCACCCCCTCTAACTT
>JAEEJI010000131.1 GCA_016281825.1 Muribaculaceae bacterium | reverse complement strand
AGTTGCCTTGGCCCGAGGTGCCTCAACGCATAGCGATCATCTCGGCAGCAGGTGCCGCTGGCTATGGCGACTTTATGAACCAGTTGTCCAATAACCCCTACGGACTTAAATACTACACCTGCCTGTTCCAGGCAATGATGCAGGGCGTGAGTACCGTGCCTAGCATCCTTGACGCATTGCAGCGTATCGAAGAACGCATTGACTTGTTTGACTGTGTGGTCATCATCCGCGGTGGCGGCTCGACGACCGACCTTAACTGGTTTGACAATTACGACCTGGCACGCCGCATCGCCATGTTCGCTCTCCCAGTCATTGTGGGCATCGGACATGATCGTGATGTTACTGTTCTTGACTATGTGGCAGCGATGCGTGTGAAAACCCCGACCGCAGCCGCCGAGTGGCTAATAGGACGCGGCACTAACGAACTAGCTCGTCTGAACGAATTACAGACCACCATTGTTGCCACCGCCCGGGACATTGTGGCGCATTCCCGCGAACAGTTGGCCTACTACACCAGTTTTATCCCTGCTGCGGCTCGCCGCATCATCGATACCAGCCGTCTACGCTTAGACCACCTGAAAGATGCTATCCCATTAGCAGTGAGCGGTCGTGTCACTGGCGAACGCACGCGGTTGAGTAATACTGTCGATAAGATACGCACCGCCATTGCCAACCAACTAGAGCGACAACAAATGCGGTTGGAGGCATTCACCGACAAGGTGTCACTGCTCTCACCACAAAACACTTTGAAACGCGGCTATGCGCTTGTATCACGTGGAAGCCAAATAGTCACCGATGCCGCCCAACTGCATGACGGGGATACAGTGACCATCCACTTGCGGGATGATGAAGTCAATGCACAATGCTTAATTCATAATTCATAATTCATAATTCATAATTCTTAATTCTTAATTCTTAATTCTCAATTCTTAATTAAAAGAAGGAATGGAAGAAATTACTTACACCCAGGCAGTTACCGAGCTTGAGGAACTAGTCAAGAAAATGCAGGATCCTGCCTGCAGTATCGACCACTTGAGCCAATACACCAAGCGCAGTAAGGAGTTGCTCGCCATCTGCCGTCAACGCCTCACTGCTACCGATGAGGAACTTAAGCGCATCCTTGAAGAGATGACCGACTGAAAATGAAGCCACTGAACACCACATCATCGAGCAAAAGCCTAATAGACAAGGGCATAAACCATTTGCTGCAGTGGATTGAGACAAACAAGTATTGTCTCGTCTCGACCTTTGTTGCTGGTCTGGCTGCGCACTTGTTTTTCTTGTCGCACAAGTTGGTGACCTTTGACGACACATTGTTCACCTATGGGCAGACGATCTCTTCTGGACGCTGGGGCCTGGCCATCCTCACCTACTTGTTGCCGCCATTCTCTATGCCGTGGTTTCATGGCGTGGCATCGTTATTGTTGATGAGTGTGACCTTCGTCGTTCTTGTCAAACTGTTTGACATCCGTCAACGGTTGGCGCAGGTGTTATTGCCGGCAGTCATCATCACTTGTGCCGTGCACACGAGTATCTTCCTGTTCATGTTCACCAGCACACCCTACGCCTTGGCAATCCTGCTTTGCGTCGTATCGGTCTATCTGGTGCTGCAGCCAGGCAAAAACCGTTTCTGGCTCGCTTGCGCTTGCCTTGTGGCGGCGTTGAGCATCTATCAGGTGTACATCACCCTGGCCGTTGCTCTGTTGATTGTCGTGCTGAGCCTGCGATTGCTGCGTAAGGAGCCCCTGTCGCGCAATGACATCATGTCTAGCTCACGGCGGGTGGGTGCTTACTTGCTGGTGGGCATAGTGGTTTATTTCGCAATAGCCTTGGCTGGAATCGCCTATAAGGGTGGCTTGGCAAACTCACACATGGACTATGCTGTATCAGCCGGCGAGCCACTTCCCTGGTGGGAACACATCACGGGCGTGTTCACCAAGTTTGTAGCCTTATTCACTCATGGCAAACTAGGTTTGATTAACACCCCTTTGTCTGTCGTGCTGCACTTGGTATTAATGGTCACGATTGTGGCATTTATCCTGTCTCGCCAATGGAAGCAAGGGTCGGTAGGGCGCGTAGTGGCGCAAGCAGCCTTGTTGCTGATTGCCCTGCCTACTACCATCCACCTGTTCTGGTTGTTGCTCGCTCCCGGGCACTGGAACACGCTCACAGTCTACGCATTCGTTGCCATCTACATCCTGGCTGTTGCGCTGATGGTCCGCTATCGGCATAAACATTGGCTATACGACACACTTGCCGTCTGCCTGATAGGCATCACCTTAAACAATATCTACTTTGACAACCGCACCTACCTGCAAGTAGAAATCCAAAATACGAACAACTTTGCATTTTACAACGGGGTGGTGACGCAAATCAAACTGATGCCCGAACTTACTTCCACAAGCCAACTGGCCCTAGTGGGTAATGCCGATGCGTTGGTCTACAACAGTGATAAAGACTTCGGTCGCAATGAGATTCGTGGCGCCGTCAGACTCCTCAACGTCTACTCGCGACGTGATTTCATTATCCGCCAACTTGGGTTTGACATCCCCATCTTACGACGTGACGACCCCGAGCAGTTAAAACTGGAGGCCGACCCACGCGTGCAGGCGATGCCAGTCTATCCCTATCATGGTTCCATCCAGGCCATTGACAGTATCATTGTCGTCAAACTAGGGAACAAGTAGTATGAAAGAAAGACAGTATATATCAAAGCATTGGTTGGCATTTATCTTATGCCTGGTGATGGTGGTACCTGCGATGAGCGGTACTGAACCTGTGCGGGTAGGCATCGCATGGCAACGATCGGCCGACAACTATGATCGCATCATCCACAGTATTGTCGCGGCTGGCGGTGAGCCCGTGATACTTGAGCAACTGCGCCCTGCAGGATGGGATTACGACGGCAAGAACATCTCGTCTGCCTATCTAGGCGAACACGGCATTCTGCAGCAGCCGTGGGCCGACCAGGTGAAACGCGATACTTGGCATGGCAGCAATGCCGAAAAGGCACTACAAGGCGTGCAGGCAGTGGTGTTCCTGGGCGGCGGCGATGTGTGCCCCACCCTATTTGCTACGCCCCAGACCTGGCACGGCATGGAAGCAGAGGGCGACCACGACGCCACACGCGATGTGTCAGAGTACTTGACAATGGCCTACTGTTTGGACCATGACATCCCTGTGTTAGGGCTGTGCCGCGGCATGCAATTGCTGGGGGTCGTGTCGGGGGCTCCGCTGATTCAAGACCTTCCGACCTATTATACTTGTTTGGGAAAGACCGACCACTATGTTCACCGCTCAAACTATGACTATGAGGGCAACCGCCACTATTCGCCCCACGATGTGGTTGTAACCAATCGGAGGTCGTTGTTGTGGAGCATTGTCCACACCGATACTATCCACGGCGCCCCATCATGGCACCACCAGGCGGTGGGCGATGTAACAGGCACACCGCTGCGCGTGACCGGTGTGGCAGAACACGACGGCATAACAGTGATTGAGGCCATTGAACGCCCCGACAAGCGTTGGGTGCTGGGCGTGCAGTACCATCCCGAAACCGCAGTGCGCAAACACCTGCACCACGAGGACGACGAGGCCCGCTTCATGTCGCTCAACGAGGGTCTCGCCTACTTCCGCGCCTTAATACAAGCGGCAAAAGCACAATAAAAGTTAGATTTGGTGTTGTTTTAATACCAAGAAGGCGGTCTCGAGGATGGTGTCGAGGCCTTGGGCGGCGTCGGCGTCGCTCATGTCAACCTTGACGTCGGGGGCTACGCCAAACTCGGTGGGCTGGCCGTTGACATCGGTGATAGGGCATGACGAGAAGCGGATGCGCCAGCCATTGGGCAATTCGCTGGTAAAGGGCAGTCCGCTGCCGCCACCGGTGGTGTCGCCTACAATGGTGACCTGTGGCAACGCGCTCATAATCGACACGAAGTTGTTCGCCGCGCTGAACGAGCCACGGTTGGCGAGCACGACGACCGGCCGCTGGTAGTGAATGTGGTTCTTGGTGGGCTCGAAGTAGTAGTCAAACGGGTCGCTGAAGTCGCGATGTCCCGGACCTGTCTTGTGTTGGATGGAGCCGACAAAAGTGCGCTGCTCGATGAAGCGCCCTACCAAGGTCTCGACATTGGTGAGATAGCCACCGCCATTACTGCGCACATCGATGATGAGTCCGTCGCAGGTGCTCAGATAAGTGAACACATGGTCGAGATTGCCGTCGCCGATGGCATCGGTAAAGCTTTCGTAGCGCATGTAGCCGAAGTTGTTGTCGAGGATGGCATATTTGATGCCCGACGCCTGGCGGTAGTTGAAGTTGAGGTAGTGCTCGTCGATGAGACGCTCATCGTAGTTGACGGGGTACTGTTCCCATATCCAGTAGCGCGACACGTCGTGAGAAGCGATGAGGTTGGTGTGCCCGTCGCGCAGTTCCTTGAGCATGTCACCACACAACTCAAACAGTTCTTGCGAGGTCATGTCCTTGGTGAGTTTGGCGCGGTAGCGCTGCCCCACCTCATTCCAGTCGACATTTTTCTCCTCGAAGAAGCTATAATGCTCGTCCATGATGGTCCACAGGGCGTCAAAGTTGCCCCAAGGATCATCGTTCCACTCCGGCTGATCGTGACAGGCCGTGAGCGCAAGAAGCAAGAAACAAGAAACAAGAAGCGAGAAGCGAGACATCTATTTTAATTAAGAATTAAGAATTAAGAACCTTTAGCTCGCCAAAGGCAGCGCTTGCGTTTCGGCGAAGCCGGGGCAAGCTATCAAGCAGACCTTTGGCAATTAAGAATTAAGGATGCTCACCGCTTGAGTGAGAGAAACTCCCCGCCAATGCCGATGACGATGGCGTGGGTGGTGATGTGGGTGTTGAGGTGATTGGCCCATGAGCGTTCGATGATGCCGTGATAGCCAATGCGCAGAATAGTGCCGCCCAGACGGAAGTCGGCGGTCAGTTGATGGTCGAGGTCAAAGCGGTTGCCCCACCATCCCGGCTGCACCAAATTCTTGTCATTGCCCAGGTAAATCTCGTAAAAACTCTCGTCGTATTCTGGCGAGAACCACACGCCCACTACGGGCAAGGCTACCTGATAGCGCAGATAGACGGGCACGCGCCCCAGTTTCAATTCATACTGCGCGATGCCCTGGAGGCCCAATGTCCAATGCCCCTTGACACTGACGGGGTTGTTGCTGTTGGCGGCGTTATAAATCATACCGCCCTGCAGCCATGTCATGCCGCCCCCCATGAGCGAAAGGCGGGGGGTGAACACACCGGTCCATCGCCGCATCAATGCCCAACGAGCCGTGCCCCGCAAATGGTGCATGGTGTTGTTACCCACCGAGTTCTCGACATTGTCATATACGACACCCATTGACAACTGCCGCTGCCACTGTTCAGGGTTGAAACCGCAGGCCTGATTGTGTTCGAAGCCCAGTCCAGTGTGCCATCCAGTATAGGTGATGGGCGTCAGGTAGGAGTCCAGCATACGGCCGTAGCCCGCCTCGGCAGTGAACAAAGCGGTCACGGGCCGCTGCACGTCGGCGGCAGAATCGCCGACTGCAGAACTTGCCCATGCGGTCATCTGCACCAACAGCAGACCAAGCAACAAATAAATCCGTTTCAAATTCATATAGAGGTATTCGAACATTCGAATATTCGAGCATTCGAAGAAAAAGTTTTAAATTAATTGTCTTCAAAGAGGCGTTGCTGGCCGGTGAGGCGGTCCATGACCTGCTGCTGGCTGATGCCCTCATCGGTGGGCTCGTCAGATGACGGTTCATCGTCCTCAGACTCGGGCAGCTCGTCCTGTGGCACCTCGCGCGGCTCAATCTCAGTGACCGACTCGATGGTGTAGTTGCTGATGCGCTTGCCCTTGGCCTTGAAGCTCTTGGTGCCGATGAACTCATCGGCATCGATGATGAGCGGCTCACGCTCGGCATCGTCACCGCCAAACTTCACCTCAAAGCGCGGCAGTGGTTCATCGCTGAGGTGCAGCAGCCGCGACTCAGGGTTCTCGCCAATCATGCGTTGCCGCTTGTTGTTGTCCTCAAGGGTGCAACGCTTGATGTAGAGATAGCCCTGGTCGGCATCGTCGACGATGGCGGTCCACACCTTGCCCTCCACATACTTCTCAATGCGCAGGATGCCCTCGTCGTAGTGGTTGGTTGCCTCGCTGGTAGTGGTGTAGAAGTCGCCGGTCTTCATGATGACCAGGATGCGGTCATCACCGCCGAACAAGCCCAGCGAGCGACCATGGCCCTCGTAGTTGATGCGCAGGATGTCGGGGTCGAACCACACCTCGCGGTCACCCAGTGTGCTCGCGCCGCGCTCCTTGAGCGTAATGCGGTGTACCTCGTTCTTGGTGACCATGTTTCCGTGCGTGGTCTTACCCTTGATGGACAGTTCGCCCAGGTCGACATCGAACTGGAGTACCTTCAAGCGGAACTTGGGCTTGAGGGTGATGCGCAACACCTCGGCCTCGCCATTGGGATTGGCACTGAACCACACCACCTTGCTGCCTGGCTTGCCTTGCGTGAGGTCATATTCGCGGTCGCGGGTGATGCCAGTGACGGCAAAGCGCTTCATGTAGATGGTACCGCCCTTGCCGTCCTGATAGAGGACGTTGTAGATGGTACGGGAGTCGTTGCGCTTGAACACGTTGAGGTAGAGCACGTTCTTGCCCACATAAATCTTGTCTGCGACCTTGATGACTTTGTACTTGCCGTCCTTGTAGAAGATGATGATGTCGTCAATATCGCTGCATGGGCAGACAAACTCGTCCTTCTTCATGCTGGCTCCGATACCGATGAAACCGTCGGTGCGATTGATGTACAGCTTCTCGTTGGCCTCCGCGACCTTCGACGCGACGATGTTGTCAAACTCTCGGATGATGGTCTTGCGCGGGTACTTGTGGCCATACTTCGCCTTAAGTCCGAGGAACCAGTCGATGGTGTACTCGACCAGGTGGGCGAGTTTGTCGTCGATATCCTTGATGCGGTCGTGCAGGGTGGCGATGTAGTTGTCGGCCTTTTCGGCGTTGTACTTGATGATGCGCTTCATCGGTATCTCAAGCAGCTTGAGGATGTCGTCGGTGGTAATCTCACGGAAGAACTGCGGCTTGAAGGGTT